>JANOHQ010000452.1:0-4602 GCA_031406595.1 Chitinophagaceae bacterium
GGCTACTATACTTACGGGGAAGCGATGGATGTACTGACCAATATGCGTATTCAGTTCCCTGGATTGGTATCGAAAAGAGATACGCTGGATTTTACCCAGGAAGGACGGCCTATTGTGGCCATTCGCATCAGCGATCATCCCGATTCGGTGGAGGTCGTGGAGGACGAATGGTTAATAACGTCACTGCACCACGCTAATGAAGTGATGGGTGTTAGTGTATCTATGTATTTTGCCTGGTATCTCCTGGAGCATTACGAAACAGATCCCGGGATACGAAAGTTGTTGAATAATACAGTTATATACTTCGTGCCTGTTGTGAACCCCGATGGGCTCGCTTTCAATGAGGTTACCAATCCCGGTGGCGGGGGAGGTTGGCGGAAGAACCGAAAGCCAAGGGTCATTGGCGCCACTACGCATTACGGAGTTGACCTCAACCGGAATTATGGGTATCGGTGGGGATATAGCCATGCGGGCCAGCTTGGACAAGCCGGATCCAATTTTGCGGGCAATGCTTATTATCGCGGTACAGCAGCCTGGAGTGAAATAGAAACAAAAGCGATACGGGATCTTTGTAATGCACGCCGGTTTACGGCCGCATTCAATTATCACGCATGGGACGATTCCTTCAACTACCCCTGGAATTTCGATATAGATTCTTTAACACCCGATAGTGAGCGATTCAGGATGATTGCCGAGTATTGTACAGAAGAGAACGATTTTCAAACCGGCACCTTTAGTGAAACACTTGGGTACACCGCAAATGGCACATCGGACGATTGGCTGTACGGGGAGCAGACCAGCAAACAGAAGATTTTTTCTTTTACCATTGAAGTAGGGAAATCGTTCTGGCCGGCACAGGGTCTTATCATTCCTTATTGTGACAGCCTGCTCCATTCAAATTTAAAAATGCTGCGGATGGCGGGAAAGTATGCTGAGATACAAGAGATCAGCCCGGGAACCGTGCTGTCTTTGTCATCCCAGGCAGATTTTACGTTAAAAAGGTACAGTATAAAAGACACCGGTTTTACGGTCTCACTGATCCCCCTGGATCCGGCAATTGTCTCTTCCGGGGCACCGGTAACCTATCCGGCTATTGCATTTCTGGCAACAGGATCGGGCAGTATCCCCTTTTCTATTTCACCCACCACTCCGAACGGAACAGTGATCAGGTTTCTGCTTAAAGTCGATAATGGCGCCTGGTCCTACGAAGACACGATCTCAAAACTATTTATGGGCCAGGTAATATTGGCGCTGGATTGTGGCGGTGAGGAAGAACCGAATAATGCAGCAGGCCAGGCAGAGCGGATCGACCCGGGCGTAAAAAAGGCAGCTTCTCTTGCCGATAAAGGAGATGAGGATTGGTTCTACTTCAGCAATGCACCCGGTAAAAGGAACACCCGGATCATATTGTCCGATCTCCCTGCCGACTATGATATGGAATTGACGACCGCGTCTGGCCAACCGGTAGCTATTGCCGGTCGCCCGCATAGAATGAATGATACGATCGTCTATAATACGGACGAGCCGGGTGTTTTCCGGCTCCGTGTGTACGGGTATAATAATGCCTATCATCCATTTGCCTGTTATTTTATCGAAATGGAATTAAGCGATACCCCTTTTGAAAAACCTGTATATACTGTACCCAAAACGAATGACAACAGTGAATGGGTATTTTCCGTTTTCCCCCAGCCTGCAGTGAATAGCCTGAACGTATCAGTAAAAGCAACGAGAGCCCGGCATATAACCTGGTTCATAACTGATCAAACAGGAAGGAAACTGCAGTTGGGGTCATGGAGCATAGCCAGGGGTACTAATCAATTCCCCGTCAATATCAGTACACTGCCCGGTGGCTTTTATCTCCTTCATATCGTATCGGATATCACCGGCGAAGCAAGAACTTTAAAGATCATCAAAGAGTAAAAAGTTGAATACTACTTTTTCAGAGCGTCGATATGCTGGTAATTGTCGTTTGAGCAATCAAAACGGCGTCTGGTAGAATATTAACCTTTATTAACCATGCTTGTGAATAGGTTTACAGCAAAACATTCACTATGAGATTATTTTCAACACTTCTGTTGGCAAGCTGCACGCATTTTCTTCAGGCACAACAGGTGATAAGTATCGGCGGAGCCTCTTCGGGGAAACCCGTGACTGTAAACAAAGGTGTTGGGGTTGGCATGCAGGTTCCGGATATCAGGTTCAGTAATATACTCAATGCGCCCAACAAAGAATCTTCATTGGCGCAATTAAAAGGAAAGGTTATTATACTCGAATTCTGGGCTACCTGGTGTGGCCCATGCCTGCCGGCCATGGAGCATCTTAGTGAATTGAAAGAAAAATTCGCCGGCAAAATGGAAGTTATTGCGATCCTGCATGAGGAGGAAGATCGCTTAAAACGGTATATTAAAAGGAAGCCTTCGTTACTATGGCATATTGCTGATCCGAATGCCTCTTTCAACGAATACTTCCCTCACCGGTTTATTCCCCACACAGTTATTATTGACCAGAAAGGGAGAGTAGCTGCCATCACGAGTCCCGGAGAGATAAATGAGGATATTATCAATCAACTCATCAACAATAAAAAAATTAACCTGCCTGAAAAGAACGATGGTGTTGACGAAGGATTTGATTTTACAAAAGATTATTTCCCCAGGGATCCGGATACCGGGTACCTGTTCGATGTGCAACCGCCAATACCTGGTGCATTTGCAATGACGAGAATGGCATCTTCACCACCCTGGTCGGGCCGGCGAATAACAATCCTAAACAGCCCGGCGGCATTGATATATCGTACTGTTTATAATGTTTCTTCAGTACGTGTCGTATATGAAGGGTTGAACGAATCTGAAATGAAAAGCAACAAGCAAAAAGACATCTTTTGTGTTGACGTGATCGTGCCAAAAGGGAAGGATTCAGAACTTTACAAGTATGCCCAAAAAGAACTGGAAAAACTCGATCTCCCTGTAAAAGCAAGGACTGCAAAACGTAAAATGATGACGGCGGTACTCACCTGTATCGATCCTACAAAGCTTCCGAGAGCTAAAGACCCGGGAAAGAGCGGGCCTATTACCGGGAATAACTTTGTGAATGCCTCCAATTTCAAAAAGAAAGCGATCACAATGGACGAATTTGCAAGATCATATATTGAATCATTTGGGATTGTCGGAATACCGGTTGTGAACGAAACAGGAGCAAGCGGGTTATTTGATTTTAATATCACACTGGATCTTGAAGACAAATTATCTTTCAAAACTGCCCTTGCCGATATGGGATTAAAAATTGTAAAGGAGGAAAGAGAGATCGATGTGGTGGTATTAAATAATGGTCAGACCCAGGCGCGTTGACCGGCACGTCACCAACCGGTATACATCTTCGCCCGGATCAACCCGGGCGAAGATGATTTTATTCCGGCTGGCCGGTAAATTTTCGCCGACCGCTCTTACTTCCTTAGACGTTATTGGTAGTGCACAAATGACCATTCATTGGAATAGTGTCATTATTTGTAAGAAATCACTGATTTTTACAGTTCGCCGGTTTGCCATCTTTAAAACGGCGGGTTCGCACTATGCAAAAGAGGATCATCTATCATATTGTTTTTTGGATCGCTTACGTTTTATTTAAGAGCTATTTACAGTTTGATTTTGCCCGCGATACTATTTCCGTCAGTATGCTTTTAACTGTGATCGCTGCCCAGGCTGCCTTCCTCCTGGTAAAACTGCCCCTGGTGTATACCCTGTTCTTTATAATTGATAAATACCTTGCACGGCAATGGAATATTTCAAAGACCATTCTTGGAATCACAGGGCTGCTGGTCGCAAGCCTGGCCCTGTTCATGCCGATAAAGCAATGGCTGGTGCTGGGTGTCATTTATGGCGTTGATGCATCTTTACAGGAAACTTTGAGTCTATCAAGCATATTGGCCACTATTTTCATCCTGGGTTTTGTTTGCAGCATCGCGGTGGCTATTAAATTGGTACGATCGGGTATGCGGCAGGGGAGAATACAGCAGGAGATGGTCAAACGAAAGCTGGAAACTGAATTGCAGTTCCTGAAAGCACAGATCAATCCACACTTCTTTTTTAACACGCTGAATAATATTTATGCGCTCTCGAGGAAAAAATCGGATGAAACACCTGCCGTAATAATGAAGCTGTCCAAATTATTCCGTTTTATTTTATACGAAGCTCAGAAGAAATCCATTTCAATTGGTGCGGAAATACAGGTAGTGGAGAATTATATCGAGCTTGAAAAGATCAGGTATAACGACAAGCTAAAGATCATTTTTAACCAATCTATAGATATTGAAACTCAGTTAGTGGCGCCATTGATCTTACTTCCGTTTGTGGAAAATGCTTTCAAGCACGGAGCCAGCGAGAGCCGGTTCAATTCATATATTCATATCGATCTGAAAGTAGACCAGGGTAGTCTTTACTTCACTTGTGCGAATTCCAAAGCAGAAGAGCTTGTCAAAAGTGATTCAGAAAAGATCGGGCTGGGCAATATCCGCCGGCAACTGGAACTACTTTACCCTGATCACGTGCTGGAGATCAGCAATACAAGTGTCGAGTTTAAGGTGTTGTTGAAATTAAATCTCAATAATCA
>JANOHQ010000473.1:0-7365 GCA_031406595.1 Chitinophagaceae bacterium
CGGTCATCATTCCTCCCGTAAGCATCGGCGCGGGTTGTAATATAAAGAACTCCATTATTGGTCCCGATGTATCGATTGGTGAGAATACCACGATCGATTACTCCATTGTTAAGAAGCCCATAGCCAGCAGCCCTTAGCCCACAGCCTTACTTTATCCCAAATCAATACTCGTATTATCTCCAATATTCAGCGAGCGGGTCTCGCCACGGAGATTAGTATCACTGCCTATAACAGAATCATCCAATACGATATCAAAAAGATTGGAAAAGGAGCCGATGATAGAATTCTTAACAATGGAGTAATCGATCGTGGTATTCTCACCAATCGATACATCGGGACCAATAATGGAGTTCTTTATATTACAACCCGCGCCGATGCTTACGGGAGGAATGATGACCGTGTTCTCATACTGCCCGGCATCTGTCTGTGGATTGAATTTTTTCAGCAATAACGCATTTGATTCCAGCATTGTTTCCTTCCTGCCGCAATCAAACCAGTTCTCCACTTTGAATGATTTGAACTTTGCACCCATCTGTATCATGCAATCGAGGGCATCAGTCAGGCTGTATTCACCATGACTGCGCAAACCCTGCCGGATATTATTTTCCAGGCACTGGAACATTTGTTCACTTTCCCGGATCTTATAAACACCCACCAATGCTGTATTTGATTTAGGGATCTGTGGTTTCTCTACCACATGCCCGATAAACCCATCCTCACCAATCTCTGCTACGCCAAAATCACGCGGATCATCTACTTTTCTTACCCCGATCATGGAGAAAGGGCTATTCACCACTTCCTCTATATCATATTCACAGATCGTATCCCCGAGTACCACGAAGACCTCTTCCTGGTTCACGATATTCCTGGTCAGCCGGATCGCGTGCCCCACCCCCTGCCTGTCTACCTGGTGGATATAATGGGCTTTGAGATCAGGGTATTTGCTCTTAACAAAATCCTGGATCTTATCGCCAAGGTATCCTACGATAAAAACGAATTCGTTGATCCCTGCACTTTTCAACTGGTCAATAATAATACTGAGAACAGTCTTCCCCGCGAGAGGGATCAGTGCTTTAGGCTGCGTGTAACTATGTGGACGCAGTTTTGTACCTGCGCCGGCTACTGGTATGATAGCTTTCATTGATGAACCCAATGGTTTTTCCGGAGACTCCCCCGGCGGTAACTAATCAAAAGCCAACGAAAGTAAGACATTTGAAATAAACAAAAATCTTCCCCCGGAAACCCATCTAATTGGCAGCTCACTTACTTTTGTAAGGATAAGTATTCAGGAGTCCGGCAGCAGCAATAATAGCGTCGCCTGTTGCAGTTCACCCGGAGCTTGTCGAAGGGCACACTTGTACTTTCTGTAATTCTACTCAACAGTTTCTATGCAAAAAGATAAGATCGTTTTTGACCTCATCAATAAAGAGCTGGAACGCCAGCGCAACGGTATCGAACTGATCGCTTCCGAGAATTTTACGTCGTTGGAGGTCATGCAGGCAATGGGTACCGTACCCACCAACAAATATGCGGAGGGCTATCCCGGCAAACGCTATTATGGCGGTTGCGAAGTAGTGGACCAGATCGAGACATTGGCGATCGACCGGCTGAAACAGATCTTTAAGGCCAGCTGGGCCAATGTGCAACCGCACAGTGGTGCCCAGGCCAATGGTGCCGTTTTTCTCGCCGTGATGAAACCGGGTGAGAAATTTCTGGGCCTGGATCTCAGCATGGGCGGACATCTTACACATGGCAGTCCGGCCAACTTCAGTGGCAAAACTTACCAGGCGCTGCATTACGGCGTTACCAAAGAAGGTATTGTGGACTATGAGCAACTGGAAACTTTAGCCCGCACCGAAAAACCAAAAATGATCATCTGCGGAGCATCCGCCTATAGCCGTGAATGGGATTATAAAAGGATCCGTGCGGTAGCCGACGAAATCGGTGCAGTGGTATTTGCGGATATAGCACACCCGGCGGGCCTCATCGCTACCGGTTTATTGAACGATCCTTTTGATCATTCTCATATCGTGAGTTCCACTACCCATAAAACATTGAGAGGACCCAGGGGTGGTATCATCATGCTACGTCATGATTTTGAGAATCCATGGGGCATAAAAGATCCTAAGGGAAACCTTCGGTTGATGAGTTCCCTGCTCGACCTGGCCGTATTCCCCGGTTCACAGGGTGGTCCCCTGGAACATGTGATCGCCGCCAAAGCCGTTTCTTTTGGCGAGATACTGGATCCTTCTTTCAAAATATACGGACAGCAGGTCATTGCCAATGCACAGGCCATGGCCAAAGCTTTTGTAGCAAGAGGTTACCAGCTGATCAGTGGTGGAACAGACAACCACCTGATGCTGATCGATCTCCGGAACAAAAATCTCACCGGCAAAAAAGCACAGGAGACCCTCGACAAAGCACATATCACCCTTAATAAGAACGCAGTTCCTTTTGATGATAAGAGCCCCTTTGTAACCTCGGGTATACGGGTAGGCGTACCGGCAGTTACCACAAGAGGGATGAAAGAAACAGATATGGAGACGGTCGTGGCGATGATCGATAAAGTACTTGCCCATGCCGATGATGAACAGGTGATAGTTTCTGTAAAAGCAGAAGTAGGAACATTTATGCAGCAGTTCCCGTTATATCCTGAACTGGGCTGATCTTTTATTATTTATTGAGCAATCATAAAACCCTTCACATGATCCAGCGTCAGCAAACTCTTTGGTTATTACTCTCTGCCCTCGCAGCCTTACTGAGTTTTATGTTCCCGTTCGTAACAGGGAAAGGAATAGAAAACGGTTTGCCCGTTGATAAATCAATAAAAGCCGGGAGTGATTTTCTGTTGCTCATCTTTACCGGGGCTTCGCTGGTCCTTTCCGTGATCACTATTTTTTTATACAAGGATCGCAAACTGCAAATAAAACTGACACTGGTCGGGCTGCTTGTCGCCGCGGTGATCATTATTTTGTATATCCTGCAGATGAAAAAAATTACACAAGCCACGCTGGCACTTTTCTGTATACTTCCTTTTGCCGGACTGGTCGGTTATTTTATGGCTTTCCGCAATATCCGGAAAGACGAGAAACTGATAAAGTCGCTTGACAAACTCAGGTAACCGCTTACTGGTTTCAATAAATCAGACCGAACGCCTCCTCATTACAATCCGTATTACCAATGGTGATATGCTATATCAAAGTATAGTAAGTGTTTGTGCGTATTACTTTAAGACAAGGATCTGTTGTATTTCATAGTATACAAGTGTTAGCTTGTTTTAAAATAAGTGGATTTTCTTAATTCTTCTTTTCAATCCCTCCTTTGATTGTAACTCCTATCAAACTTCTTTACGTTTGATAGAATCCAAAAATCCTTGTTACAATGAAGGCCGCCTTATCTTTCGTTACTCTGTTACTATTCGCAACATTCTCCTCCGCACAGATCGTTCCGCAAACTCCCTGGACCTGGATGAAAGGAGATAATACTATAGACCAACCGGGGGTATATGGGATACAGGGGGTCGCCGGCCAGGATAACAAACCCGGGGGTAGAAATATTTCGACTACCTGGAAAGATCAGTCCGGTAACCTGTGGTTATTCGGTGGAATGGGATTTGGCACCGGCGGCTCGGGCTTCCTGAATGATCTGTGGAAATTCAACCCGGTAACAAATAAATGGGCTTGGGTAAAAGGAGATGACACACCCGACCACTATGGTGTATATGGGATAAATGGACTGGCAGATCCTTCGAATAAACCAGGCGGAGTTTATTCTGGTATTTCCTGGGTTGATAATGATGGCAACTTCTGGCTATTTGGCGGCTATGGTTATAGTGAGAGTGGTATCGGTTTATTAAATAGTCTGTGGAAGTATGACCCTTCCACTAATAACTGGGCCTGGATAAAAGGAGATAAAACAATTGATCAGGCCGGTGTCTATGGAAACAAAGGGATCGCACATTCAGCCAACAAGCCAGGCGCAAGATATTGTAGTCAAAGCTGGACAGACGATAATGGAGATCTTTATCTTTTCGGCGGATATGGTTACGATAAGAATATCCATGGCGAATTGAACGATATATGGAAATACAACATCCCCACCAATGAATGGACATGGATAAAAGGTGATAGCACAACACACCAGGCCGGAACCTACGGAACGGAAGGTGTATCCTCTCCTGGAAATAATCCTGGCAGCAGGTACCTGAGTATTTCATGGAAAGATCAGAGTAATGATCTATGGCTATTCGGAGGTTATGGTCTCGACGAACAGGGATTGGGCAGTCTCAATGATCTCTGGAAGTATTCATCTTCCACCAACGAATGGACATGGATAAGCGGGAATAAGACCATTGATCAGCAAGCTGTATATGGTATACCCGGAATACCTGCCCCAACCAATAAACCGGGGGCGAGGTATATCAGCAGTGCATGGATGGATCCCGGTGGCGATCTGTGGATGTTCGGTGGTTACGGCTATGATGCCTCCAATGCAGGATACCTGAACGACCTTTGGAAATATAGCCCTGGTACGAATAAATGGACCTGGGTAAAAGGAGACAATACGGTAGACCAATTCGCTATATATGGCGTACTCGGATTACCGGATATCCTGAATAAGTCCGGCGCCCGGAATGGTGGTGTATCATGGGCAGATGGCAATGGCAATCTCTGGTTATTTGGTGGTTACGGGTTCGATGGCACAACAACAGGTGTGCTGAATGATCTTTGGAAGATCAACAGTTTCGGGAGTATATTACCGCTGAAGCTGCTGCAATTTGATGGTACTTTGAATAATGATATCGTCCGGCTTCAATGGCAAACCGCACAGGAAACCGGCTTTAGTCATTTTATCATACAAAGGAGTTTTGATGGAATGAATTTTACATCACTGGGAGATATTGCCGGTACCGGTTACAACGGAACCCACCAGTATACCTACCCTGACTTTGATCTGAAGAATCATTCCGAAGCAGTGGTATTTTATCGTTTGCAACTTGTCAACAATGATGGCAGTTCGTCATTCAGTAAGGTATTACGTTTCGGGCTGAGCAAAAAAGATCTTTCGGTCCATATCTTCCCCAACCCTGTCGTGCACTCGCTAAACCTGTCTTTTGACCAGGTCAACTCGGGACCGGTAACGATCTTCATTATGGATATGAAAGGTGTTGTTGTAAAAAAACAATCGGGCAATATGGGTGCCGGCAGAGCAAGCATCAGTATGGATGTAAGCGGGTTGCCCGCATCCACTTATGTACTATCGGTGACCGGTGGAGCCCTTTCTCAACAGCTGAAATTTATAAAAGAGTAAGCCGCCCTGTAACGGCATCTGTAAAATAAAAAAGAGGATCTTTCGATCCTCTTTTTCTATTCGTAAATGCCAGGGATTATTGAACCATAAAGGTCTTGCTCATCACTTTCATTTCATCACTTTCCATTTGCAGCGAGTACATTCCTGTTTTTGCACCGGCTGGCAGCTGGATGGTCTGGTTGATCGCACCACCTGTATGATTGATAGTCTGAACATACACCTGCTGACCCGCAGCATTGAATACCCGCATACTGTAGTTTCCTTTTGCCAGGTTGGATGACTGGAAGGATACATACCCTCCCCGTACCGGGTTCGGATAGAGTGTAAAGCCGGTATTATTTTTATCCAGGTTCACTTTTACGATATTGCTGAAACCCTCGCGGCTGTCGATATCCACGTTCCGGAGGCGATAAAAATTAACGCCTGCCAGTGGAGTTATATCCAGGAAACTGTACTGGTTGCTTCCCGAAATATTACGGGCCGCTACGGTACCGATCGCGGTAAAATTGATTCCATTGTCTGAACGTTCAACCACGTAGTTCAGTAAATTCTCTTCCTGGTAAGCGGTCCAGTCGATCTGCACAGCGTTTGCTTTTTCAGATGCCTTTATAGTGCTATACTTAACCGGGAGCGGATTCAATGCTGAATTGGTCGTTCCAATCGTAAACGGGCTAAACGTGGAAGCTACATTACCTTTAAGAGAAGTTAATGTGGCAGCTCCATCGGTTCCCAGGTTATCCCATTGTGAGCCGTTCCAATGTGCCACCCTCAGGGATGCAGCATTGCTTACATAAGGTGCAGCATTGCAGGAACCTCCGAATGTAAGTTTCGCAATACCCGTTATTGTAGCAACACCATCATTCAGATCCCAATATTCACAGGCGCTTACTTGTTGAAGACCACCCGAAAGTGCAGATCCAAATGCTGTTTTAGGATTAGCCTGGAAATATTGTGCCGTTATAGTTGCCGAAGCACTTAAAGCTGATACCTCGATAGGTCTGTATAATGTACCATTGCCAACGGGAAATTCATAAGTCGTACTTCCTGTTTTTGCCAGGGAGCCATTTACGTGAGAAGCGGCAGAACCGCCACCACCAGCACCGGTATAAGCGCTTCCGATCGTAAGCAACGCACCTGAAAGAATACCACTGGTAAGTGTCAGGGGTGCAGAAGCAGAGCTTGTAGTGGTCGCACCTGAAAGCGAAAGACCGGCACTATTATTAATGGTTAAACTGTTTATCGTTGCAGGCAGGGCATTCCCTGTAACCTGTGCACCGCCGGCACCTATATAATTATAGTTGGCACCTGTATTAAATGTCCTTGTTGTTGTTTGGATATTGCCGCTGGCAGTCGGCGCCGTTTCAATACCAGTACTGGCTGTAATACCCAACCTTCCACCGTTTACCAGTGTAAAGGAATTGCCGCTTACAATTGTGCCGGCGGCGAACATATCAAGTATAGCTCCGCTGTTAACGGTATAGTTAACCCCGGCACCTACTGTACCTCCTGATCTGAAGACCTGGGAAGATGAGCCATTAAACACAATACCGGCAGTTCCGGTACCTGCAAGATCAGACCTTGTGATAGTACCAGCGGTGTGTGAAAAATCCCCGGCTACGTTTAATGCAGCATCACCGGTACCATTGTCATTATTAAAATCAAAAGTTCCCCCAGAAACAGAAAAATCACCTGTCACTGTTAACGCAACATCTCCATTGTCGCTCGTTAGTACAAAGACACCGCTTGACTGGCTGAAATTACCCGTGACGGTAATATTCCTGGGCGTACCATTATTTGTGCCGCGAAGTACATTGGGAGATCCACCGGTTGAAATGGTCAGGTTACCGGCACATACGATATCAGCCGCCAGGGTATTATTTCCTGTAAGCGTGCTGCTGAATGTCAAATGACCAAAGTTCTGGCCAGTTCCTGTGGGGTAATTAGCTGTCATCCCTGAGATGCTACAGGTTGCGTTTGCACTCCATGTAGCAGTTGGGATACTTCCTCCATCCTGCGCATGGGCGTAGGTTGAACCACTTTGCATCAACAGCTTAG
>JANOHQ010000484.1:0-4295 GCA_031406595.1 Chitinophagaceae bacterium
ACAGGCATTCAGCACCTGTAATCTTCCATATAAAAATTACCCCGTCATGCGACAGGGTAATTGGTGAATCTCCATGCTCAGGGTTGCTGATTGTTATGAAACTATTCGTCCGTTACCTTAACCCAGTATTGTTTTTAATCACTCTATTTTTTTTGCAGTTTTCGATTTCCGGTTGATCCAGATATAATTGATGATCTCCCGGGTTGTTCTCAATTTTTTCTCCAGCAGGTCCGGGCGGTAAATTTCCTGCTTGTTGTTTTTGATCCGGCATACTTCCGGGTCGGTGAATGCGTAAGTATAAAAAGTATTTAATAAGATCTTATCCATATCCATCAGGCTGTCATACATTATAAAACTACCCACCACGATATTCCGGCGTTCGGTGTCTGACTGGTATAGATTGATAAGATGCCAGAAAGCTTTTTTAAGTTCCATCTGCTGCAGTAAAGCAACTGCAGCAGGCCAGTTATACTTTTGGGGATACACCGCATTCCGGTAAACTGAATCCTTTAAAAGTCTCACCACTTCTTCTTTCACAAAAAAAGAATCATTTTTTTTCTCTACCCCCATCTCATTCAGGTTGCTCATCCATTTCTGCCAGTGTTCCACACTTGCCCGGCTGGTATCGATCTTCACCAGGGCCGGTGACTGGTTGAACCCCGTCACGCAGAACAACAGCATTGCCAGGATAAAGCCGGTTTGCTTTTTCATGTTAAAATCCTTTTTTAGTTTTTGGCTCTTTTGTACCAATACCTGGCTGGAGCAGCGTTTCAATAGCTTTCAGCCTTTCATCTGTTTTCTCTGCCTTCTGCTGCAAGGAACCGATGATATTCAGGAAATCATGGTTATGAACGCCGACTACCGTATTCACCATTTTGGGGCCGTCTTTCAAATTGGTATCCCAGGAACGGCCAACAGCTAATTTAAAATCGGCCACTGTCATGTCTTTAGGATGAACAGCGATACCATAACCCGGAACTTCACCTTTTGCAATGATATAGTCACCTGAGTGTACAGCACCTACTACTTTTACCGGTATCTGCCCCATAAAAGCAATATTGTTGCCGCCTTTTATTTTAGCTGCTTCAGGCATATTGCCCAGTACGATCGGGTTTTTTGAAACCGCCATGATCTGTTCAGCACCTGCCAGTTCCTTTGTGATCTTACCGCCTTTTACAGCCACGATATCACCAAAGCTGATCTCCTCACCGGGATTGGCTCTCTCCAGCCATTCTGCATAGTCGCCATTCCCGGATGAATACTCAACACCAATAGCATTATAATCAGTTACCATCTGTGAAATGCCGGATACAATACTCATAAAATCATCTATGATATCGATCCCGATAAATTCAGAAGCCAGGTCTAATAATTTTTGCCCGTCAAAATAATCGTAGGAAAAATTCTGAATGGATTGTGCCCTGATAGCACCGAGTTTCCTGTTGTCTTTATCCACAAAGGAAATGAATTCATTTTCCTTGGTCAATGAGTTGGTCACATCGTTGAATACGAATACCGGGAAAGCCAATGTCGGCAAACTGCTGCAATTGAGCTGTGGGATGGCCGGTATCGAAAAGGACGGGATGGCCGGAATACTGAAAGATGGCAAAGCAGGCATTCCAAAACTTGGAATGGCAGGAATAACGGTAGCCCCTGCAATTGTATAAGGTAACCCCATGGCATTGTTAAGTGGCCCGGAAATACTGAATGGAAGGCCCAGGGCGCTGTTAATAGGACCGGATATGCTAACCGGAAGGCCCAATGCGTTGTTAATGGTGCCGGATATGTTAACCGGGAGACCTATCCCTTCATTGATCTTCGTAGAAATAAGATTGGTCAGGTTGCAAATGGTACCTGTCAGGTATTGTGACGGCATGAGATTGATCAGGTCATCCCAACTGAAGCTATCATTCCCGTAGATCCAGTCCCTTATCTGGTTGACCTGTGTTTCTACACCCTGTGTAACCGGGTTGGTCACATTCGCATAAGCGCTACCATTCCAGCGGGGATGCGTACGCCCCATTTTTATTACGATGCCGTCGCTGTTGCCACCACTGCTGGTATTCTCAAAAATTGCAACGGCGGTATCTGTTACAGAGGCAGTCACTTTAAACTTACCGTTGATCGTCATTTTGTAGGCCGCATCAACAGCGCCGCTGATACTCATATTCGTGCCATTATCAAAAATCTGCGAGTTACCGATAAAAGTTCCGTCGGGTGTCCATTTGGGAACATAATTCATAGTTCCTGATCCGCTGACGAGCCCAACTGATGCTGCATTTTGCCAGGTAGCAGTACCACTGCCATCTACAGTGGCCATTACACGACCGGGGGCTTCGTTGACTCCGGAAAATTGAACAGCGCCTTGTGTCCGTAACGCTTTTGGTGTTGCGTTGGTGCTGCTGAAACTGGCAGCAAAACCAGTACCTGCCATATTGACTTCTAATGCATTCGCTGCATTACTGGCATTGGTAGCATTAAATAAACCGGCACGACCCAAACCTGCCTGGTTAGATTGTAAATTATTGGCGGTATTGGCTGCATTGCTTTGAATAAATAAACCAGCGCCATTGGTACCTGTACTTGTACCCCTGATCGCCCAGCTTGCTCCAACCCCATTTGTTACAGCACTCAGGGCATCTGCGGTGCTGGCTGTATTATTTACCTGGAAGAAACCTGCACGGCCTAAACCAGTATTCAATGAATTGATCACATTATTGGTTCCGTTTGAACTGGCATCCATCACAAAGTTGGCATTGGCGGGATTGTTAATATTAAACAATCCGGCTTTGCCTGTTCCGGTCATTAACGATTGTATATTATCACCAGCCCCATTGGAGAGAAAAGATGTATTGGGAACTGTATTGGCGGCATTTGTATTTAGAAACTGAGCGGTACGGCTAATACCATTGGATGAAACATCGAGGATGGTACTACTATTAACAGCGTTGGTGTTTTGGAGGAGCGCCACTTTACCCAATCCATTTGTAGATGCCTCCAAAACCGTACTACTATTCGCTGCATTATTGATCGTGAATGAACCGCCTTTTCCTAAACCCGTCATGTTCACACCAAACCCTTCACCCGGGCCATTGGTTTGCACACGAAGTACAGTGGCGTTATTGATGGTACTGAGATTTTGAAAATAACCCGCGTTACTGGTTCCGTTATTGGATTGGTAACCCATTACAGAAGGACCTGATACCGACTGGCCATGCACACCCGTCCCGCTGGTACTGTTACCAAACACACCCACACCTCCTGGTGTAGTTCCATAAACACCATAACCTGTTCCGTTCTGGGTACCATAAATACCTACTCCATTGGAGCCAGTTCCATTATTCTGACCTACCACACCAGCAGAGAAAACGCCGGGAGCAACAGAAGTGATAATACCTCTTACTGCGGCGGCATTGTTGGCAGTAGTACTGCTCAAGCCTTCAAAGGCAAGGCTACTTGCATTATTGCCCGAATTGATCAGTTTAAACAAAGGAACGTCCTCGTTCTGTGTTTTATTAAAAGGAAGAACGACATCCCCTGACTGTGATGTGTATAACGAATAAGGCACGGAGGTCAATTGTGTTGTGCCGATATCTTTTAAGGTATTACCACCATCGGGGTCAATTTCTACCTGCATCCATTTACTACCCACATTCCAGTTAGTGCCCGCGATGGTACCGACGACATTAGTCGCCCCGGCGCCGCCCACTTGTACACTGAATAAACCAAAGGCATTGGTGATGACGGTCCTCGTTTCACTGAATACGATCGGCCCTAGGGCGCTTCCGTCATGTATGCTTAACCGCAGTTTAATTGTTTTATTCACCAATGCATTGCCTACTGAATTCCGGGCAACACCCTGGTAGTTGAAAAAGGCCGGTGATTGTGCGTTGGCAGCGATCGTTACCAGCAGCAGGACCGATACGCTAAATAATAACTTTTTCATTTTTGCTATTTTAAATTTGTAAATGGTGGTTGTTATGGTTTACGGGTGAATGAGAGACGATTTAGTGTAGTTTAACAATTTTAAAACCGCTATGTCTTGTTACCTGGCGCAGGTTAAAATTGGAATTAGGGTCAGGCGTAAGCGTAGCCGCAATAAGGTAAACCCCTGCCGGCAGGTGGCTGATATCATACTGTTCTATCCGGAAGTTTCCGTTGTACCGAAAGTTTCTTCTCTCCAATACTTTCCCCATGGCATCTAACAGCTCGAGGTCCATCCGGCCATTCTCCCGGACAAAAAAGTTGATCTCAAATTTCCCGGTAGTCGGGTTTGGCATTATCTTAAAATCTTC
>JANOHQ010000489.1:0-27772 GCA_031406595.1 Chitinophagaceae bacterium
ATATCCGTCATTTGTTTCAACCGTTCTGGCGATGGCTGAAAATCGGCCACATAGCGAAGGTGATGCGGATTGCGGGGCTCATAACTCATGATGCGTACATATTTGCCACCAATACAATAACAGCGATAATATTCAGTAAAAACAATTTCTTCCTGGAAAAGCATTACCAACTGTCCTGTTTCAGCATGTTTTTCAAAGAAATCTTCTTTGCTATCTATCTTGTAAACATTTTTCCAGCCACCGCCGGCAAATGGTTTCATATAAACCGGGAAACCAGTGTATTTGAAAATACTATCCCAATCGAGAGGAAAGGCAAGGTTGGTGAAAGATTCATCAGACGTATCAGCGGGAAGATCTCTTGATGGAATAATGGCTGTTTTAGGAACCGGTACTCCAATTTTGGTCATCAGGCAGTTATTGAAATATTTATCATCAGCACTCCACCAGAATGGGTTATTGATCACGGCGGTCCCGGTTACAGCGGCATTCTTTAGCCAGGTACGGTAAAAAGGTACATCCTGTGAAATCCGGTCGATGATAACTGCGTAGCCACAGTGTACTCCCTGCATGGCTTTGTCGATACGCACCGGCTCGGCCATGATGCCGGGGATATTCTTACTGTTGACTCTTGCTACAAATGCTTCCGGAAAGGAGCGTTCCTTGCCATGGAGGATCCCGATTTTCTTCATGTGTCTAGTTTTTATTGGTTTTGGTCATATGGAATTCGCCATAAAATTTTCTTCGGTGACTGGCAATAATATACCCCGAAAACTTTATGGCTCATTTCATAAACTGGTTTTTGATGAGTGGTTATTGAAAAGCGCCGCAGTCCTTGAAAGACCGGCCGGCTTTTATCAAATTTATCCTGTAGCGGTCATATAAACAAATTAAGCATGGGTCTGACCGTCTCCGTCTGACCCATGCTTTCGTTCTCCGTGTGACCCGTGTCCCGGGAGGTTCCCATTAAGCAAATTGTCAGACGGAGACCATCAGACAATTTGCTTATTTTTGGCGCCATGGAAGGGACGAATGTATCCGGGATCCTGGTTGAAAAATCCACCATCGACTCCACTTTTTTGGACAGAGAGGTTAGAATTGATTGTTACCTCCCGCGCAATGTGACTGAACCCGCTCAAATGAGCCTGCTCCTGATCAATGACGGGCAGGATATGGAAAAAATGGGGTTTGAGTCTATCCTCAATGAATTATATACCGGGGAAGATACCCTGTCACCATTATTGTGTGTGGCTATCCATTGCGGACCCGAGAGAAAAATGGAGTATGGTGTTGCCGGGCAGCCGGATTATAAGGACAGGGGTGCAAAAGCCGGCGACTATACCTCTTTTATTTTCCACGAACTTCTTCCTTTTGTGAGAAAGGCCTACGCAGTTCCCTCCTTTAAAGAAAAAGCATTTGCCGGTTTTTCCCTCGGCGGCCTGATGGCCCTGGATATTGTCTGGAATAACCCCGGTGAATTCAATAAAGTGGGGGTGTTCTCCGGGTCATTGTGGTGGAGGAATATCGACCAGACAGACAAGGAATACGACGATGACAAACACCGTATCATGCACCAGCAGGTACGCAACGGTGAATATGCTCCCTGGCTCAAGTTCTTTTTCCAGTGCGGCAACCAGGATGAAACAAAGGACCGTAATCAAAACGGGATCATTGATTCCATTGAGGATACGCAGGACCTGATCGAGGAATTGGAGAACAAGGGTTACGATCCTGTAAAAGACATCCAGTACCTGGAACTGTCAGACGGCCACCATGATGTATTCACCTGGGGAAGAGCGATGCCGGAATTTTTGAGGTGGGGATGGGGGAGGACAGTTGTGAGTCATCCTTCGCCAGGCTCAGGATGACAGTTGTGAGTCGTGGGCCGAATGCAAAAGCAGTCATAATTAATAAGCACAAAAAATCCCGTCTCGTTTTAAGCAAGACGGGATTTTTTTATGATAAGTTTTCGATCTTAATTGAACAGGTACCTTACGCCAAACTGAACATAGTAAGTAGACGTCACACCAAGATTATCCCTGAATGTTCTTGTCGCGATATTGCCCTGTACTGTTTGTAACCTGAATGTTGGTACAACAGCACCACCGGGAACCAATGAACCCTGGTTCTGTGGTATCAGGATAGAACTGGCATTGATGATCTTCTTTTTGCCCCAGCTTGGATTCAGCAGGTTGCCAAAGTTGAATATATCCACACTCAGCTGTAAAGTGTTCCTGTTCTTCCCGATATTGGTAAATACGTCTTGTAAGATCTTAAGATCTACCTGGTTTCTCCATGGAAGCTGTGCGCCATTTCTTTCAGCATACTGTCCACGGTGTTTGCGGAGATACTTGTCCTGGTTAATATAGTCTTCGAACAACTGCGCTTGTTGCGCAGCTGTGTAAACGATACCATTGATTGCCGCGGTGGGTACAAACGTGATCTCAGCAGGATTACGTGCGTCTTTTGGAATATAGATCAGGTCATTACCATTCACACCATCCCGGTTGAAGTCAGCACCGTATACATAGGAGAATCTTCCGTCGATAGCACCCTCGAAGAATAAAGAGATCGTTGTAGCAAAATGTTTGAAATACTCCTTACGAATAGAGAAGCTAGCCACCACCCTGTCAGGTACAACGAAACCAGAATGAGAAAGGTTAGGGGTGTTGGCACCCTGTACAGTTGGGATCAAACTCCAGGTATTGAAAGGCTGATCACCGATACCATCAAATAAGGCGTTGGCAAAAGATTTTGTATAGGCTACAGCGAACGCAATACCTTTCCTGTAAGGTCTTTCCAGCCTGGCAGTCAAAGAAGCATAGTGCCCTCTTTTTTCATTGCCGGATACGATCATCGCGAAGGCTGTAGTACCGGCAGCATTTGGAACCAATATACCCGGGCTTGTCTGGATCAGCCTGTTGATATGATTTGCAGCACCCGTTGTTACAGGATAGATCATCCTGTTATCAGGATATCCTGCCACATTCAGCGGTGAAGGATCTCTCAGGTTTATGTTTTTTGAGTAAAGCACATTATAATCTCTGTTATAGATACCTTCCAGTGTAGCGATGAGGTTACCGGGTAACTTAACATCGATGGCCAGGCTGGTCTTCCAGGTCTGTGGCATTTTAAAATTCTCGTCAAATACAGTGATAGTGGTTCCCATTGTAGTACCTGCCGCAGGAGGTGTTGCAGGTCTGTAGAAGCCAACATTCGGATTGAACGGACCAGGTGTTGCAGCACCACTAAATCCCTGGGTGATCTGCAGCATACCGGAGTTTCCGGCCTGTCCTACGATCCATACATAAGGTACACGA
Source organism: Chitinophagaceae bacterium (assembly GCA_031406595.1). Taxonomy (GTDB): domain Bacteria; phylum Bacteroidota; class Bacteroidia; order Chitinophagales; family Chitinophagaceae; genus JJ008. The sequence goes on from JANOHQ010000489.1 coordinate 3,318, forward strand.
CCGGTGAAGATACCTGTACCACCGCGGATCTGTAAAGAGCGGTCACCATAAAAATCCCAGTTGAACCCCATGCGCGGGGAGAATAACATCCTTGATTTGGGAAGCGTACCGGTGTTGATCCCCTTGACACCACCTGCGAAAGTCAGCGGTGTAACCAATGGATTCTCTTTAACTTCTTCTACGCCGGGATAAGTAGACTTGTCGGCTCTTATTCCGAAGGTCATCCGGAAGTTCTTGTTGAAAGTGATCTCGTCCTGGAACAAAGCAGAGAACTGGGCAAACTTAAAGGTCGGGAATGCCTGGGAATAATCTTTTTTCAACGAATAAGTATAGCCGAAATCAATGGGTTTAACACCTCCTTGAAAATCAGCAAGAGAAGCAAACCGGTAATAGCTGGCTCCCAATGGCTGGAAACCATTCACGGTGGTTGTGTTGTCATATTGCACACCGATCAGCATATTGTGTTTGCCGGCAGAGATGGTCAGGTTGTCGACAAAAGAATAAATCTTTACATCTCTCAGGTTGCCATAAGTAAAAGGTTCATAGCCAAAAGAAGTGAATGGTTGACCATCTTTCAGGATATCTACAAATGGGAAATCCGAACTGGTGGAACTACGGGGCTCATTCTGGTTATTATAAGAGGCCCTGAAATTATTCGATATCCTTGAACTGAACGAAGAGTTCAGTTCAGCAGCAACAGAATAGAAATTATAATCCTGGAAATAATTGGAGTTTTTGTAATGGAGTGCATTGATATCATTTCTTCCTGCGCCTGTTGCAAAATTACTCAAGCCTGCACCTTGTGAACCGCTCATCAACGCGGGGTCACTGCTTTCTACCTGGCTGTAGCGAAGACTGAGTTTGTTCCGGTTATTGATATTCCAGTCCAAACGGGCGAGGATCTTTCTTTTGTCTCCTTCAAGATCATAATTATCATAAGGCCCTGTTTCGTAACCATAGGTGCTCAGCAGGTAAGACCTGATCGCATCCAGTTCGGCACCGGTAGGTCTTGCGATGTTGCTTGCACTTCCATACGCACCAGAACCAGAAGCGGCGATCTTGGTCTGACCCGGTGTGATCGTTTTTTCTGTCTCGTAGTTAAAGAAGTAGAATAGTTTGTTCTTAATAATCGGACCACCAACACGGAAGCCATATTGGTTGAATTGTAATTTCTGGCGGACAAAAAATGTTTTTTCTACCTTACGTCCCTGCAACCTTTCTGTTCTCCAGTAGCTGTAAACAGATCCGGAGATCGTATTCGTACCGGAACGTGTTACTGCATTCAATGCGCTGCCGATAAAACCGGACTGGCGTACATCAAAAGGAGTGATGTTCACAGATATCTCTTCGATCGCATCGAGTGAAATAGGAGCACCCTGTGCAGGTAAGTTGGAACCTATACCGAATGTGTTATTAAAATCCGAACCGTCCACCGTCACATTGTTCTGGCGGTAGTTGCCACCTGCTACAGCACCACCACCAGTTGCCTGGGGAGTAAGACGTGCCATATCACTGATGCTTCTTGATATACTGGGAAGGGTATTGATCTCTCTTCTGCCAACATTGGTAACAGCTCCTGTTCTGTTTGCATTCAGGATCGTATTCCTTCTGCCGGTTGTCAGCACCACATTTTCCAGTGTGGCATCGGTTTTAACCATTTGTGGGGCTACATTGAATGACTCAGCCAACTGTAAATAAACATCCTCGACCTTTTCGGTTTTGTAGCCTACAAACGTGATCTCAATAAGGTAAGGGCCGCCAACCCGCATATTCTGGATACTGAACACACCGCCGGGGCGTGTCACCGTCAAATATTTTGTTCCGGAGGGTAGATGGGTAGCAGTAACCGTTGCACCGACAAGTGCTTCGTCTGTCGTGGACTTAACCGTTCCGCCCAGTGCGGAAGTGGTAACCTGCGCAAACACGAACGGACTGGCCATAAAGGCTAAAGCAAACAAAAAGAGTATTCTCTTAAGCATAAAGATTGGTTTTCGGTTGCAAAGAAAGGGAAAAATTACTGATTAAATATAGTCAAATATTAACAAATTGAGTCTGAAAAATAGGCCTTTATAATGACAAGTTACCCCCTCATTTTGCTGCCCGGCAACCCCCGAACATTGATCCCCGTTTCTTTGTAATACTTTTGCAAAAACAATCTCAAATGTTCGACTCCATTGAAAGTGCCATACAGGATATTAAACGTGGAAAACTGGTAGTGGTTGCCGATGATGAAGACCGTGAAAATGAAGGTGATTTTATCGCCGCCGCGGCGACCATCACACCGGAAGTCATCAATTTTATGAGCAAACACGGGCGAGGCCTCATTTGTGCCGCCTTACCCGAAGAAAGATGTGATGAGCTGGGGCTCGAATTGATGGTCAATAACAATACCGCCCTGCATGAAACCGCCTTTACCGTCTCGGTCGACCTGCTCGGGCATGGCTGTACAACCGGCATTTCTGCCCACGATCGGGCGAAAACGATCCAGGCATTGATCAATCCTTTTACCAACCCTTCCGAGCTGGGAAGACCCGGGCATATTTTCCCTCTCCGGGCAAAAAAAGGTGGTGTATTGAGAAGGGCGGGGCATACAGAAGCAGCTGTTGACCTGGCAAGGCTTGCAGGTTTTGAGCCGGGCGGGGTATTGGTGGAGATCATGAATGAGGACGGTTCGATGGCAAGACTTCCCCAACTGGTGGAAGTGGCCAAAAAATTCGATTTTAAGATCATTTCTATCAAAGACCTGATCGAATACCGCATCAAAAGCGATTCACTCATCGAAGAAGTGGTGCGGGTGGATATGCCGACAAAATATGGCGATTTTCAACTCGTGGCATTCAAGGAAAAGAATTCGACCAATGAGCATCTTGCTTTGTTAAAAGGCAGCTGGGAAAAAAATGAGCCGGTGATGGTGAGAGTCCATTCATCCTGTTTTACAGGAGATATTCTTGGCTCATTGCGTTGTGATTGTGGTGAGCAATTACAAAAAGCGATGCAGATGGTCCAGGCTGAAGGAAAGGGTGCTGTATTATATATGAACCAGGAAGGAAGAGGGATCGGGTTACTGAACAAACTGAAAGCATACCGTTTGCAGGAACAGGGAATGGATACCGTGGAAGCCAACCTGCATCTTGGTTTCCAGATGGACCAGCGTGACTATGGGCTTGGCGCACAGATGCTGCGTCATTTAGGTATTACCCGGTTAAGACTGATGACGAATAACCCCAGGAAAAGAGTAGGATTGATCGGTTATGGATTAGAGATCGTGGAGAATATCCCGATCGAAATTCAATCCAACATACATAACGAAAAATACCTGCAGACAAAAAGAGATAAACTTGGTCACGATATCGGGAAAAGCTAACAGCTAATAGCCGTCTTCTTTATTCCTCTTCTTTCTTCGGATCTTCTCCTGTTTTCACCGTTGGTGCAGCAGGCATTTCCACGGGTGGAGGAGGACTTGTGATTTTCTTCTTCTTTCTCCGGAAGATATCGCCGATATGATCAAAGTCCTTACGGTAGGAAAGACCTATACCTGTTCTTTTTTGTGACCTGGATGAACCACTGGAAGAGGTAAAATAATCAGCATTTTCTTTTCGGAAAAGGATGGCCCTGAATGTTCCGGAAGGATTGATCAGTACTTCCAGCGAAATGTTAGGGAAGAAACCAATATCTTGTTGAACACTTCCCGTTTGAACAAGACCTTCAACGCTTCCGCTGGCAGTCAGGATCAGCCTGTTGTTCAGGAAGGAGCGGCCAAGCGAGGCATTCACATTCGTGCCGATATTCAGGCTGCCGGCATTGATCAGGTTGCGGTTATAAATCGAACTATTCAAAGAGAAATTCCATTTGTTAGATTTGAAAAACCCGGACAGTAATTTTTTTACCTGGTCATTTATCACGTTAAAAAAGATCCCGGATAAACTACTGGCAGCAATATCACTCAGGGAGCTGGTGCTGGAACTCGCTCCCTCCACCGGGGCAAAAGACCCCAAAACCACCAGGTAGGTGGCCTGTTTATTTATTTCATTCTCGTCCTTCTGCAATTGCTGTATACTGAAGGCAAGACCAGGGTCGCTATTGACCACACTCGATTGCGGGAAATCAAGACTGAGTTTGATAGTAGGTGTAAATAATTTGTCCGTCAGTTTAGCTATTACAAATACATCTCCCTGTGCCCGGGAAACACCTTCATTCAGCAGGGAAGAAGCCAGCGGGGCATAGCTTACATTCGTTGCCGTATACACAGCTGTCAGGTTGATCGTGGCATCATTGGGATCGCCGAACCATTCAATATAGTTGTTGGATTCTTTTTTAAGTACGAAGGGTTTTTTGAAGAAGGACTGGAACGTGAACTGGTAATCTCCTTCAGCAATATCAAAACGTCCGCGCAATGAAAGAGGTTCCGATGTTCCCGAGCGGATATGCAAAGTGCCTTCACCCCTCCCTTTGATCTCATCACCGGTCAACTCATCAAGCACTACTTTCACCGTTACCGCGGGTGTGGCGGTAACCTCCACATCATAAATGATATTGGTGGCATTTCTGTTGAGGTCAAGCTCCGTCATCTCGCGGCCAAATTTTCTTTCCACCAGGAAATCAGCGGTACCGGATTCCCGGCTGCTGGCAGGTGGTATCGTGATCGTGCTGCTGTCCGTTGCCGATGCGATGGCATTGATCGTCATGAACATTTCAGACTGTGGCCCGGCCAGGGTCAATGAACCTGTTCCGATCACCCGGCCATAAAATTGTTTGTTATTGGTATACAACGTGTTGAGCAGGAGAACCGGCTGGTTATTATTATCACCCGTTGTCTTTGGTTTGCGGGTAGAGATATTCAGGTTATAGAACATGTTCTTGAACGACTGGTGTTCGATACCCCCCGAAAGATAAATGGGATTGCCCGTGACCGTATCCGTTAGTACGAGACCATCGAGTTTGATCTCGGTTGTTTTCAGTTCGATCTCGGTATCCTGTATGGTATAAAAACACTGGGTAAAATTGACCTTCAGCCCTGCATCCCTGAGTCTTCCTTTACCGGCAACATTGAGGTTTTGAAACTCTCCCGTTAAATTGATATCGCCGGTGAGAAACCCCTGCATATCGGAGAACAGGTTACCAAGAAAACGTTCGAGGATCTTGATCTCGTAATTTCTTGCGTTCAGGGCAATGATATTGTTTTTGGCTTTTGTCTTATCGCCGAGAAAGATATGTCCATCAAAACCGAGATAATTTTCCTGGTTGACTGTATTGCCTTTAAAGGTGAGCTCTTTGGTCTTGTTATCATAAGCCAGCATGGCTTTTACTTCACCTAATGAATCATTATCCAGCCGTAGGAACTGGGTTTGGAGGTTATCGGATGTTGCTTTCAGATCACCGGTCGGGTTTTCAACCAGTATCGTTCCGGTCAGCAATCCTTCTAGCCGGTTCTTGGGCAGAAGGAGCGGAGCAAGATCGCCAAGATTGATCCTCGTGAGTTCTACCCTCAGGTCGTTCCAGTTTCCTTTGGCAGACGCCAGCGTTTGCAACGTTATCATTTGATCGCCTTCCGTTAATATCAACTGTCCACTCGCGGGAGTGTTCTTACGAAAACGTAATACACCTCCTTCGTCGATCGTCCAGGTCTTGCCATTTAAACTAAAAGAAGAGGGATCGAAATCGATTTCTACGCCGTCATTGAAAGTACGAACCACCGCGTTTAGGTCTGCTTTTTCTACTGTTTGGTTGGCGCCGGTATTGATACTGACTGTGGACGAATCATTACGGGCACGGATACGGAACAATGCCTGGGGTATGCTCAGGCTGTCATTGATCCGGATATTTTTAGTCTCACCGGTAAGCACGAGGCTGTCGATATTCCCTTTTGCCACGAGCTTCACTTCGTTGAAATTATATTGATTGAACTGGAACTGCGGGACATCGGCAGTAAAGTTCAGTTCATTACGGGCCAGGTTGAGGTTCCCTTCAAAATGACTGTTGTTGAAACCGCTGATATTGGAATCCAGCAAGTGCAGGTATTCATCGGCGTTATACGTCGTAATATTGAAGCGGATATCCTGGTTGGCAGGAATTTTCCGGGGTGCTTTGATATAAGCCGGGTAATATTTATTCAGGAAAAAAGTAAAGGCATCGGGCAGCCCTGCCAGGCTAAAATCGCCTTCGATCCTGGCTTCGAATTCATTGGAAACAGCGGTCAGTCTTTTTACTCCATCAATGAATTGGGATGCCACTACCAATGAATCGAAGGGAAGGCGATGCCCGTCCTTCGTGATCTCCGCATCCGAGATCCTGGCATTACCGAGGAAGTTGTCGAGATCATTACCGGTGAAATTAAAATTCAGCTTGCCTGCAAAACTAATGCTGTCCCGGGTAAGTTTCAGGTTCTTGAGATTTGCCTTTCTTACATCCGCCACGAGGTCGAACCGGGGTGTTTTATTGTTGAAATCAATGACACCATTCAACGTGAGATCGGCATTGGCATCATCGATAGAAGCCACACCTTCAAATTGTTTTTTCTCAAATTTCCCTTTCACCACGATATTCTCATAGCGATAATCCTTATAATCGGCGTAGCGGATGGTGCCATCGATGATCGCATCGAGGTTCTTTTCGTTGAACCCGCTTCCTTTTACGGTCCCTTTCAGCGAAACGGAACCAATATTTTCATCACCGAGGAATTCACCCAGCCGGAAATTATCTGTGGCAATATTCCCGGAATAGATAGCTTCCTGGCCGCGGGGCAATTTCATGTTCAGGTCCGTGGTTAGTGTGCCGAGATTGGTTTGAATGGTACCAAAGGTTACAAAATCGCGGATAAACCCGGTAAAGCTTCCACGAAAATTGACATATTGAATTTTCCGGAGATCGGGACTGGTCACTCTTCGCATGGCAGGTACGATCGTTACGGCATCACTATAAGTGGTCCTGAATTCATTGGCTTTGAAATCAATGAATGTCTGGTTGATATCCGGCAGACCGGTCAGCGTAATATCGCCATTCAGCAGCGTGCTGTTTCCCGCCTGCACGATCATATCTCTTCCGACCAGGTCATCGATCGTTCCCCTCACTTTTCCTTCCAGTGAGATCTTCTTTTTCCAGCTGCTGAGTTTGGGCGCAAAGAATGCAATATCATCACTATCTACATACGAATCTTTGAATACGGCCGCCATTTTCACCTTATGAATAAAATCACCCATCTCGCTGATATCATTGTAGGACATGGAAAAATAATTCCGCAGTGTACTCCGGTTGGTGACCAGGTCCATATTGCTGAGTGCCATGCCCTGCGGTGTCATCTTTACATCGGCGGTAAGATTTTTTAATTCCAGCCCGCTTCTTTCTTTGGCGGTCAGTTTAAGTTTGGAATAGATCGTATCACCGATAAAGGCAGAACCATTGAGTTCGCCGTTGATCTCGGTGAAGAGAAGATTCTCCCCGTCGAAATACGTATGCGGCTGGCGATTATTTTGCCTGGTATTTTTAAAAGTGCCGTTGACAATCTTCAGGTCGGCCACTGTGAACACCATTCCTCCTTTGTTCCAGTAAACAGCATTCGTGATCGCTTCCTGATCCGGATCGGATATTTTTAACGAATCACGGGGCTTGAGACGTTTATAATTATGTATCGCTACCAGTGGTTCCACCAGCAGCAATTTTTGGATCTCGTATTTATTACCGGATAAACTCAGTTTCTCTGCGTCCAGGTTCATCCCGCTTACCCGGATGGTCATATCCTGGCCGAGCCAGGCATCTTTTTTTACAAAGGTGACATTCTTGAATTCCACTTTTTTCAGGTCGAATTGTATTCCGGATTTTTTCTTTGTCTTCCCGGTGGAAGGAGAAGAGAAATAATCGAAGATGAATTGCTGGCGCCAGACAGAATCGGTTCGCTGGAATTTGATGATAGCATCTTCCAGCCCGATATACTTCAGTTCAACTTCTTTTTTAAAAAAGAACCAGTCCGTGATCCTGACTTTTACATCGTTTGCATATAATAAGGTATCTCCGGTCCGGTCTTCGACCAGCACCCCTTCGAGGTGCATCTTATTAAAGAGGGAAAAGTTAACATGACGGATAGTGATCTTTGTCTGGAGATCCCGGGATAATTTTTTAGTGACCTGCCGGGCGAGCCAGTTCTGGCCAAAAGGGGTTTGAACAAATATATAGACCCCTACGATCAGCAGGAGCAGGGATAAGAAAAACCACTTCAATATTTTTTTAAATCTCCTCAGCGTCAGCTATTTAAGGTGTAAAAGTAGGCTTTCGTTTGCTTCAGGCAAATTCGATACCAATAAATTGGTATGAACGGAAGACCTGGAATAATACAAATAATGTGCGGGGTATGACCGTTGAGGCAGATTTTCACTTTTATTTCGGGAAAGAAAGGCCCCTGGCCGGGTACCCGGAAAGCTGTTAGTCCCGCTTCTTCTTTAGCGGGAGCCCTTTTGCCGGCATATAGTAAATATCGCTGAGCCCTTTGCTTTTTTCATCCGGCACCGGCCTGTTCCTGGTGCTGCCAAAGAAAAAGAACTGACCATCCCGGGTCAGTTTGGGAGCCCATTCTGTCGCTTCGGAATTGATGGGTGCATCCAGTTTTATCGGTTTGCTCCATTGACCCTGTTCATAATAACTGATATAAAAGTCGGCCTGCGATAAACCGGAAGGGATCGTGGCCATAAAGACCAGGTAGCTTTCATCCGGGGCGATAAAGGGCTCATATTCATTGGCAGGGCTATTTATACCATTTCCCAATGCTATGGGAGTACCGAATGTCTTGTTGAGAGGTTTCGCCAAATAGATATCAGCTCCTCCTTTCCCGCCTTCCCGCTCGGAACCAAAATAGATATTGCCATTATCGGCAAGCGTTGGGTAATGTTCGGACTGGTTGCTATTCACCACCGGGCCAAGGTGAACTGGCTTACCCCATGGAGTGGAGCTTGTTTTCTCCACCTTCCAGATATCTGTATCGGGTCTTATACTGTCGCCATCTTTTACCGGGCGGTTAGAAGTAAAGTAAAGCGTGTTACCATCTTTGGTAATAAAAGGATCCGCGTCAAAATATTTTCCAGAGAAGATCACCAGTGATGGTGCGGACCATTCTCCTTTCTTTTTATAGGAGACATAAATAGAAGAGGCAGAAAGGTCCGGGGCACATTTTAAAAAGTAAACGGTATCGCCCGATGGTGAAAAACACGGGTGTGTCTCGTAGCCGTTAACGGTACTGATAATATGATCGCCAAAAATAAGAGGTGCGGCAACGGCTTTATTATTGGGCTGTGCTATACAAGATAAACTGGTAAAGCTGCTTAATAAAAAGATCAGGATCGGTCTCATAATGCAATTGACGATTAAAGTTAAGAGGCACTAAGTTACCGTAATGCTGCATGCAGCCTAATGGGTTATCTTTCGGTCTAAGAAACTGTTCATTCTTGCTATATGCGGAACAATTGTTACATAGGGTGTTTATTCATTTTTTTCTTTCATGCTGCGGTAGCCCAGGACCCGGCGGGGAAAATGCTGCAAACAATAAAATGCAGCGCTGACACCACCGAAAAATATGCTTTGTACCTGCCTACGCACTATGTTTCGGAAAAGAACTATCCTCTTATCATTTACCTGGATCCCGGGGCGAGAGGTCATTTCCCCGTCAGCAAATACCAGGCATTGGCGGAAAAGCACGGTATCATCATGGTTGGGTCCTATGGGAGCCGGAATTTTGACGGCTTTTCTTCGGAGAAGGCATTTGTCGCGATCTATAATGATATCGTGAAAAATTATCCGGTGGATCCTACGATGGTCTGGATATCCGGTTTCTCCGGGGGTTCCCGGGCCGCAGCAGCACTGTCGATGGGCTACCCGGCTATAACAGGCGTGATCGGTTGTGGTGCAGGATTCGTGGAAACGGATGACGAGTCGCTAAAAAAACTACGATCTTATGTTGCGCTGTCCGGTGACCGTGATATGAATCTCGGTGAGCTCATCGAAAACAGCGAATACCTGGATGAAATAGAGGTTAATAATATGTTGCTGCAGTTTGAAGGCGGGCACGAGTGGCCGCCGGTTATTTATATGGACCTTGCTTTTTTATGGTTGACGGGTAGAACAGCAGGCATTGACGCCGATATACTCCGGGGTATCCGGGCAAAAGCTGATTCGGGACTGCTGTATGGCTCCTGGGCTCAATTGAAACAACTGGAAAAAATACCCGCATGGAAAGACAGCGCAGCAGCTTTGGCAAACCAGTTGCACGAGAAAACAAATTTTACTGACGACCAGCGCCGGGTTGAAATGGTCATGGAAGAAGAACGGAAAGCGGTCAATGATTTTTCAATAGCCTTTAGCAAGCTTTTAGGCGGTGAAAGCATTCAAAAGGAGGAATGGTTGCTGAAAGCAAAGCGTACTCAACTTTTACAAAAAGATAAGGACCGGTATAAACAATTATCGGGTCAGCGCCTTTTTAACCAGGCTGTCGCCACCTGCCAGGAATATTTTTTCGAGCTGATGCGCCATACCGTTTATGCAAAAGCGTTGAAAACCGCGGATATCTTTCTTTGTTTCGATCCGGATAACAGCCAGGGCTATTACATGATGGCGAGGGCAGAAGCGGGTTTGGGGAATAAGAATCGTGCGGAGAAAAATTTACGAGAAGCTGGGAAAAGGGGATTCAAATGGAATAGCAGAATTGAAACCGATATCTTATTAATGAAAATGTTTAAGACTGAAGAGTTAAGAAGAATGTTGGGAACAAAATAATTTTCATAATAGATTAGTGAACTATTTAATTAGTCAAAAGTTACTATAACAGGTACATGATCACTGTGCTGCATCCAAGATGTATGATCTCCAATTTCTACGGAATTGAGTTTTTTTAATAATTCTTCAGATGCGAAACAGTAATCGATATGATAAGGTTTATCCTTGTGACGATACATATACAGTGTTGGATGTTGCTCTTTCCCTTGAGCCTGGTTAAAATGACGATGATAGACACTGTGGATTCGCTTTTTTTCTAACCTTGATACTACCGTTGAATGATTCCCCTCCCGGCGCGGTTTGTCCCAGATTGTATTACTGTTGAAGTCTCCAGCCAAAATGATATTTTTTTTATTAAGCATCTTGTCATAATGATGGATAGCTTTCCAAATTTGTGTTACATAATGTCCGTCAGGATCTTTTGGATTATAAGCCCAAACGGCATATAATATAAAATTATAACTGCCACCGGTAACCATGATCGGAATGATCATTCGAAAGGCAGGGTTATGTGATGTATGAACTTTTAGTTTGAATTTGCCGTAAGAAAAAATGCCAAGACCTTTGTTTTGATTGTCGCCAAACCACAGTATCCCTCCAGGTTGTTCGGTACCCTTAGTGAATTTTAATTTGTCAGGATGCTCACATTCAGGAATGACGAGGATATCAGGGTTATATGAGGAAAGAAGATTCGCTTTTTTGCGAAAAGCCATGTTGCAGTTCCATGTAATAATCCGCATAAGTTACTCCCGGAAAAGCTTATTGAAAATTATAGCTGGTTATGTCAAGGCCCCTATTTCCTACTCCTTATTCCTCGTATCTATCACGATCTTCTTCCTGTTAAAATATTTCCCGATGGATAGGCCAATGGCGCGGTGACGGATCCTGGGTCCTCCATCTTTATTATTGATGCTGGCAGCGCCGTAAGTGTATTGGGCAAATACCATAAAGCCGCTGGCTGTTTCATAGCCGAGATGTGCCAGCAGGTTGGCAGAGTAGTGGCCGTATTCTACAGGACCAAATTTCATGCTCTGGTCCACCGATCCACCGCCGTTGAGATTGAACTTTTCCTTGCCGAATAGTTGAAAGTCGAGCGAAGGTCCACCCTTGATAAAGAAATGTGATGGTTTATTACTGAAATCGTATTGCAGCAAGGCCGCCAGTTCAAAAGTATGCAGGGTCGTATTATTATCGATCGCATTCACATCAGGAGGATATACAAAGCGGTTCAGGGTTACTTTATACCCTTTCATGCTATAAAAAGCCATGGGAGCAAAATAAAGATTGTTCTCAAAAGGCACTTTCAGGGCAACCCCGAGCTGGAAGCCATATTTGGATTCGTCTTTCTGTTGTACACCGTCGACAGTATACTTACCACTGGTCATCTGGGGCCCGGCAAAAATGCCAAAGTCCACCTGGCTGCTGGCTCTCAACACACTGAGCAAGAGGGCAGAAGCTGTAAATATTTTTTTCATGGCCGCCAAAATAACTATAAAATCTGGTATTGGCAATCCTAAACCCCTCCCAATAGTCTGTCGATTATAATTTGAACAACCTTCTACCTCCCGTCAAGGGGAAGGGAATCGGGAGTCTCCCGCAATGAATCTTGAAGGGAGGGGTTAAAATTTCTTCGACGGATCCTTTATTTCAACTGAAGTATTATAAACCTGCGAATCTCCTTTCGGGATCGAGAGATTCTGCCAGTTCTTTCCTTTGATGATCTTGGCAATATGCAGGATCTGTCCCACATGGTAAGGATAATGGGCCAACTGCCGGTTGATGGCATCGATAACTGTGAGTGGTTCCTGGCGGATATGCACCGTTTTCTTCAACTGTTTTTTCTTCAGCGAACCGAGGGCATCAAAAACACAGGCCCATCCTTTTTCCCATAGTTCCAGTAGTTCCTGTTTGCTGTGCTCATGCGTAGCAAATTCATCATCCCGCTGCCGCCATTCTTTTTCCCCGTCTTCCGTCAGGAAATTGGTCCAGCGACTCAGCATATTCCCCGCCATATGACGGATGATGATGGCGATGCTATTGGTCTCTTCATTGGACTGGTAATGAAAATCCCAGTCGTTGAGTTGCACAAATGTTTTATCGCCGAGGTCTTTATAGTACTTTAAGCGACGAACAACTGTGGAGAGATATTCTTTTGCAAAAGACATGATAGGAGTTTATGGTTTATAGTTTTTTGTTTATGGTTCTTATAGCATACTGGTTCGTTATTGGATGCAAAGTTCCCTAAAGTATAACTAAGATATGATTGCATTAATAACCTTTCCAAACCAATGAAAGATTTTCCAAATTTCAACAACAATAAACTATAAACCATAGACCATAAATTCTTTAATATCCTTCTGCGCTATCATCCCCCCTGTTATCCGCCACCGCTTCAAATTTGCCATTGGCCAGCACTTTTATCACTTCGGTTCTGCCAATTGCGCTTCTCTGTTCAATGGTATAACCCATCTTCAGCAAAGCATCCCGAACCGGTTGCGGAAAACCCTTTTCAACTTTCAGGGTATCCGGTAACCACTGGTGATGAAACTTGGGTTTATAGACCGCATCTTCCGTACTCATATTGAATTCCAGGATATTTACCAAGGTTTGAAATACCTGTGTAGGGATCGTGGTGCCACCGGGTGTTCCTACCACGAGATAGGGTTTGTTGTCTTTCAATACAAGGGTCGGGGTCATCGAACTCAGCATTCTTTTACCCGGCACAATAGAATTCGCTTCACCCCCGATGGCACCATACATATTCGGAACACCGGGTTTGATACTGAAATCATCCATCTCGTCATTTAAAAAGAAACCGGCACCACCAACCACTGTCCGGCTGCCATATGAATTATTGAGCGTGGTGGTCACGGCTACGGCATTCCCTTCTTTATCGATCACACCCAGGTGAGTGGTCTCTTCACTTTCTGTTCGTAATAGTGACCCTGGTTTCACAGCAATGCTGGGTGTTGCTTTGGTTGGGTCATAACTTTTCATCCGTTCCTGGAGGTACACATCATTGGTAAGCATCCCCACCGGCACTTTATAAAAATCTGCATCACCCATATATTCGCCACGATCGGCAAAGGCGCGGCGCTCCACTTCCGTCATTAACTGCACAGCCTGCAGGGAATGAAATCCCATCGCGGCGATATTTTTATCTTCGATCATCTTCATCATCTGGTGCAGCAGCAATCCACCACTGCTGGGCATGGGCATCCCCACTATCTTATATCCTTTATAAGTAAAGCTGTGGGGTTCTCTTGGTTTGGCCTTATAGTTCTTCAGGTCTTCCAGGGTAATGATGCCTTTCCCTCTTTTCATTTCTTCCACGATCAGCCTGGCTGTTTCACCTTCATAAAAACCGGCTGCGCCATTATCCCTTATCCTTTTCAATGTATTCGAAAGATCGGTTTGCACCAGTGTATCACCTGCTTTCCATTCACGGTTTTTTACAAAGACCGGTATGATGGTATTGAACTGTTTCAGGTCACCCTGTAAATTATTGAGTGATCCCGCTTCCCGCCCGCTGATCACAAATCCTTTTTCAGCCAGGTCGATAGCGGGCTGGATCAGTTTCGGAAAAGGAAGTTTTCCATATTGATGAGAAGTAAACAACCCGGAAACGGTTCCCGGTACACCGCTGGCAAGATGACCATCCTGGCTTTTATCGGTACGGGCGGTACCGTCGGTATCTACGTACATATCACGGTGTGCATTGCCCGGCGCTTTTTCCCGGTAATCGATGGAAACGAGTTGCCCATTACTTAAATGAGCCACAAAAAATCCACCGCCACCCAAATTACCTGCATTGGGATACACAACTGCCAGTGCCAGTTGTGTGGCAATTGCTGCATCAATTGCATTGCCTCCCATCTTGAGTATTTCGACACCCACTTTACTGGCCAGCGGATGGGCCGAAACTACAGCGCCATTCTCCGCGATCACTTTCTTCTGGCTGGAATACTGGTAGGGGTTGATCGTGATGGAAGATTGCGCATTATTCTTCGGCGAATTACAACTGAAGAAAATAAAAAGGCCCAGGGAAAAAAGGAACAATGTTCTCGACATGGGGTGCTACTATTAAGATCATTAAAACTACTGAAAAGCGAGGATTTTTTAGGGAATATGGTTTCTGTGATTTTTTATACTACTATTTTGAACCACATAGAATCAATAGGAGCATAGGCTTTCACATAGTTTGTATTCTATGTGTTCCCTATGTGTCCTATCTGTCCTATCTGTCTATGTGGTTCAAGCTAACAAACCGGATTTGCCACCAGTAGAAATCTGCTTTTGCTTAACAGCCCATTCTGTATATTGCCGGTCAAATAATGACCATATGAGCAAGAAGTTACTGTTCGTTGTATTGTTTATTTCGCTGGCCGTTTTTTCTGATGCACAACTGAAATCACCTGAAGAATTCTTAGGGTATAAGATCGGTAGCCGGTTCACCCCTCATTTTAAGGTCATTAATTATTTTAACCATGTAGCTGCCAATAGCACCATCCAACTGGAGAAGTATGGCGAGACGAATGAAGGCCGCCCGCTCATGCTGGCTTTTGTTTCTTCCCCCGATAATATGAAGAATATAGAGCAGATCAGGATGAATAACCTGCGGCTGGCTAATCTTATAGCAGACAAAGCTGTACCCCTTGAAGAAAATGCCCCTGTCATTGTATGGCTCAGCTATAATGTGCATGGTAATGAGCCATCGTCCTCAGAGGCCGCGATGCTTACATTATATTCTTTAACTGATCCCTCCAACACAAAGACCAAAGACTGGTTAAAGAATACCGTTGTGATCATCGATCCATGTATCAATCCCGATGGAAGGGATCGTTATGTGAACTGGTATAACACGGCAGTTGGTAAAAATTATAACCCGCAACCGCTCGCAAGGGAACACCGGGAGCCCTGGCCGCAGGGAAGAACCAACCATTACAATTTTGACCTTAACCGCGACTGGGCCTGGCAAACACAGGTTGAAAGCCAGTACCGCGTAAAAAAATACAATGAATGGATGCCACAGGTGCATGTGGACTACCACGAGCAGGGTTTTAATGAACCCTATTACTTTGCCCCGGCAGCAGAACCCCTTCATGAAGTAATAACACCCTGGCAACGGGAATTCCAGATGACCATTGGAAAAAATAATGCAAAATATTTTGACCAGAACGGCTGGCTCTATTTTACCCGGGAAGTATTTGATCTTTTTTATCCCTCTTATGGCGACACATACCCGGTGTATAACGGGGCGATCGGCATGACCTATGAACAGGGCGGAATTGCTGCGGGACTGGGTGTGATCAATGATGAAAAGGATACCCTGACACTGGCTGACCGGGCCATGCATCATTTTACTACCTCTTTAAGTACAGTGGAAGTGGCTTCACAAAATGCGAACCCTTTAGTGAAGGAGTTTAGAAAATATTTCAATACTGCTGTAGGCACCGGTTATGGTGAGTACAAAACTTATGTCATCAAAAGCCAAGAGCAGGATGATCAACGTATAGATCAATTGCTCGACCTGCTTGATAAAAATGGTATTAAGTATCGTAGCGGTTCGGGAACGGGTAAAGGCTTTAATTATAATACAGGCAAAGAAGAAAGTTTTACCCTGGGTGCAAATGATATAATCATCAGTGCCTACCAACCCCGCTCTGCATTGGTAAGGGTATTGTTCGAGCCAAGGTCCCGGTTGAGCGATTCAATCACTTATGATATTACCGCCTGGGCATTACCCTATGTATATGGATTGACGGCCTGGGCATCCAAAGAAAAAATATTGCCCACGGCGCAATTGGTAAATCTAAAAGCGTTTAATAAGGAAACAGAATATGGCTATGTCATACCGTGGAATGGTGTGCGTACAGTAAAGATGATCGGTCAATTATTAAAGAAAGGAATTCTGCTCCGATATGCCGAACAACCTTTTGAGATCAATGGAGGTAAATTCGATCGCGGCGCTGTTATCGTACTGAAAACAGCGAATCGTTCATTCGGGAAAGATCTTTGGTCCATTGTAAGAACAGCAGCCGACGCGAATAATATCCAGCTTTACCCCGTATCAAGCGGTTTTGTTGACAAGGGATATGATTTTGGCAGTGACAAAGTGCATCCGATAAAAGCGCCGAGGATCGTTATGGCGACCGGTGATGCGATCAGCACTACCGCTGCCGGGAGTCTGTGGCATTTCTTTGAGAACGAGATCGACTATCCCGTTACACAGATTTTGGTTACAGATCTCGAGCGGCTCAACTGGAATGAAGTGGATGTATTGGTGATGCCCGATGGCAACTACAGGTTCCTCAATAATAAGGATGATCTCGAAGCATTCAAAGGGTGGATCAGGCGCGGTGGAAAAGTGATCGCTTTTGAAAATGCCGTGGCACAACTGGCAAAGGCGGAGATCGGTATCAAACTCAAGAAGCCGGAAGATGGAGAGAAAAAAGACAGCACTTATGCAGCGCTTAAAACGTATGAAGACAGGGAAAGAAGCGCCGTATCAGGTGGTACACCGGGTTCGATCTGGAAAGTGGAACTCGATAATTCGCACCCCCTTGCATTTGGTTATCCCGCTTATTATTACACGCTGAAGATGGATGATGCCGTCTACGAATTTTTAAAGGAGGGCTGGAACGTTGGGGTGATCAAAAAAGAAAAACAGCTGGCCGGTTTTGTAGGAACAGGGCTGCAATCAAAATTAAAAGATGGATTGCTATTTGGTGTTCAAAGCATGGGTAATGGTTCAGTGATCTATTTGGCAGATAATCTCCTGTTCCGCAGTTTTTGGGAAAATGGCAAGCTGATGTTTTGCAATGCCCTGTTTTTTGTGGGACAATAGATGATTTTGTTTCTCGCGGAGAACGCGGTGAGCAGAGTGCGCAATTTTTTATTGTTCCCATTGTCCTATTGCCTCTTTGGATCCTCCCTCTCTTCAAGGAGAGGGAGATAGAGGATGAGGTTGGAGCCTGTTTGTTAAAGCCGGCTTTATTTATTTAAGCGGTTTCGGCTGCTTTTTTAACAAGCAGTATATTCGTTGAATTAAAATGGTATAATGAAGAAAATTGTACTCCCTGTTTTTATATTTTTTCTCAGTTTTGCAGGCTCACTGAACGCACAGGCTCCACCCAGCTGGACCTCGGCCGAAATGTACCAGGCCATCAGAAAGCTGAATGTCCTCGGCGCCGTTCTCTATATCGCCGCACATCCCGATGATGAAAATACAAGACTGATCTCCTGGTTGTCCAAGGATCGCTTATACCGTACCGGCTATTTATCCCTTACCAGGGGTGATGGGGGGCAAAACCTGATCAGCGATGAACAGGGGATCGAACTCGGCCTTATCCGTACACAGGAATTGCTGGCTGCCAGGAGAATCGATGGAGGAGAACAGTTTTTTACAAGAGCGTATGATTTTGGCTTTTCAAAAAACCCTGAAGAGACATTTACAAAGTGGGACAAAGAAAAAATATTGAGTGATGTAGTGTGGGTGATACGCAAATTTCAACCCGATATCATTATCAATCGTTTTCCCACTACCGGTGAAGGTGGTCATGGCCATCACACTGCATCGGGTATACTGGCGAATGAAGCATTTACTGCGGCTGCTGATCCCAGTCGTTTCCCGGAACAACTTCAATATGTATCGGTATGGCAGGCGAAAAGAGTATTGTGGAATACGTTCAATTTTGGTGGCAATAACCAAACAAGAGAGGACCAGTTCAAGACCGATGTAGGAGGATACAACCCTTTACTAGGGAAAAGTTATGGTGAGATCGCTGCCGAAAGCCGCAGCCAGCACAAGAGCCAGGGTTTTGGTGTACCGGCAGGCAGGGGTGAAGCACTGGAATATTTTAAAGTCACCAAAGGCGACCAACCAGTGACTGACCTGCTGGAAGGTGTTGACCCAAGCTGGAAAAGAGTGGCGGGTGGTGAAACGATCGAAAAAATGGTGAACGATATCACCGCGGGCTTTGATTTTTTGCACCCGGAAAAATCAGTGAAAACCCTTGTCCAGTTATATGTCGCCATGCGGAATTTGCCCAATGGTCAGTGGCAACAGAAAAAACTCGAAGAAGTAAAACAATTGATACAGCAATGCAGCGGCTTGTTCATCGATGCCACCACCCCTGAGCAGTTTGCCGTAAAAACCGATTCGATACGGATTAATTTCTCTTTCAACAACCGCTTAGGGACGACTGCCGTGCTGAAAAAAGTGAAAATAAGTTCAGGGCAGATCGTTGATTCGGTGTTTAACCAGCCGCTGGCAAAGAACCGGAACTTCAACTATGCCAAAACATTTTTTGTTCACCCGGCCACCCGGCAAACACAACCGTATTGGCTGGAGAACAAAATGGAGGAAGGTTATTTTAATGTGACCGAACAAACATCTATCGGTCAACCGGATGTGGATGCTTCTTTCTTTATGCTCGTGGACGTGAATATTGAAGGACAGGATATGCAGTTTGCCAAACCAGTGAAGTACAAATTCACCGATCCGGTAAAAGGAGAATTGTACCAGCCTCTGGTGGTCATTCCATCAGTGGTAATGTCCCCCAATGAGAAACTTGTGATCTCCAAAGGGAATAATACGTTTACCGGCACTGTGAATGTTGTTCCAAAAAAGAACAATGTCGCCGTTTTCTTCGGTGCCATTGGAATGAAGGAAACGGATCAACCTAAATATAAGTTCAGCCCCGATACGCTATTCATCGCCGCAAAAAATCAAAATACCCAGGTCTCCTACGAGATCAACGCCAATAAGGATAATGAATATTTTCTTTTTTCCACGTCGACAGGGAATATTGCGCAGGTCTATTATAACCTGCATGAAGTAAAACATGATCATGTTCCTTATATCAATTATTTTACACCGGTTGCTGTAACCAATAAGAAGCTGGATCTTAAAACCTACAATAAAAAGATCGGCTATATACCGGGAGCAGGAGACAGGGTGCCAGAAGCACTGGAGCAAATGGGCTACGAAGTGAATATGCTGACCGATAAGGAAATGACAAAGAATAATCTCGACAAATTCGATTGTATCATCACGGGTGTGCGGGCTTATAATACCAATGAATGGCTGAACAAGCATTACGAGAAACTGATGAAGTACGTGAATGACGGGGGAAATCTTATCGTGCAATACAATACCAGCAACCAGATCGGGCCGGTAAGAGCGAAGATTGGTCCTTATAATTTCAATATCACCCGGAACAGGGTCACGGATGAGAATGCAACGGTCACGTTATTGAAACCCGAGCATCCTGTCTTTAATTTCCCGAATAAGATCACGCAGGACGATTTCAAAGGATGGATACAGGAACGCAGTGTTTACCATGCCAGCGATACCTCCGGTAAATTTGAGAAACTGATCGGCATGAACGACCCCGGGGAAAAATCGGATGACGGTAGCCTGATCGTTACCAAATATGGAAAAGGTTGGTTTACTTACACGGGTATTGTATTTTTCAGGGAATTGCCGGCTGGCATCCCGGGAGCGTACAGGCTGTTGGCCAATATCATTGCATTGAATAAGAAAAAAGGATTTTAAAGCGGAACAGAAAGACCACAAAGGATTACGACGAACACAAAGAGATCATCAGTACTGCGTAGTGCTCTTTGTGCCGGCTTAGTTCCCGAGGCTTCGGGACTTCGTGTTCCAAAAAAAAGTTATGAGCGAAAAGAAACCAAGTATACGAAGAGGGGAGATGGCTTTTATTTTTGCGATCATCATCGGGTTAGTGGTGGGCGTTCTGATAAAAAAAGTAAGGATCGGGATATTGATCGGCCTGGTATTGGGCATCATTATCGTCATGACTGGCTGGCTGCGGAGTACCCGGAAATAGCAGACCCGTCTGGCGGCTTAAGCCGCCAGACCAATATGCCGCAAAAACCGGCAATATGCCGCAAAAACCCGTAGCCGTAATAATTAAATGAATGCAAAAACCGGACAACGATAAAGCACCATTTTTTAAGAACTGGAATTACTGGTATGCAGTAGTGATCGGGTTTCTTGTCCTGCTCATCCTCCTCTTTACTGTATTAACCAAACAATTTTCATGAGCCAGTTGGATTGGATAGTACTGGTCGTCACGCTGGTCACCATTATCACTTATGGTTTATATAAGAGCCGCACTTCTCATAATCTCGACGGTTATTTTCTCAGCAACCGCAGTATGCCCTGGGGATTGGTATTGCTGAGCATCATGGGTACACAGGCCAGCGCCATCACTTTTCTTTCGGCGCCGGGACAAGCATATACAGACGGGATGCGGTTCGTACAGTATTATTTCGGGATACCACTTGCCATGGTGGTGATCTGTATATTTTTTGTGCCGATCTTTCACCGGCTTAAAGTATATACGGCGTATGAATATCTCGAGAACCGTTTTGATAATAAAACAAGAACCCTGACCTCTTTTCTTTTCCTGTTGCAACGAGGATTGTCTACGGGTATCAGCGTATTTGCTCCCTCGATCATTTTATCATCCCTGTTTGGCTGGAATATTTATTATACCAATATCCTGATGGGAGGTCTGCTGATCATCTACACGATGACCGGTGGGGCCAAAGCCGTGGCCTATACGCAGCAATTGCAACTCGTAATTATTTTCATCGGCATGTTCCTCGCGGGGTATATGGTGGTAAACCTGCTGCCAAAGAATGTAAGTTTTACGGATGCTTTGCAGGTAAGTGGTAAAATGGGAAAGTTCAATGTGATCACCACTGGTTTTGAAAACGGCAAGTTCAACTGGAGTGACCAGTATAATTTATTAAGCGGTATCGTTGGTGGTTTTTTCCTGGCCCTCTCTTATTTCGGTACCGACCAATCGCAGGTGGGGCGCTACCTTACCGCCCGTTCGCTCAAGCAAAGCCGGATGGGGCTGCTGATGAATGGATTGGTAAAAGTGCCCATGCAGTTCCTGATCCTGCTGATCGGGGCGCTGGTATTTACGTTTTACCAGTTCAACAAAGCACCGGTCTTTTTTAATGAAGTGCAGGTAAAGAAACTGGAAAGCTCAGCCGTGTATAAAGATTCTTTCCGGATCCTCCAGCAACGCTATGACCAGATCACCGCCTTGAAACAGGAGGCCGTCGTGAACTATTCAGCAGCGGTGGATAATAAGGATAAGGTGAAGCAGGAATCAGAACTGCTTTCCTTGCAAAACCTGCAGGGCGAAGCGAATGAGCTTCGGTCCAAAGTAAAGACCTGGGTAAAGAGCAAGACGATCGGCGGGGATAACAACGATACGAATTATATCTTTTTACGTTTCGTGGTAGATAATCTTCCCGTGGGATTGGTGGGTTTACTGATCGCCATTATATTCCTGGCATCCTGGGGAAGCATCGCTGCGGCCATCAATTCGCTGGCATCCTGTACCATGATCGATTTCCACCGGCGCTTCTCCAAAAAGAAGGAGAGTGGGGAAGATGAATACCGCATTTCAAAATGGTATACACTGGCATGGGGGATCTTCTGCATCATCGTCGCCATGTTCACCTATAATATCGGCAACAGCCTGATCGAAGCCGTGAATGTATTGGGTTCTTTATTTTACGGAGTGATCCTTGGCGTATTCCTGGTTGCGTTCTTCCTGAAACATATTAAAAGCGGTCATGTTGTTTTCTGGGCAGCGATATTGGCGGAACTACTGGTATTGACGGTCTTTATCCTGACCAAGACGGGCTATGTTAAAATGGGATTTCTCTGGCTCAATCCTATCGGTGCTTTCGGCGTGATTTTCTTCAGTTTAATACTTAATGCAACATTGCGGAAAAAGTTGAACCACGCTTCCTTCGTCAGTGCAGGCTCTGGCACAATAGAAACATAGGCTTTCACATAGGTTATTCTATGTGTTCTTAACTATGTGCCTATCCCCTCCTATGTGGTTCAAATTATTTCTTATCAATTTGCCAATTCTGCTAATAATTTCTCATTCAACTTTACATAATCATCATTCTTCTGCTCGGTGGCCAGTGTCTTTGATTTTTCCGCAGCCGCTTTTGCCTCTTCTTTCTTACCCAGTTTAGCCAGGCAATTAGCTCTTTGATGATGGATCCAGAAAGCAGCAGGTTGCAGTTCCACTCCTTTATCAAACCATGCCAGCGCCTGGTTCAGGTCTTTCCCGGCTTCCATATAATACATAGCAGCAGAGAAATAAGGACGATTGTCTTTATTCATCAGCTGGTCGATCTGCGCACTTACTTTGGTGTCGATATCCGTGGTGATCGGTAAAGCAACAACGGTGCGATCCCACATAATATGCAGTTCAGTGCTGTTGGGTTTTACGTTGGCGAACTGCATGGTAAACGATTCCATGGTTTCATCCATATCCATGGATTTGGCTTCCACTCTTACCACATCCTGGTCCTGTTTGTAAGCAGCAGGACTGGTTACATCCAGTTGTTTGGTGATGATAATGGTCCAGTTCCTTTTTTCAGGGATCGTTACCAAACCGTATTTACCGGCTTTTACTTTGGTGCCACCGATGGTTACATCATCGGCAAAACTGATCAAAGTCGCGCTGTTGGCTCCCGTACGCCATACTTTTCCATAAGGCACGAGATCGCCATAGATCTTTCTTCCTTTCATCCCGGGACGGGAATAGGAGAGCTCTATGTTAGAGAGTCCGAAATTCTGTTTGATGGTTTGTGTAGGACTTGGTTGAGGGGTGGTCAGGGTTTGCGCATCGGTATTCAGTACTGCGAAAACGGCCATGGCGGCGATAAATATTTTTTTCATACTAGTAATAGTTTTTAGAGAAGGCAAAGGTAGGGAAAACGTTTTTAGTCTATAGTCTATAGTTGGGGTCGTTTACTCTTAAGGAGCTACTATAGCTGGCTGAGAATAGGTAAAGCCAGGGTTGGCGGAGGTATAAAACCCGTAATGATTTTTACATTAAAACAACTATAAACCATCCTCCGGTAAACTCAGGACCTGAAAACAATAAACTTTTAAAGGGAGATTACTAGTATCAGAAAGTGATTGTAACAGTCGTCCTGCCTTTTTTATTGGCATTCCGCTTGAACTTGGGACCTTCTTTTACAAGGCGCCTGGCCTCTTCGTCGCATTTACCACAAAGCGATTTCTCTATACGAATATTGGTTGGCTCGCCGTTCTTATCTACTTCAAAGGAAACCTGCACTTCACCCGCTGCGCTGCTCGGCCTGTTTTTCAGGTCCTCAGGCACTTCGAGGTTGTTGGCGAGATATGCATCGTAGTAAACCCAGCCATCCACAGGCTCCGGTTCCTCGATCTTCATATTCGCATCACGTTGACGGGTGGTGGCGTTTGATTTTTGATTGCTCAGCACAACTTCCGTTAGGGTCTTACGGTCGTCCTGCATTACCACCTGGTTGGTTGGAACAGCATTACGCAATTGGACATTTGTATTCTCAAAACCAATAGATCTTACCTGCACGGTCAATACAGAATCCGGGTAGGTAAGATTGAAATTCCCCCTTGCATCGGTATAAGTTCCGGCATTATTATCCTGTACATTGGTCACATTGGCAAAAGGAACGCCGTTATTATCCGCATCGGTCACACGGCCACGGAATGTATTATTATTTACATAACCATTATCGGCTTTCCGGTTGGCTGCCACATTCCGGTTTTGCTGGGTTACTTTATCTTTTACGCCTGCGGCAACTTCTTCGCTTTGACTTTTTCCTTTGTCATTATAGAAATCTTC
>JANOHQ010000016.1:0-7220 GCA_031406595.1 Chitinophagaceae bacterium
TTTACTTCAACTTTGAACTCACGGCGCATACGGTCAATAATGATCTCCAGGTGCAATTCTCCCATTCCACGAAGAATGGTCTGTCCGGTTTCTTCATCGGTATTCACCCGCAATGTTGGATCTTCTTCTACCAGTTTGGCAATTGCCATACCCATTTTGTCTACGTCAACTTGTGTCTTTGGTTCGATCGCAATAGCGATAACCGGTTCAGGGATGAACATATTCTCCAGGGCGATCGGGTGATTTTCATCACACAGGGTATCACCGGTCTTGATCTCTTTAAATCCAACCGCCGCACCGATATCACCTGCTTCGATAAAATCGATCGGGTTTTGCTTGTTGGCAAACATTTTCATGATACGGCTGATACGCTCTTTCTTACCACTTCTTACATTCAATACATAAGAACCGGCATCCAGGTGACCGGAATAGCACCGGAAGAACGCCAGGCGACCCACGAACGGATCGGTCATGATCTTAAAGGCCAATGCTGCGAAAGGCGCTTTCGCATCCGCTTTGCGTGTTTCTTCTGCACCGGTATCCGGGTTGATACCCACGGTATCGGGAATATCGATCGGTGAAGGCAGGTAACGACAAACCGCATCCAATGCAGTTTGTACGCCTTTATTCTTAAAGGATGAACCACACATCATCGGAACAATGCTCAGGTCAACCGTTGCTTTGCGAACAGCCTCATGGATCTCATCTTCACTGATCGTATCCGGATTATCAAAGAATTTTTCCATCAGCTTATCATCATATTCCGCTACAGCTTCTACCAGGTTAGCTCTCCATTCTTTTGCTTCTTCGAGCATATCAGCAGGAATTTCGATCTCATCAAAGGTCATTCCTTCTGTTTCCATATGCCAGATGATCCCTTTCATTTTGATCAGATCCACTACCCCTTTGAAATCATCTTCCGCACCGATCGGCAATTGCAACGGAACCGCTTTTGAACCCAGCATATCTTTTACCTGCTTTACTACCATCAGGAAGTCAGCGCCGGCACGGTCCATTTTATTCACGAACCCGATACGGGGAACACCATAGCGATTGGCCTGGCGCCAAACTGTTTCAGATTGTGGCTCTACACCATCCACGGCAGAGAACAAAGCGATCAGTCCATCGAGTACACGCATAGAACGCTCTACCTCTACGGTAAAGTCCACGTGACCGGGAGTGTCGATAATATTGAATGAATATTTTTTGGTGTCAGCAAAGTCCTTGCCTTTATTGGTAGGGAAATTCCACTGGCAGCTAACCGCCGCAGAAGTGATCGTGATACCTCTTTCCTTTTCCTGCTCCATCCAGTCGGTAGTAGCAGCGCCATCATGCACTTCACCAATACGGTGGATCATACCTGTATAACGAAGGATACGCTCCGTCGTGGTGGTCTTACCCGCATCGATGTGAGCGGCGATACCAAAGTTTCTTTGAAATTTCAAGTCAGCCATGACTGTTATTTTATTTTAGATTGATTATTTAAGATTTACTATTTGATTTGTTTGTCACCGTTCAGTTCCCTGGTCATCGCCTGTTGTGTCACTCACTTCATCGTTCAGAACACTATTGAGCTTTGGGGATAAATTATCAGCTTTCAGGTAACATCCCGGGGTGCGGGAGCAAAGCTGATATGGTAGATTAGACTCTCATAGACCGCCACTTGAAGAAAAGACCCCTTACCACCTGTATTCTCCTGCACTATCTTTCCCTAATGGCGCCGCAAAGGTAAGGAGAAAATAACAGAAAAAAAAGGCCTGAATGGCCTGATTTCTTCTCTTGCAACAGCCTGTAACCCATTATTTTCGTTAAGTGTTTACGCTTTTTAACCGGCAACAGGCAGTGTGGTTCATAAAACCATTCCTTTTACCAACACGTAAATTAACACCATGCAAAGAAAAATCTATAACCCGGTACAAAAGGACCATGTCACTTTCCTCAAAACACATGAAGACACGAATGGTGAATACACATTGGTAGAAGTTGAACTGGCAGACGGCGGTGGCGTGGGGCTGCATTTTCATAAGACCTATTCGGAAAAATTTGATTGCCTCGAAGGGGAAGTACAGGTGCAACTCAACAAGACCGTGCATAAACTGCAGCCTGGTCAAGCGGCTACTGCCCAACCGAACGTCAATCATCTTTTCCGTAACAGGAGTGGTAAACCTTGCAGGTTCCTGGTAGAATTAAGACCTGCCAGCCGTGGTTTTGAACAATCATTACAAATAGGATATGGTTTGGCAAATGACGGGCTCACCAAACCCAACGGTTTTCCCAAAGACCGGCTGGCCCTGGCCTGGTTATTCGAGATCAGTGAGAGTAATCTGCCGGGCTGGATGAGTATTTTTGAATTCATTTTAAGGAGACAGGCGAAGAAGGCAAGAAAGAAGGGGATCGATAAAAAACTTTTGGCACAATATGTAAAATTCTGATCGCACACACCCATAAAAAAATGTCCCCGGCAGTTACCAGGGACATTCTATTTAGTGCGATGATCTTTTATTTATAATAACTCAACACCATCTCAGAACGCCTGTTCTTCTGACGACCTGCTGCAGTTTTGTTGTCCGCAATCGGCGTAGTCTCTCCATGACCTTCAGCAGTGATGCGGCTTTCATCCACACCTTTGCTTATGAGGTAAGTTCTTACAGACGCGGCCCTGTTATCACTTAAAGTCTGGTTGTATTCATCCTTACCTACATTATCAGTATGTCCATCGATCTTCAGGCTCATGCCGGGGTTCTCTGTCATGATCTTAGCTACATCATCCAACCCTTTGAAAGATGATTTTTGCAGTTTGGCGCTGCCGGTAATGAACAGGATATTCTTAGCGGCCACATCTACCCTCTTCTTCACTTCTTCCGGAATAATGGGGCAACCGAAATTCTCTTTCGGACCGGGAATGGTGATACATTTATCTTCTTCATCATTCACACCATCGCCATCGGTGTCCGGGATCGGGCAGCCCTGGTAGCGGGCCACTCCAAATACGGCAGGGCATTTATCTTCTTCGTCATTGATACCATCCTTATCTGTATCAGGAATAGGGCAACCCTGGTAACGGGCCAGTCCCGGAACAGTCGGACATTTATCTTCTTCGTCGTTGATACCGTCTTTATCCGTATCAGGGATCGGGCAACCCTGGTATTTGGCTATCCCTTTCACGGTAGGGCATTTATCTTCGGCATCGATGATACCATCACCATCTGTATCAGGTGGTGGGGGCGGTGGTTCGATCACTTTTACTACTTCTTTCTTCTTACCGATAGCGGCTGCAATACCGATACTGTGCTGGAAATGGTAATTAGAAGTTTCTGTAACAACGGGAACGCGGTAAACAGAGTTAATAAAGAGATGAGCTTCGTCAAAGAAGTTAACCTTCATTCCAAAACCCAGTGGAAGTGTGGCACCATAATACGACTTGTACATGTGTCCGGCCACTCCTGCAATGATATAGGGCTGGACCCAGTATTTCTCCGAAAACATTTTCAGGTTCACGGTAGCGTTGAAGTCCAGTAAGAAGTTATCGTTAGCAAAACTCTTCCCGGGCATCGGGTAGTTCACAAATGAGCCGCCAAGGGAAGCTGCAAAATCAATATGATCGGTCAATCCTTTGAAATAGGTAATGGCGAGACCCGGTGACATCTGTCTCATTTTAGCCCATTTCTTATCAGCGAGCACCTGGCTTAATGAGGTCGACCGTATCCGTTCAGCAGTAATGAAGTCATTGAGGAAGAAACTGATACCTATGGCCGGTAGTCTTTTATACTCCCCTTTTTGAGCAAAAGCGGCAGGCACAAGCAGGTACAGCGCAATAATTGCTGATAATATCTTCTTCATAAAGAGATAGTTTGGTTTTAAAACTGAACAAAAATAACAGGTAAGTTCAATATCCGGAAATAAATTATTTACTTAATATTCACCATTTTGGAGAGGGTTTTGGCACTCCGAAAAGATCTTGTAAAACCCGCTCCCGCCAGCAGGCTGCCACGCACGTCATTTTGAAGCAAAATACAACTCCCGGATCAATTTGTCCTCTGCATACACATCATCATAAAATACAATGGATCCGTTTCTTCCCTCGCAGGTAATATAACGGATATATACAGGTATTTTATTCCTGACCGCAATGCTCTTTTTTTGTTTTCGATGCAGCCAGGTCTTCACAGAGTCGATCCTGGTGTGATTCTCATTGCCCGCATTCGGGCTGTCATTGCCGATGATATAGTAGGCTAGTTTTTCCCACTCCTGTACCCGCACACAACCATGACTAAGTGATCGCATGGAATTGGCAAACAGGTAACGCTGGTTGGTATCGTGCAGGTAAACCGAATACTTGTTGCTGAAAACAAATTTCATGATCCCAAGCGCATTCGCGTCGCCGCTGCCCTGTACCACCCGGTAAGGGATCCCTTTGCTGTATTTTGACCAATCCACCGAATAAGGATCGACTTCCTCGCCTTTCGAGTCAACCAGGGTAAAGCCCTTTTTGGCAAGGTAACCGGGATTTTTTTTAACGGCCGGCAGGATCTCCTTACTGATAATACTCGGCGGGGGGACCCATTGAGGATAGGTGATCAGTTCCGTGATATTGCTGGTCAGCAGTGGTGTCCTGGTCTTCGGTTTTCCGCAAATAACCTTCGACGTGAACTGCACTTCGTTCTTATCGATCAGTTCGAGAAAATTAGCCGAAGCATTTACCCAGATATATTTCGACGGCATTTTCTCCGGCAACATTTTATACTTATCCATGCTGATGGCGATGCGGATAAATTTCTCCCGGTCATTTATATTCATCATCCGCACGGTAGCTTCCCCGGCTCTTCCATCCACCGCCATTCCTTTTCTCTTCTGAAAGTTTTTCACCGCTTCTGCCAGCTGGGCCGAATCAGCCAACACACTGTCGAAACCAATAAACCCACCTTCATACAATCTTGTTTGCAGTGCCTTGTTGAATTTCGTAATGTCTTTTCCGGGCGAAGGAACCGCCGTGTATTGTTTATGTTCAGCACTGTCCAGGAATTTTTTGATCCCGGCTTTGAGCAAATGATAACCGCGTTGCTGCGGCTCGAGGGACCTGACGATTGCAGAAAGAGCAGCATTCGACTGTAAAGCATCGGATTGTTGTACATAAAATGCATCGGCCAGCACAGAGTCTTTCCGTAAGGTAATACTGTCCTGGGGCAGCCGGCCCAGTTTCACATCCCGGATGATCTGTACAAAAGCATCTGTAAGCAGTAAGTCTGCTTCGGACCAGAGTGCTGCATCTTTCCGATCATTCTTTGCAAGACTGTCATTAATAAATCGCTGGCGGATCTCCTTTATTTGTTTCACATGATAATCTTCCGGGAATAACCCGAATAATTGCGAGGAGGTGATAAAATCAAATAAGGAATCCGCTGCAGGAAGCCATTTTTCCCGGTTACACCAGAGCGGTTCAAAGGATCTTTTCTCATACAACACTATCGCAAGGCGGGCCTGGCTGAGTACAAGACCTGAGTCATTTAATTTTCCACCACGGGCGGCAGCATACTGGGCACGGCTTTGTATGAGTTCGGAAGTTTTTACCTGCAATTCCTGGGGAGTGGTGGCAATATGTTCACCTTTTTTTGCTTTGCTATTGCAAGCCGCCAATACAAACAGGTATACGGCAATGCCGGTCGCAATGGGGTACTTCAATCGGGGTATACGCATAAAGGTGTAGTGGCGATGGGGCTCGTTCCGGTTTTTACACTAATTTACTTTCACAATCCTTACCGGGTATGGCTAACAATTTAAGCATTCGTTTCTGGATTTGGAAGGGGTCGATCCTGATTTTTTCAACACTCCTTTGTGTACGGGCGTTGGCGCAGGACAGCGGCTATATACGCCCCCCACTCACCCACAAATGGGAGGAGTATAAGAAACAGGTAAAGAATGATCCTTCCAAAAAGATGATAGAGTTAAAAGAACTGATCCCCGGGATCGTATATGATCTCCGTTATGCCACCACCAATAATTTTATGCGGCGGCTGATGTACCCTGCAGGAACCCACTCCACTTTTTTACGGCTACCTGCCGCCACAGCATTACAGAAAGTACAACAGGAATTAAATGAAAAAGGAATGGGATTGAAAATATTCGATGCTTACCGGCCTTACAGCGTAACTGTAAAATTCTGGGAACTGGTAAAAGACGAACGCTATGTAGCCAACCCTTCCCGGGGAAGCGGGCATAACCGGGGTGTGGCAGTTGATCTTACTATTGTCAGCACCAAAACAGGCAAAGAGCTGAACATGGGAACGGGTTTTGATAATTTTTCGGATACGGCGCATCATACATTCAAAAAACTACCGGCCGATGTTTTAGCGAATCGGGAGTTATTACGATCCGCTATGGAAAAATATCGATTCAGAACTTATACCGAAGAATGGTGGCATTATTCCTGGCCCGAGTCAGGCAAATTCGAGATCCTGGATATTGATTTTAAAAAATTCATCAAACAATAAATTGAAACAATGAAAAAACACTTTTTGCTGTTACCTCTTTTTTTATTGGCGGGCATTCTTCTAAAAGCACAGGATACGGCGGCAGTATTGTTAAAAATGCAATTGCTGCCGGCCACGGAGGAGCAAAACAGGTTGGCACAGGAGCAGGTAAAAAATGCCATCCAATCGGGCGATGGTACAGCTTTGTTTGAAACCTTTTGTATCCTCGGACCTCGGCTGTGGAGCAGGTATGGGAAGATGGAAAGCATGAAGAATATTGCGGAGGGAAACGTGGATTTTAAGGTCCCTCTTTTTGATAAAGACGGCAAAAGTGCCGGAATGGGTGTATCAAAAGGGAAGCTGGTTCAATCCGTTGCCGATTTCAAATTGGTATGGCAGCAACTTTCATCAGAACTAAAAGGAAGCAACCTGTCTGTAACAGAGGCAAAGGCTCTTACCAACCGCGACAGGTTCCTTTATTGGTTATTATTTGCCAATAAGCTGGAAGAACCAGTATTTGTAATGACGGTGAACGCTAAGCGATTTCTTTTTAAAACCGTTACTGCCTCCAAATTATTTTTTGTGGAAGATATGAGTTTGGATTAATGGCTGATGGGAAGCACTTCCAGGACAGCGCTCACATTGATCGGTCCATACACATGCGGGAAAGTGTCAGCCGTAGAGGGAGACCAGTCAAATACGAATTTGCTGGTGAGCTTATCGGTATCAATGACCAGTTTTAAAAGGTTTGTT
>JANOHQ010000020.1:0-28159 GCA_031406595.1 Chitinophagaceae bacterium
GAAAGCAGCACTGGTGAACCACCCTGGCTCGTGAGCTGCCTGCCAAATGCAAACCAGCTTTCCTGCGGCAATTTACCCAGTGCTATTCCCACCAGGGTTGTTAACCTGGCTTCCGAGGCCAGCAGATCATAGTAACCATTATCTCTTCTGCGATCCTCGGGATGATAGCCTATTGACAATAAATTTTGTGACCTGTCAAACAGAAAATCATAATCCATATTCGAAAGATTCATGCAATGCTCGGCAAGTTTTTCAATGGTAGTTATAAGTTCCATTGCATGACTGGATGAGGCTGCCAGCGTTGCACTAAATTTGGTAAGCCATTCATTATCCGCATCGTTTTTATTTATAGCAGAAAAAGAGTGTTTTGTGTTTAAAAAACGCTGCTCTGCAGATGCCATATCTTTTAATGAAGGGACAAGTTGGAATTCAGAAATAAATATTTCATATTGTGCAGGTACTGATGAAAATAACAACAATGGCACAAGTGCATCAATATGATTTTTCTGTTGGGTAATTTGGCGCAATACTTTTTGAGACCAAATTTTTTCATGTTCATCAGCTCCAGGTTTTAGTTTTGATAGTATGCTCGTAAAAGAAATTTCCAATTGATCTAAATAGTCTCTTATATCCTTAATCTTATGAATTTTATCCCGGTAGTTTTTTTCCAAATCATCACGAAACGTCAGCAGTGCTTCCTTGTCAGTAGCATATTCCAGCAGCACATTTACGGTATCTGCCAACCCTTTAAAAAACCTTTCCTGCACTATCCCATCATCGGGAAGTGCCAGCAATCCTTGCTTTAAAGTAATAAGATGTCCCGCCATGTTGCCACTGTCAACCGAAGAAATATATTTTGGCAATAAGGGTTCTAAAGAAATAGTATCGTACCAGTTATACAAATGGCCGTGGTATTTTTGCATGCGCTGCATGGTATGAATTGTATCGCTGGTACGCTGTACCAGTTCAGTAGAAGTGAGGTAGCCAAAATCATAAGCAGTAAGGTTGGATAATAATGACAATCCAATATTGGTGGGAGAAGTACGGTGAGCAACCCTTTCAACCGGTTCTTCCTGGTAATTATCCGGCGGCAGCCAATTATCTTCTGCTGTTACAAATTTTTCAAAAAAACCCCATATTTTTCTGGACAAAGTGCCCAGGTAAGTCGTTTGATTTTCAGAAATGGTCATTTTAACCGGAGACGACGGGCGGTTTATTGCAAAAGCAATTAGAGGAGCTGCCATCCAAAAAGTTAGAAAAGGAATGGCTATCAGGAGAACATCCGGATTATAAATGGTTAAAAAAACATAAATAAGAAGTGCAAAAAACGGTTCAAACCACATAGTAATATATGATTTAAGAATACTGTTTTGCATATTGCGGTTACGATTGTAAGGATTCCACTGTAGTAAGTTTTTCTGGGATATATACACCCTCCATAGTGTACGTACAATAGCATCAATATTTAAAAAAATTTCATACGGTAAAAAAATAAGGTCGAGCATTTGCTGCACAAAATTCTCAAGAGCAGTGCGGCTGGTATACCTGAAGTGCTGAATAAAAATTATGTCTGCCGGCTTGCGATAAAGTTCCCAGAAAAAATTAACCCCAGATGGCAATACAATAATAAGGGTTACAGCCAGCGTCCAGAACCAGGCAAGTGATGATAGCGTCCAACCAAATAACAGCAATAACAACAGGCTTAAGGGAATCAGACTGCGACGGATATTGTCAAATATTTTCCATTTCGATAATAATGACAATGTATTCTTTCTGAACTTATTATTATACCCGGAAACAAACGGTAATACCCACTGCGCAATTTGCCAGTCACCCCTTATCCACCGGTGCCGTCGCTGCATATCTGTATCATACCTATGCGGATATTCTTCATACAATTGTACATCGGTAATCAAACCTGAACGCGCATAACAACCTTCGAGCAAATCATGACTCAAAATGCGATTTTCAGGAAGCTTGTCCTTCAGCGCCAATTCAAAAGCATCCAGATCGTAAATTCCTTTTCCTATAAATGAGCCTTCTCCAAACAAATCCTGGTATACATCAGATGTGGCTTTTGTGTAAGGGTCTGTACCCGGATCGTTGCCAAACAGGCGTGCATAAAACGAGCTTTCCGTAGCAGGTAAACTATTTGATACCCTTGGCTGAAGAATACCATACCCTTCAGTAACTCTTCTTTTCTTTTCATTATAAACGGGATAGTTTAAAGGATGCGCCATAGTTCCAATCATCTTCCATGCCGTATCGCGGGGTAGTTGTGTATCCGTATCAAGTGTTATAATATATTTTATTTGTTTGAAGCAAGAAGTATCTCCAACGATCTCAGAAAAACAGTTGTTGTCTTTGCCTCGCAACAATGTATTGAGATCACCCAGCTTGCCACGCTTTCTTTCATAACCCATCCAGGTTTTATCAAACTTATTCCACTTGCGTGGGCGGTGAAAAAGAAAGAAAGTATCATTAGATGTTCTGCCGTATTTTTTATTTAATTCAATAATCCCGTTTTTTATTGCAAGCACCAGTGATTCATCTTCAGGTAAATGTTCAGAAGCGGCATCTCTAAAATCTGTAAGTAAGCCAAAATAAAGATTTGCATCACGGTTAGCAAGAAACCTTACTTCTAATCCCTCTAGCAAATCATTGATTGTTTCAATACTTGTGATGAGTGTAGGTATAATTACCATCGTTTTTGCTTCGGCCGGTATCCCTTTAGAAAAATCCATCCTTGGAAGAAGGGTTGGCTTTATTAGGATGGTACTAAACCAATTTACCAGGGAAATTGCGAATCTTGTTGTGGTCAATAACGCCACAAAACAAACAGTTATCATTACTGTAGTAGAAAGTTTTTCTTTTGCAACTTGCTCAATAAGTAACCAACAAATAAGAAAAGTGAGTATGCTAATGCCGCCCAGGTAAATTAATAAGGGATGTTTGTTTCGAATTCTGCTGCATTTTTCAGAAATGTTGATTTTAGCATTGGCAGTTTTTGCTGTAGCAACATAACCATCACCTGTGAGATAATAACCTACATGCGATTGTTTAAAATTATTATTTAATGCTGCATTTTTTGCCGCTTGAATAACGCTTTCTGCCACCACCTGTTCTGAAGATTTGCTTCTAAATGCAATCCTTTCAACGACATGCCTGTAATGATCGCGGGTATGAAAATCCATTTTTCCATAAATGCCGTTAATGTCCTGGCGTAGCGTGGCTTCAACTATACTCGTGTCTTCTACAAAATCTCTCCAGTTAGTGGTGCTTAAAAAACGAAAACTGGTAATACAGTTACTTACAGATACCTGTGTAGCAGCCTGGTTTTGATTATCAAGCTGTATGAGTTCACTGGTTGTTACCCCCATTTCTGAAAGTCTTTGTTCTATCCAGTTCAGGGGTAAAGAAAGTGTATTACCTTTTTCAAGTAACCGCCTGTTCAATTCTGCTACAAAGGTGCTTTCCATCGGCGGCTCAGACCTGGCCATATCAGCAATAACCAACACCAGGTTTTTCGGGTCTTTTTCAGAAATAGTTATCATTTCATCTGCCCAACGGTTTGCAAGCGATCTATTGGTAATTTCTTCTGCAATAAGTATGGAAAGGCGCCTTAGATTTTCTATCAAACCTAACCTGAGCATAATAGGTATTGCCCATAACTCACCGAGCTTTAATTTATCTATTGTTTGGTAAGCATTTACAAATCCTGTCAATTTGGCCATATCCACATGTCCATCACTATGCGAAATAATTTCCACCGCCATATCATACACCCGGGGCAGATCAGCTGATTCACCTTTCAATAGCCG
Organism: Chitinophagaceae bacterium; assembly: GCA_031406595.1. Classification (GTDB taxonomy): domain Bacteria; phylum Bacteroidota; class Bacteroidia; order Chitinophagales; family Chitinophagaceae; genus JJ008. The sequence goes on from JANOHQ010000020.1 coordinate 3,822, forward strand.
TGGCAATGTTTTACTATAACCTTTAGGTAAATGTTTTTTGCCGGTATAAACCTGTTCTTCAATCAGGTAAAAATTATCTACCAGCCATTCGGCTGCAGGAGAAATGCGGTTGTTTTGTTTTAAATTGTCAGACAACAATGCATAAACCTCCAGCAGAATATGTTCATTGTCTGCCAGGCGCTCCAATAACTGTTCTGATGATTGATTGTAGATGAGTTCATGCTTTTTGGCAATTATAACGGCATGTTGTTCTAATTTTTCTCTGGTAAATATTTCGGCTCTTAAAGGGGCTCTTTCGTTAATGGATTTTGAATTATTGTTTTCGCCGAGAAAAGGATCTATAATGTTTTTCTTCAGTTTTGCAATTGCCAGAGGCAGTAATTCTATAAAATCATTTTTCTTATTTCCCCGAGAGACTTTCATGGCTTTTTTAAATATTTAATTTTAAATACGACTTCCCCTCTTTTCCTTTTTTTTAGCTTACTCAGGGAGTGAGGTCCATTTCCAGTTCAGAATTTCAGGCATGTCTTCGACATGTGTTTCTATGCAGGCTTTATGATCAAGCAATTTGTTTATTAAATATTGTTTGATATAGGCACCGGTTGAACCTAAGTGGGGCAAACGATCGATCACATCACCTACAAGGTGAAACCTGTCGAGGTTATTCAATACTACCATATCGAAGGGTGTTGTTGTTGTGCCTTCTCCTTTATAACCACGCACATGCAGGTTTTTATGATTTGTCCTGCGATAAGTAAGACGATGAATCAGAGAAGGGTACCCATGAAAAGCAAAGATAATCGGTTTTTGGGCCAAGCGCCATAATTCCTGTTGCTTTTGCACTTGCCAAAGAAATTCGCAGCTTTTTAATTGAAAATGGCTCAATATCACCTGATGCTTTTGTAACTGCTATATAGTTTTTTCCATTCTTCATTACTGTTGATCTTCAGTGATTCCCTCAACTTCTGAGAACAAATGGGAAATGTAACTATAATCTTTATTGAACGATTTTATCAGGAAATCACTAATACTGAACGTTCTTCCACTTCACACGATTAAACCTTTTTGATTAACCGGTTTTAATAGTTTCTAATTGTTTTTGATCACCTAATAATTCAAACCCTAATTCTTTCGACCTTTCATTCAGGTTGAGTAATTATTTGCTTGTTGCAGGCTTTTTCAACTATACCTCCCCATGCTTACCCGAAGCGGTTGTAGCTTCAGTTTTTCGAGCTCCTGAGCTACCATCATTATCCAGCGGCTACTAACCATTTTTTTACATACAAATTCACAACTCTAAAAGTATTGAGTATATATCACTCAAAGCTGGTGTCAACTAGTGCACAAACGCGGATTGATACCTGTGAGCATGTTTCGAAATTCGCTGGCGAATGGCTCTATACAAATGGAACTGAGACGATTCGGGTTTATTTGAGAGCACAAAGAAATTTCTATGACCAGAACAAAATAGTGGATGACAGAATATTTGGCTGGCATGAGTATACGCATGACACTTCCAGCCGAATTCGTTTTGATAAAACAGTAGTGAATTGCCTTCATTAAAGTTTGGAAGAACAATAAGGGCTGTGTTTATGCCTGTAATAACGTGAATTAGCACCATTCGGTGAATAAACGTTTCCGGCTAGTAGACCGCTGAAGTAGTTACCCCGATTTATTTTCATCAAATCAGTGTTCCCCTGCGGGCTTGTCGCAACTTCTTATTTATTTTGCATTGTCATGCGCGGACCCTTCACCACCATCTTACTCTTTTGCATTCACCTGTTGCATGCACAGGCACCAGGTTATTATATTGACCAGTTAAAAGACAACAGCGATAAACAGGTGATCACCCGCCTGGCGGTGTATGATAGCCTTGAGAAAATGGATACAGTTGAGCTGGTAAAGAAACTTACCGGCATGGCAAAAGAGACCGAAAGCTCTTCCGCGAAAATCAAAGCCAGGATCGCGGCATTGTCATCCCGCCTGCTTTTTTATAAACTCACCCAAGGCGATTCACTATATGCCTCCCGGATGAAGGATGCGCTGTATAAGGCCTACGAACTGGATGAGGAATTCATGATCGCCGAATACAGCCGATGGTACAGTGAAATGCTGAATACATTGAAGAAGCGTGACCAGGCCGTGCAGTACGGCCTTAATGCATTGCAGATCCAGGAATCGTTAGGTATTGAGAATTTTCCTTCCTTTAATACATTCAGCCTCGTGGTGTCGGAAATGTTCTTCCGCACCAAAAACTTTGAACAGGCCATCATACATTATAACAAAGCACTCGCATCCCCGGCTAAAGACAGCGTGGACCCTGTATTGTATGCAAATTCTCTGAACACATTAGGCTTTGCCTATAAATCAATGAAGCGCTTTGATAGCAGCGTACTCAGCTTTATGCGTTGCATGGAATTCAGTAAGCAGCAGGGACTCGAAGATTGGTTCTATATCGCTTCCGACAATCGTTTCGATCCTTACCTGGAATTGAAACAATACGATAGCTGCAAGGTTATTGCGGATGACCTGTACCGGGAAGCTGTGAAAACAAATGATCCTACTTTGCTATTGTCCGGTAATTTCCTCTTGGGGCGTCTTGCCCTCCGGCAGGGAGACTTCAAAAAAGCGATCGGTCATTTGCTAAAAAGCGAGGAGTACTCGGTGATCATCGGGCACAAACCCAACAGCCTCCGCGGATATAAGGACCTGGCCGAATGTTACGACAGTATTGGCCAACCAGCTATCGCTTATGAGTATTTCAGGAAATACAAACATCTGCAGGATAGTATCGACCAGGTGGACCGGGGTATTACTTCTAACTATGTACTGGCGATCGCCAATTTTGAAAGAGAACAGCTGGTATTCAAAAAGCTAAAAACAAAAAGGGAACGCCAGATCCGCTTGCGGAATATCTGGATCATTGCCGTGGTAATCGGGGCCGGGCTTGTCATTTGGGGTCTGAACCGGAACCGCCGGAAAGCGAAACAAAGCCAGGCAGAGGCAGAGCGGCAGTTGGAAGGATTTGCCGCAGATATGGTGAACAAGGAACGGCAGATCGAGTCCCTCCAGGATGAGCTTGGACAGCAGGCGAACAACAGTGATAAGGCAGCGAAGGTAGAAGAGCTGTCAAAACAGATGATCCTGACCGAAGAACATTGGCTGGACTTCCAGTCCCTGATCAATAAAACCTACCCCGGATTCCTGCTTCGGCTGAAAGAAAAAGCACCCGGGATCACGGAAGCCGAGTTACGGATGGCAGCCCTTATCAAGATCAAATTAGGCACCCGCCAGATTGCTGCGATGCAAGGTATTAGCACCGATACTGTCCATAAAACCCGCCAAAGGCTACGTCAACGCTTCGGAACCTCCACTACAGCGGAGCTGGAAGCGATCGTTTCCTCTATATAAATAACTATAACTGGTTGACAATCATAATTATTTTGAGTTGTCAGCTTTTTGTCAGCCCTATTATTTGTATATCGCCTTTCCACGGTCGTAGTTTGTGTACATGACCGCATTTACCAGGAAATACACTCAACACATCCTTGTAGCCTTGCTTGGTTTCATCATGGTGCTCCTGATCATCCGTGTAACGGATCGGAAGCTGTCCAGGATCAACCGGCAAATGCAACAAACGATCCATGCTGATTCCTGGTCGATCCTGCTTCGGGAGATAAATAGTAAACTAGTTATATAGTAGCAGTAACACGGAGACACGGTAGACCTTGAGCTTTTCAATTTCGATTTTTCCACCAACTCCCAGCGCTATGATTTCTCAAAGGCTGGCAGTTACGGGGATCGCAGGACAGGATCCCCCTACACCTTTACCCCGCTTCGGCGGGGTTTTTGTTTTCATCCCCACCCCTTTATTACTTAAATTGATCTCCCAATTTTAAGTACTCAAACTATGCTCACGGCCCTGCCCTACCACCAAAAAGTAAAGGATCATTTTAAATCACAGGCCAAGACCTGGGAATACTTTGCTGTTAATAAGAATAAAGAAGAACAACTGCAGCAATTCAAAACTGAGTTGCTGAAGAATACTTATAAGTTTGACCCCGCCACCGATGCATTTATCTATGATAAAATAGCGATCGTAAAAGAAAAACTGGGCTTAGAAACCCTCCCGGTAATTGTTTACCAGGCACAGTATACGGATGAATTAAATGCAAGCATCGTGTACCTGAACAACGAAGCCCATATCGTTTTTAGCGGGTCTGTTACCAGGATACTGGATGATGAAGAACTGCTGGCTGTTCTTGCACACGAACTGACACATATCAAACTCTATTCCATGCTGGAAGGCGACCTGGAAGTAGCCGACCGGATCATTACTTCGATCGCCAACAACTATAACAGCGAAGTGTCTTACTTCGAAACCGCCCGCTTGTTCCGGCTATACACAGAAATATTCTGTGACAGGGGAGCTTACGCTGTCATTGAAAAGACAGGACCAGTGATCACCTCACTCGTGAAAACCTCGACCGGCCTGGATAAAGTGAATGCAGACAGTTACCTGAAACAGGCCGATGAGATCTTCGCCAACGAAACAGGATTGAAGACAGTTGGTATTTCACATCCCGAAAATTTTATCCGGGCAAAAGCCATCCAGCTCTGGCATGATAAGAAAGAACTGGCCGATGAGGAGATCGTAAAAATGATCGAAGGATCGGTAGACCTGGACCAACTGGACATCTTCAAGCAAAAAGACCTGGCACAACTTACCCGCCAGTTCCTGCAGCTTTTTATAAAACCAGGATGGTTTCAAAGCACGATGATCCTTAGCCAGGCAAAGCAATACTTTGCTGATTTTGCACTGGATGAAAAGGCATTGCTCACGGAAGCGTTGGTGGAGAGAATTCAAACAGCCCATCAAAGTATAAGAGACTACCTGGGATATGTATTGCTTGATTTTGTATTGGTGGATGCTAGCCTCGAGGAGATCCCCTCCGGCTGGGCTTTCCAGTTTGCAGAGGACATGGGTTTGAAGGAATCGTATGATGCAATTATCAAAAAGGAAATGAAATTCAGCGATAAAAGGCTGACCCAACATAAACAAAAATCACTGGCGGCTTATTACGAGGTAAAAGAGAATGAAAAGGAGCAGATCTATGAGTGAGACCAAAACATATTTTCACCAGTTCCTGGAAACAGCATTCGATAATGGCAATTATGCCACCGATGATGTGATCGCTTTTGTGCTGCCGCTATTCGAAGAGGTGGTGAATTTTCACGAGATCAACAAGGTTGCTCCCTTTGAGAAAGAAACCGCCTTGTTTATCACCGGCAACCGTATCGATATCGATGAAATGCTTGTGCTGTCAGCTTCCTCTGCTACTGCCAGGCTGAATGAACTGATCGTCCGGTCAACGCAGTTTGATATTATCGGGAAAAGAAAAGTGGAAACCGATGTGGAAGAAGGAAGCTATAAAGTGGACAATATGCAGGTTCATTTCAACACCAATGAGCCACTTGAGTACCCGGCCTTTATTAAAGGATATAATTGCTTTGAAACATTAGTGGGTCACCACGATGAAAAGACAGATATATTTTGTTTAGGCCTGGTGCTGGGCAGCATGGCCCTGGGTCTCGATCTGTATGACGAAGATGATGTAAAACTATTCGCGGATTACCGGGCAAACCCTGTCCAGTATAACCAGCGGATCCATCCCACTATCAGCACACTGATCACAGAAATGACCGAATTAGATCATCATAAACGTATATGCGACCTGTACGGTATTATCCACCGTTTACAAAACTACCGCGATTACGATACCGAAAAACAAACAGACCTCAGCAATATCGCAGGCAGGATCAATAAAGAGTTGAAAGAAAGAAGCCAGTTCATCCTCAATAAACTGAGGAACCGCTTATTTGACACCAGCCGGCGCAATCGTCTCCTGTATTACAAACCAAACATGCGTTTTGTAAACCTTACAGTGAGCAGTGTGCCGATGGTTTTGCATTACCAGAGCATTCGCCCCGACCTTCTCTTTACCTGGAACAGTGACATTTCTTCGAAAGTGCAGGGAATGAAGGAAATAATATTGAACAAATACCTGCGTTTTGAGGATCATGCTTACCTGCCCTCTTCATTGGACAAGATAAGAGTGGAAAGCCAGCGGGATGTACAGGAATTCGGGTTTAGCCAATTGAAACTGGTCATTGCTTTTTTAAACTGGCATAATTTAAAAGAGAATGCCAATGAACGCATTCAGAGTCCCTTGTTATTAATCCCTGTTGAGTTAAAAAAAACAAAGCGACTGAAGGAAGACCATTATTCAATAAAAGTGCTTGACAATGCCGCGGAAGTGAACCCAGTACTGGCTAACCAACTGCGGGAACTATACGGGATCAAATTACCCGACTTTGTTGACCTGGACGATATGAGCCCGGAACAGTTTTATCAACTCCTCAAAGCCCAGATAGATGCTGCCAACCAGGGTATCCAGCTGCATTATTCAGACAAACCCAAGATCAAACTCGTACACAGTGTTGCCAAACAAACTGTGAGCAACTATAAAAGACGATTACGAAGAGGGGGTTTACAATTGGATAGCTACAAGAATATTTCGTACAGCTATCAAACCGAACATTATAAGCCCCTGGGTCTTGAAATATTTAAACAACGGATAGAACCAAGAGCCACTTTTTTAGAGTACCTGATCAACGATGATATTAAGTTATCCTCCCAGCAGTTGACGGGCGCCAATGTGAAAGAAAGGGAAATGTACGAGATGGCAGAAAGCGAGGAAAATCCCTATAGCTGGGATTTTGATGTCTGCAATATTGTACTGGGCAATTTTAATTATAAGAAAATGAGCCTGGTAAGAGATTATAACTACGTCATCGACAATAATACCCAGCATCCTGTTTTCGAAGAACTCTTCAGTACCCAACCCAAACAATTAAAAGAACAACTTTTTGATCTCAATAAGCCCGAAGACTGGCACCATGTGATCACCGCTGATCCTACACAAACACAAGCTATCCTGAAAAGCAGGACAGGAGAGAGTTATATAATACAAGGACCTCCCGGTACTGGAAAGAGCCAGACCATTACCAACCTGATCGCCGATTTTGTTGCAAGAGGAAAAAGCATCTTATTCGTTTGTGAAAAAAGAGCCGCATTAGATGTAGTGTATCACCGGTTGAAGCAAAACGGGTTGGATGAACTCTGTTGTTATATCCACGACAGCCAGGGCGATAAACGGGAGTTTATAAAAAACCTGAAACTTACGTACGAGGAGTTTAGCAAAAATAAACTGGACAGTAAAGCGATCGCTGCGAAACGCCTGTTGGCACAGCAACAAATGAATGAGCAATTACAACTGCTGCATCAATTCCATTTTACCCATCTTTCTGAACCCGGGACAGCCGGCATCAAGGTTCGGGAATTGATCGGCCGGATCATTGAATTGAAACAAAACCTGCTGCCTCTCCAGCCGAAGCAACAGGAATTACTGCCATTCTATCATAACTGGCTGGACTTTGGAGAAGCGATCCGGCAACTGGGAAAAGCACTGGAAGAAACAGGGGCCGACACCGCATTTTCTGAACACCCGCTGAGCAAACTTAATGATGGAGTAATACTGGCAGAAAACCCGCTGAACCTGGTAGATAGCCTGGTGCTACAGTCACAGAACCTGTTGAATGAGATAAAACAAGTGTTACAGGAAAGTAATATCGCACCGGAACATGCGGAAAGACTTGACCAGATAAAAAACCTGGTCCAGGATGCCGTTTTGTTGCAGCCGCTGGCGGAGCATGACAACCTGCAACTGGTGGATACATCAAACAACGAGGCAAAGGAATTTGATAAAAAAATAAAACAATACAATATACTGGCCAAAAACTATAAACAACAGCAGGAACAGAATAGTAACTGGAAACAAAAACTGAATGAACAGGATGCTGTGGCCGCACTGGAGATCGCTGCGAAAAATGAAAAATCTTTTTTTAGTTTTTTGAATGGTACCTGGCGGAGATTAAAAAAACAGTTGAAGGGAAGCTATGATTTTTCCCGGCACCAGGTGAAACCGGCTTTTAGCCTGGTCCTGCAACAATTGCAGCATGAATATGCAGCGGCAAACGCCCTTGCGGTCAATAAAAACGAGCTGCAACAGCAATACGAGGTAGACAATATCGATATCGCCTGTGTGGCTATTGATACTTTGCGAAACAAACGGGGAGATAAAGAAATTGACTACCTGCTTGCGCATCCCGACGCGAATGCGATCGTTAAAAAGCTCACTAAACTTAATAATAAATTGCATCAACTGGAATTGCAGTTGCAGCAGTGTCTTTATCATTACAGCCAGAAATCCGTCAGCGACATTCATGATGAACTGGAGAATATCGGGATGAATACAGAAGGATTACAGGAACTGTTGCCGTCCCTGCGGCAATTTGTAAAACTGCCCGGGAAGATGAAAGACGCGATCCGTACTATTTCACTAACACCTATACAGGCTGAAGCCGCCATGGCTCAAAAGACTTTGCAGGAGCTTTACCAACAGAACAGAGGTTTTGCTTCCACCGATTTCCAGGTGATAGAGACTGCGGTCAACAAATTGCAAAGCTGCTACAAGCAATTATTAAAATTAAATGCAGAGGACATACGAGCCGCCATCCGCCAGCGTTTTATACATCATCTCGAACTGAGCAATACCGCAATCAGCCAGTTAAATAACGAACAAAAACTATTCAAGAAAAATTATAACGAAGGCCGGAAGATCCTCGAGAATGAGTTTGGCAAGAGCATGCGCTATAAAAGTATACGGGAGCTGAGTGCCAGGGAAAGCGGGTTGGTGTTAAAGGATATCAAACCCGTATGGCTGATGAGCCCGCTGAGTGTGAGTGACAGCCTGCCACTTGACACCGGCTATTTCGACGTGGTGATCTTTGATGAAGCCAGCCAGATCACGCTGGAAGAGGGAATTCCCGCATTATTCAGGAGCCCGCAAACCATTATTGTTGGCGATGATAAACAAATGCCGCCGACGAATTTCTTTACGGCTAAGGCTGAAGATCCAGATGATTTGGAAACATTCAATGATGAATTGGGAGATGAATTGTTGAGTGCTGATGCAGACAGCTTACTGGTGCAGGGTGCCCGCAAATTGGGGAGCACCATGCTTAGCTGGCACTACCGAAGTCATTATGAAACATTGATCAGTTATAGTAATCATGCGTTTTATGAAGCAGGTCTGCTGACGATCCCCGATAAGACCATTCATCATAAAGAGAAAAGGATCATTGAGGTAACAAAGCCGGAGGATGCCGCAGCTAATGCCGACTGCCTGTACGATCGGAGTATCAGCTTCCATTTTCACTCTGATAGTGTCTATGAAAAAAGAATCAACCAGGACGAAGCGGCTTATATCGCCCAGCTGGTACGGGAATTACTGAAAAGAAAAGTAAATGAAAGCATCGGCATTGTGGCTTTTAGCCAGGAGCAGCAGCAGACCATTGAAGATGCTCTGACAGCCCTGGCACAAACAGATGTTGAATTTGAGGCGCTCTTGGAAGAAGCGTACAACAGAACGGAAGACGACCAGTTCGTGGGATTGATCATCAAGAATCTGGAGAATATACAGGGAGATGAAAGAGATATTATCATTATGAGCGTTTGCTACGGATTTGATGCAAAGAAGAAAATGATCATGAATTTCGGGCCCATTAATAAAAAGGGCGGGGAAAAAAGATTGAATGTGATCTTTAGCCGCGCCAAAAAGCATATGGCGGTGATAACAAGCATCAAACATTTCAATATCACCAATGAGTACAATGAGGGGGCTAATTATTTCCGACGGTTTTTGCATTATGCTGAAAACGTCAGCAGTGGTAATATGCAAACGGCCCGGACCATTCTCGACAGCCTGGTGATCAATAAAGCAGAAGCAGCTGTAACCGACTCGCAGAGTACTATGCTGAAGGAAATAAAACAGCAGTTGAAGAAGGTTGGTTATGAAGTAGATGAACAGGTCGGGCAATCGGGATTTAAATGCTCCCTGGCTGTGAAGGTCAACAAGGACGATGAGCATTACACGCTGAGTGTGTTACTGGATGATGACAAGCATTATCAGAATCTCAACCTCGTGGAGCAATACTACCAGCGGCCGGCCATCTTACGTTCATTTGGCTGGCGCAGTATCAATGTATTTGCCAAAGATTGGTTGGCACAGCCCGATAAAGTGATCCGGCAGATCATTCAAAAGATAAAAGAGAAGGAGCCGGTTGAGGCTCCGGAAGAGGAAATATTGTCCATTACCGAAACCACAATTACGCCCGGGGTAGAGGAACCTGAAACTATTTCCCCTTCGCAGCCATCCGGCACGGCTTTACCAGGTTTCGAAACTGTGGTGTTTGAGAGGTTGGTATTTGCAGACGGGGCCAGTAATAAATTCTGGGAGGCGGGTGTACAGGAGAATAAACTGGTTGTCCGGTTTGGCAGGGTTGGAACGAAAGGCCAGGTACAATTGAAGACATTTGCCGACAATGAAAACGCGATGAAAGAAAAAGAGAAAATGATCAAGGAGAAAACCGGCAAAGGATACAGGAAAACGGAGTAGAAGATCAGGAGCATGCTGCGCAAGACACACCCTGTTATTTCCCGACCCTTTTGTAGAATCAATTCCCCGAATCATCGGGTAAAATGATCTTTTTAGATATATTCCCGCTTTAAACAACAATTGGTATAGTTATTAATCTGGTAGTATGAAATAACTAATCAGGGATAACTTAAAATCAATTGTATGAAAAGGCTCATTCAAAAAGGCAGTTTTTTTCTTTTCGCCCTCCTGGCTGCATTCCAGGTCTTTGCACAGGAAAAAACACTCGATGTTGACGTTAATGTAAATAAGGACAACTCTAACTGGTACCAGCAGCCCTGGGTCTGGATAGTGGGGATAGCTGTATTTGTGTTGCTGTTGGCGGCAATCTTAAAAGGAAGTGGTAGCAGAAAGGAAGCGTAGGGTTGTTTTCCGGGCGATTATTGTCCAGGATCACGATGGCCGATCGGATGCAGCTTCTTGCACGGAAGCTGAAATGTATTAAGGAAGGGGATCACTCTTCCTTTTTTCTTACCACCAGGTACCAATCATTATCCAGCGGTAGGTAACCATAATCGTAACAATAAAAATAGGTCTTGCCGGTTTTGGTTGTATAGATATGTGTGAGGTAGTGAAAAGAAAAACCTTTTAGCAAAAGCTGGTCCCGGGTGGTTTTGGCCGTTTCCTTATCTTCTGGCAAAATGGCCTGCAGGATTCGCCTGTTTTTTGCTAAAGCATTATTTATGAGTCGTACAATGCCGCTATCAACAGATTTCAGCTCGTTGTTATAATTGTTACGACAATAATCATCACAAAATTTTTTGTCAGATCGTCCTTTTACAGGTTTTCCACAGGCAAGACAGCTCCTTGCTTCGCTATTCTTTTGCAACATACTGTAAATAAATATTTGGAACCATAAGGTAGTAAAAAAATGACTCATATAACCGTTTAAAAACGGGTAAATCTGCGTAAACCCGAAGCTAATCAGCTAATCTCCGGCTATGGCTTTCCACCCCTATCATCTTTGTGTTGTCAATCGGGAATGACGTCGCCGGGTTGACTGGAATAACAAATTTTAAAACAGTTCCGACCAAAGCGTCGGGACACAAAATGAAAAAACATGTACGCATTAAAAAACAAAGTGCAATTGATCGGTAACCTCGGTAATGCACCGGAAGTAAAAACATTTGAAAGCGGTAAAAAAGTCGCCACTATTCGCATCGCTACCTCTGAAATTTACCGCAATGCCAAAGGCGAAAAAGTAAAAGAAACACAATGGCACAACCTTGTGATGTGGGGTAAGCTGGCCGAGATCGCAGAAAAATACCTGACCGTAGGTAAAGAAGTTGCTGTTGAAGGTAAGCTGGTAAATCGCCAGTATACCGATAAAGAGGGGAATAAAAAGTACTTCACCGAGATCCAGGTGAATGAATTGCTTATGCTGGGCGCAAACCAGGCACAAGCATAATACCAGTTAGCCACGAATTGCACGAATAACACGAAAAATTGAAAACAAATCAATTGCCTTCGGCAATTCCTGAAATCCGTGTGATTCGTGGCTTTAACTTATCAAATTATTATACCGATGACAAATTTGCTCTACAAGGAAGAAGTTTATAGTATAGTGGAGCTTGTATGAACGTTTATAATAGCCTTGGCTATGGCTTTCTTGAAGTCGTATACAAGGACGCTATGGAGATTGATTTTGATGCAAATGGGATGGAATTCAAGCGGGAAAAGGAATTTGCAATTGCATACAGGAACCAGGTACTAAAACGGACGTTCAATGCAGATTTTTATTTGTTTGATAAAATTATAGTGGAAGTTAAAGCGAAGGCCGATGGAATTCCAGAGGACTCCATCACACAAACGATTAATTATCTTAAAGCTTCTGGAAGCAGGGTCGGCGTAATTATTAACTTTGGCAAAAGCAGCCTTGAGTATAAAAGAGTGATCTTTTAGTAATTCTCCCTCAATTTTCTCTTTTGTGTCATTCGTGAAATTCGTGGCAAATAAAACAAAACTACCGTGGCAACTTTTATACCCGATACAACCAATACATTATTTCAATTAGCGGCCGACCTTATCAACCAAAGCTCCCGCAATATATTCCTCACCGGTAAAGCCGGTACGGGTAAGACTACATTTTTGAAGTATATCCGTGAACACTGCCACAAGCAACTAGCCGTGGTGGCCCCTACCGGGGTAGCCGCCATCAATGCAGGCGGGGTTACTATTCACTCTTTTTTCCAGCTTCCCTTTTCTCCCTTTGTACCGGAAACAAAAGGGTTTACAAAAAACGAGTCCACGGTTGACCGGCACCATCTCATCAGCCGCCTCCGTTTCAACAGCGATAAACGAAAAGTATTACAACAACTTGAATTACTCATCATCGACGAGATCAGCATGGTCCGCTGCGATATGATGGATGCGATCGATACCGTATTACGGCATTTCCGGAAAAGACCGTACGAGCCATTTGGTGGCGTTCAGCTTTTATTTATCGGTGATATGTTCCAGCTACCGCCGGTTATCAAAGACACCGAATGGAAAATGCTGGCTGAATTTTATAACAGCCCCTATTTTTTTGACAGCCTGGTCATCAAAGAAAACCCACCCCTCTACATCGAATTTGACAAGATCTACCGGCAAAGCGAAGAGAAATTTATCCGGGTGCTGAACCAGGTACGTAACAACGAACTCGACCCGCAAGGATATGCTATCCTGGAAACCCGTTACCAGCCTGTGATCCGCAGAACGAAGGATGACGGATATATTATTCTTACTACACATAACGAACAGGCAAGAATCACCAATATGATGGCGTTGCAGGAGCTTGATGGAAAGACATTAAAATACGAGGCCCGCATAGTAGATGATTTTCCCGGGAATGCCTACCCGGCAGAGGAGCTGTTGGTGCTCAAAGAAGGAGCACAGGTAATGTTCATTAAAAACGATACCGCGGAAAGAGGGAAGAGATATTTTAACGGAAAGATCGGCACAGTGAAAAAGCTGGAAGAGGAAAAGATCTTTGTACACTGTGAAGACGGACCAGAAATAGAGGTCGTCCGTGAAAAATGGGATAATATCCGCTATACATTGAACAAAACCTCGCAAACACTCGAAGAGAACGTGCTGGGATCTTTCACACAGTATCCATTACGACTGGCCTGGGCCATCACTATTCATAAAAGCCAGGGCCTGACATTTGATAAGCTGATCATTGATGCCGGGGAAGCTTTTGCACCGGGACAGGTCTATGTAGCACTTAGTCGTTGTACAAGCCTTGATGGGTTACTGCTAAAGAGCAGGTTAAGAACAAATAATCTCTTTACCGATCAGCGGATCGTTCAGTTCTCCCATAACATATCCTCCTCTGTCAAACTAATACAAGAATTGGAAGATGCCCGCAAGCAATATCAGGAGAAGCTATTGCTGTCCACTTTTGATCTCCGGGCCGCGATCAGTAGCTGTGATGAATTAAGAACCTACCTATCCGGGAACGCTTCATCGTTTAACCCCGAAGCAATTCCATGGCTCGAACAATTGAATGGTCGCCTGAACGGGGTACAGGAGACAGCCTATAAATTTCACACCTGGGTAAAGGCACAATTTGCTATAGAGATCCCCCCGGAATCCAATACCGTCCTGCAAGACAGGATCAGCAAGGCAGCAACACATTTTGTACAGGAGATCGCCATGCTTATCAATGAACTGCAGTTGTCACCCGCCATTACCGATAGCAAACTAAATGCAAAGGAATACAATGACGGGTTGAAAGAGATCTTTGCTGAATTATCTGTTACCAGGTATTTATTGCTGGGACTGGATGGAACATTTAGCAGCGAAAAATGGCACCAGAGAAAGAAGAGTTTTGTCTTACCCTCCTTCAATATCAATGCCTATGCGGGTGTTTCGGACAGAAGAACGGATAGCCCCCACCCGGCGCTCTTCATGAAATTGAAAGCCCTCCGTGACAGTATCTGTTTAAAAAAGGACATGCCGGTCTATCTCGTTGCTGGTAGCAGCAGCCTGGATGAAATGTCCCGTTATCTGCCGCAGACTCCCGGGGAGTTAAGAAAGATCTCCGGGTTCGGAGATGCTAAAGTGGAACAGTATGGCCGGCAATTCCTGGATATTATTCTTTCTTATTGTGACGAGAGGGAACTGGTATCATTGATCGATGAAAAACCGGCTAAGCGGGAAAGAAAGGAAAAAACAGGTCCTGCGAAGAAAAAAGGTCAAACACACCTGGAAACGTTCCGCTTGTATTCTGAAGGCAAGACCGTAGCGGAGATCGCAACTGAAAGAATGCTGACCACTCAAACGATCGAAGGACACTTGTCGGGATATGTCCGTAGCGGCGAAATAAAAATAGAAGAATTAGTAAGCAGGGAAAAGGTTGTACTGATCGAATCGGCGCTTACTGATTTTAGCGGAAGCTCCATCACACCCCTCAAGCAACAACTGGGGGAGGATATCAGCTATGGAGAGATACGATTGGTGATGGCGGGACTGGGGATCAGTTTGGAAAGATCACCGGATCAATAATACCATCCCCTTCCTGAATAGTTTTTTCTGCTGGCCGGGGAGTTTATACCCGGCCTGCCATACAAATACATTCCCATCGGTTTTGGAGCCCTTGATCCGGCCATCCCATTTTTCAAAGGGATTCGTAGAAGAGAACACTTTTTCACCCCAGCGGTTATAAATACTGAACCGGTAGTCGGTCATTACGGAAACAGAGCCTACCGGGCCAAACCCATCATTTTTTCCATCGCCATTGGGTGTAAAACCAGAAGGAAAGAAAACGCCGATACAGGAAAGATCCAATTCTGCTTTCCCGGTACCCGTGGCCGGGCATGCCCCCGCCCCGGTAACGCTAACCGTGTAAAAACCTTCGGCAAGCCCCGTCGCGAATATCCCCGTTTGAACAGGCAACGTGTTCCAGGTAAAACTAAGTGGCCCGCCGGGGCCGGCGCTCGCCAACAAAACTCCCCCGGTATTCGTCTCACAAATAACCGCGGCCGACATTACCACATCTACCTGGAGTATTGTTATGTCTTTCGTTATCGTTGAGAGGGCATTTCCTGGTCCATCCACCGTCAACGTAACTATATATTCCCCGGGGCCTGAAAAAACATGGGATGGGTTTGCCTGTGTAGAAGTATTGTTAGTTCCTGATGCAGGATCACCAAAATTCCAGTTGATTATAGTTGGGCACAGTGCCGATTCATTCTTAAAGTTGACCGTGTTATTATTGATGCAGGTAAAGGAAAAAGCGGCATCATTGGGCGGGGCGTTGCCGATATAAATATCATCAACTGCGAATCCGTCATAGTTATTGCAAATGGTGCCGGCACCAAAAAGGAAACGAAAAATAACGGAAGGCTTTGAACCCAACCCCAGGGCAACGGTGGAAGCGGTTACCCAGCCGTTACTTCCATTGCCTCCACGGCAGCTGCCTGCGGAAGACTGTATATTTCCCGACCAGCCCCTTCTTTCACCGGTCAGCGGGGATAAATAAGTAACAGGATCCTGGTTGAACCAGTTCTTTTGCATGCAATCTGAATAATTGGCCGTGCCAAGGGTAACCCAACTGGCACCATTATCAATTGAGTATTGAAAAGATCCGCCATCAAACTGCTGTTCTGTTTCCCAGTTTAATTTAAATGATATGAACGGGTAGCTGAGATTGGTAAAGTCAAAACAGGGACTTTGTAACCACGAGGCTTCGCCATTGGCATACGAACTCCCTGTTAACCCACCTACGATCCAGCAGTTGATACCAGTCCCGGCACTGTTGATAACCGGTTTGGAAGGACTGCCCCATTCCCAATCATTGCCCGTACCACCCGCAACCCATCCACCATCCGATGTTTCGAAACCTTCTGTGTAAGGGAAACTGCCGATCGGGGAACCGCACTGGGCCGTTATTTCAGCGGAGTCCAGGAAGAACAATAACAGCAAGGAGGCAAGACGAATCATACTTGTTTGCATTGGGTATCTACCCGGAGTTATTAATAAGGCAAACCACAAATGTACACCGATTCAACTGTTTTTAAAAAGCGAATGAATACACAGAGTGTGCCGGATCATTGCAATAATTGATGATGAACTGTAATGAGGGCTCATTACTTAGTCCACATGTATTGGTTAATTATTCACATTTAACGATTACAAATTTGTTACATAAAACAATATATCTATCTTTCTATTCGAATACTACTAACCCATTATGGATACACTTACAACCCCTGCTTACCGCACCATAAGCAATCATGTTATTGCTGAGGTCCGCCAAAAATTAACCAACGAACAGAATGCCTTGTTTGCATTGCGTTCTTACCAGCCAGGCGATGTGATCGCTGATTTTTCTGCCGGAACGATCTCCGCAGAACCCACGTACCTGACCGTACAGGTTGGTATTGGGAAACATATCACATTGGAGCCCGAGTTCCTGCAGTATATCAATCACAGCTGTGAACCGAATGTGTTCTTTAATACCACTACGATGCAACTGGTGGCATTGAAACCATTACAGGTGGAAGAGGAAATGACTTTCTTCTATCCATCCACGGAATGGGAGATGACGCAATCGTTCAATTGCTATTGCGGGAATGACGCTTGTATCGGCGAAGTAAGAGGAGCGGCATTTCTTACAAAAGAAGCAACGGAGAAGTACAACCTGACCGATTTTATACAACAACAACTGGCAAAGCGCCCGGCCAGGCAGAAAGTAGCCTGAGTATGAAGATATCCGAAGCCACCCGTTTATTAAAGCCCTATACGATATGGGTACTTGCACCGCACCTGGAGTCAACTGACCCCAATATTCAGCATTACTACGATTTTACACAAAGCATAAAAGAGTACACAAAGGTCTTTGAAGAATTAAAGGCCAGTTGGAAATGGCAACCCGTAACGATGGGTAACTATAAAGAGATCATCCGCACCATTGTCGCCAGCGCCAACGGAAAGACCCCATTGATACTGAATCTCTGCGACGGCGATGAAGTGAATGGCACTCCCGGCGTATCCGTTATCCATGAGCTCGAAAAATACGGATTGATCTATACCGGCTCTGATACCCATTTTTATAATATCACCACGTCCAAGATACCCATGAAGAAGGCTTTCGATAAAGCCGGGGTGGCTACAGCCAACTGGAGGGTGATCACTGACAAGAAAGGATCAACAAAGGGATTGGCAAAAAGAGTTGGAACACCGATCCTTATCAAACCCGCCGTTTCCGGGGGTAGTATGGGCGTTTCGATAAAGAATGTGGTGCATACGGAAGAAGACCTGGCAAAACGGGTGGAAGAGATATATAAAGGCTACCACGGCTGGAATTTACTGGTGGATGGCTTATTTGTCGAGCAATTCATCACCGGTCCCGAATTCACCACCTTTATCACAGGCTCTGCGGATGATCCGGATCATTGTAAAGTATACGAACCGGTTGAACGGGTATTTCATCAATCGCTTCCAGATTCCGAGAAATTCCTGTCATTCGACCGTCTCTGGGAAATATATGAGGATGAAACACCCATGCCGCAGAATGAGAATTTTTATGAATACAAGCCGGTTGAACCATCCATGATACCCGCTTTAAAAAAGCTGAGCCTGGAGGCCTATCAATCCTGCGGCGGTAAGGGCTATACCCGGATCGATATCCGACAGGATTCAGCAACCGGGAAGTTATATATGCTGGAGGTCAATGCCCAATGCGGTCTCAGCGAAGACGAGGATTACACATCGATCGGGGCCATCCTGAAAGTATCCGGGGTTTCATTCGCCAGCATTATTGGCGAGATTTTAAAGGACGCTTTACGCAGGAGTATTACCAAACCCGTTGTTGCGTCGAAAACTAGATCGGTACGATCCAAAAAAACCGTTACTGTTAAATAGTGGTCCGGTACTTTATATACATTCTGTTATTACCTTAGTGTGTTATGAAAGTTTGTGTACTGCAACCAGATTATTCCACCACCGGCGTTGACTATAAAAATTACGATCCACCCCGGGACCTGTCAGCGTTACTCCCCAAAGCGGAAGTACACAATGTTTTCCTGAATAAACTGACCACCTATAAACAGCTCAAAGAGCTTGGCAAAAAAGGGTATGATATTTTTGTCAACCTCTGTGAAGGCTATCTGGAATGGGAAGTGCCGAGCATTGATGTGATCTATACACTCGAGATCCTGAACCTTCCTTTTACTGGCCCCACCACTAAATTATACGACCCGCCGAAGGAACTGATGAAGTATCTGGCCTATTGCGAGGGAGTCAAAACCCCGGGCTATGTGATCATCAGTGAACTCAAAGATGTGGAAGAAGCTGTAAAACACCTGGCGTTCCCTCTTTTTGTAAAACCTGCTAAAGCCGGCGACAGTCTTGGCGTTGACGAACATTCACTGGTTCATAATAAGATCGAGCTGCAGCAAAAATGCATTAGCATCCTGGAAGAGTATGGACCCCTGCTGGTGGAAGAATATATAGCGGGAAGAGAGTTTACTGTTTTAGCCGCAGCAGATACAGATATACATAGCTGTACCGTATTCCGGCCGGTTGAATACATTTTCCCCGAAGGACGTGAGTTTAAAACGTATGCATTAAAGACATCAGAGCTTCACCCGGATTCAAATGTTCCCTGTAATGATCCCGAACTCGATACGCGACTCCGGTCAGCCACTGAAAAAATATTCAAAGGGTTTAATGGAGTGGGATATGGGAGACTTGATTTCAGGGTGAACGATAAGAACGAGATCTATTTCCTGGAGATCAATTTTACTTGTTCTGTTTTTTATACCGATGGATTCGAAGGCTCTGCCGATCATATCCTTGCACATGATGGTATTGGCCAGGCAGGGTTTCTGAAACATATCATCAATGAGGGCATAGCCCGGCACAAAAGAGGTAAAAAGCCTTTTGTTATGAAAGGCAATTCGATCGCAGGCTATGGCATCTATGCCAGCCGGACCATCCGGGAAGGAGAGATCATTTTTAAAGGGGAGGGCCGGTCTCAAAGGATCATTACCCGTCGTTTCGTGGAAAAGAACTGGAACGAAGACGAGAAACTGCATTTCCGTCGTTATGCTTACCCGGTAAGTGAGGAGCTGTTCATCCTATGGGATGATGATCCCTCCGAATGGGCACCGCAGAATCATAGCTGCGACCCCAATACAGCTTTTGATGGACTCAATGTTTTAGCAACAAAGAATATTGCAAAGGATGAGGAGCTCACACTCGACTATGCCAACTTCCTGGATGAAAATATGGAACCCTTCCAATGTCAATGCAGAAGCGCTGCCTGTCGCGGCGAGATCTCCGGGCCTGTTGCCAATTCTCTTACTGTCCGCGAAAAAGGACTGAAACAGGAAGCCTGATATCCTTTAACATGGTTAGTTGATCGCTTTCAATACCAGCTTGCTGCCATCATCCATGGCTTTTTTGGCAGCATCATCTGCTTTTCCCTGGTATTTTCCACTGATGTTTTGAGGTGCTGGTGTCACTCCTCCTGCTAACGGGGTCAGTGATAACGTAGCATCGATAGTAAAGGATGAAGCCGCATTGGGATCGGTATTCTTGATCGCTTTGAGCAGCCCCCCTACCTTAGTTCCCGATTTTATTTTTGTGATATTGGTAGTCAGTGTGTAGTTGCAATCATACTTCCTGGCATCCTCTTCTGTACTAACAGCAATCGCTTCAATAGTACCACCGGACAACACACCGGCTATATATTGTTGTAATGCCGGGGTCTGTACCTGGCCGTCTGCTTTGGGTTCATAAACGCCGATACGAATGATCCCTTCTTTTTTTTGCTCTGTAGGATTGCTATTAGTATTATTATTTGCCTGGTTCTTATATGCGTTCATCATATCCTTCGCACTCATCTTTTCCTGTAGCTCGCCTTCATCCATCACCTGTGTGTAACCGGGAGGGATCTCGAACAGCATGGAATCCAACTTAAGCGAGGAGAATTCCAGTGTTTCCAGTGATGTCGTGAACTCGGATGTTTGTGACCCGCCATTTCCCATGATCATTGTTCTTTTTTCCGACAGGGCAAAGCCAAGTTTGCCTTTGCCGCTGCGATGCGTTACAAACTTATCTTTACAAGCAGGCTGGGTGGGGTTTTGACCCATAGAACCGGATGGAGCATATTGTATAGGACAGTTGAATTGTGGCAGATCAATATACCAGCCATCGGTTTTGATGATCATACTGTCTTTCATCATACAGGCATCTGCTGAAGGCTTTATTTTCTGCGTGGTCCAGATATGCCTTGCGGTAAAGCCATTCATTTTTTTCCGCTCTCCGGTATCGGTGATATTGTACCACATATGAATAGTGCCGCCCTTTTCCGGCGAAGTTGTCACAGGCTTTGTTTTTACCGCGGCTGTTGGTTTTGCTGGTTTAACGTCTTCGTCGATCACTTCGGACTCCTTTCCAAATGGCTCGATAAAATAGAGTTTTTTCTTGTCGTTCAGCTTGATCGTGCGCTTCAGATCGCATTGTTCGATCAATACGGGTTGCGGAGGCATTCCCATCATCCCGGCACTCTCTGTTCTTTTACGCATGCCTTTTACATAGATCGTGGATTCCATATTCATTCCTGAAACACTGGTGGACTGGCGTAATTTATACTGCTGTGCTTCGGAGTTATCCGGAAATAGATGAAGAAAAAGGATTGTAAGAGGAAGGAACAGGAAGCGGGTCATGGTTGGAGTGTTTACATGAAGATAATTATTTATCTATTTATGGATATCCTTGAAAAAGGGGATTAACTCCGAAATAGTTCAAGAAAAGCCCCGACAGGAAATATGCTGTCAGGGTTTCCGGAATCGTGAGAAACTTTAATTTTATGAGCCTCAGGTATGTTAGAGCACCGGATTTTCTTTTCAGCACTACAATGTAACTGCTGGTTTTTTGCTACCGGTGCATAAACACCATCAGTATCTGCACATCACTCGGATTAATGCCCGATATCCGGCTGGCCTGTCCAAGAGTTCGGGGCTTGATACGGGAGAGTTTTTCCCGGGCTTCATTACCTAATGACGAGATCTTTTTATAATCAAAGGTTTCCGGGATCTCCAGCTCTTCCAGCTGCGACATTTTTTGAACCAAACCTCTCTCCTTTTCAATATAAACATCGTACTTGACCTGTATGGAAGCCTGCTCAATGGAATCTTGTGAGAAACCAGCCAGGGCTGTTTTCAATTTCGGCAACGCATCGGCCAGTTCGGGTAGCTCCACATCGGGACGCAACAGGATCTTTTGGGCTCTTTGTTTTTCAGTGATAGCAGAAGAATTGATCGAAGAGAAATAGGTGTTGATCTCGTCCGGGTCCACCGTGAGATCCTTAAGGACCGATTTTATTTTTTCTACACTGTTTCTTTTCTCAATCACTTTATCCATTCTTTCCTGTGATGCAAGCCCAAGCCTGTAGCTGGTTTCAGTCAATCGCAGATCTGCATTATCCTGGCGTAGCAAGGTTCTAAACTCAGCTCTGGATGTAAACATGCGGTAAGGCTCATCAGTTCCTTTACTGATCAGGTCATCGATCAACACGCCAATATAGGCCTCACTTCTTTTTAGTACTACAGGCGCAAGCTCTTTTGTTTTCTGATGTGCATTGATCCCCGCCATCAATCCCTGGCAGGCGGCTTCTTCGTAACCGGTGGTTCCATTGATCTGGCCGGCAAAAAATAAGTTGGGGATCAGTTTTGTTTCCAGCGAATAATTCAATTGAGTCGGAGGAAAAAAATCATACTCGATCGCATAACCCGGCCGGAACATTTTCGCTTTTTCAAAACCAACTATACTACGAAGTGCTTCGTATTGTACTTCTTCGGGCAAGGAAGTTGAAAACCCATTGACATAGATCTCTACCGTGTTCCAACCCTCCGGCTCTATAAAGAGCTGGTGGCGGTCTCTTTCAGCAAAGCGGTTGATCTTATCTTCTATACTCGGACAATACCTGGGCCCCACGCCGTCTATTCTTCCCGCAAACATCGGGCTTCTGTCGAATCCTGATTTCAATATATCATGTACCTGCTGGTTAGTATAAGTGATCCAGCAACTTCTTTGGCTCTTTGGCTTTTCAATATTCAGGTAGGAGAATCCTACTATCTCATCGTCTCCCAATTGTTCTTCCATCTTACTATAGTCGAGACTTCGGCCATCAATCCTGGGAGGTGTCCCGGTTTTCAGCCGGTCACTTTCAAACCCCAGGGAAACCAGTTGCTCGGTGATCCCGGTTGCCGCTTTTTCCGCCATTCTACCACCACCAAAATTCTTTTCACCAATATGAACTATCCCGTTTAGAAATGTTCCATTAGTCAGAACCACAGATTTCGCTTTTATTTCATGTCCGAGCCCGGTGATTACTCCCCCGGCTTTACCATCTTTAATGACCAGTCCTTTTACCATATCCTGGTAAAAATCAAGATTGGGAGTTTGCTCCAGCATCTCCCGCCATTTGATTGAAAATAAAACCCGGTCATTTTGTGCCCGTGGACTCCACATTGCTGGCCCCTTGCTTCGGTTCAGCATCCGGAACTGGATCGTTGAAAGATCTGTTACGATCCCGGAATACCCACCCATAGCATCAATCTCCCGGACGATCTGTCCTTTTGCAATGCCGCCCATAGCCGGGTTGCAGCTCATCTGCGCGATGGTTTGCATATTCATAGTGATCAACAGAGTCCGGGAACCCAGGTTGGCGGCCGAGGCAGCGGCTTCACAACCAGCATGGCCGGCGCCTACAACTATGACATCGTATTCAGGAAACATAAGTCGGCAAAGGTAATGCAAAGCTTGAAAATCAGCTATTTCAAAACTCCAGTAATCCAAAATCGCGATGTTCCACGTGGAGTCATGGAACTATTTCAGGCTGAAACATTTTTTCACGTGGAACCACGACTGTAATAGACTAATTATTAACAAGTTGAGAGATGAAAGCCTGTTTTCGACTCAGTTAAACTCTTCAATCTGATTTTTTTATTCTGAATAGGATGAAAATGCAGATGGCGCCAGACTTAAAAATAGGAATGAAGGCAGCTTTCTTCTTTTGATCTCATCTTCTTGCTGTCTTTAGGTTTTTTATCGGAATACCCGCATAAATGCAGAGCACCGTGGAAGATTACCCGATGAATTTCGGACTTAAAGGTTTCCTGGTGTTTTTTGGCATTATCCCGAACCCGGTCAACACTAATATATATCTCCCCTTCAATGGGTGCCCCTTTTTCTGAAAGCTCAAAAGTTATAATATCCGTGTAGTTATCATGTTTCAGATATTGACGGTTAATTTCAAGCAGGGCTTTATCGGTGCAAAAAATATAATTCAGGGAACTGAGCTTTTTTCGCTCTTTTGTAAAAATGGATTGAATGAATTTCTTCAATCGGGTCCGGTCTTGCAGGCCAAACCGGGTATCCTGGAAAAAGAAGCAAATTTTTGTCCCGAAAGATTTAGGGATTGAAGGAGAAAGGGGCATATTTTCAAAATTCGTAAACAAAAACAAACTTACAAGGGTAGTTTTGTATAAACGCTGAAATGATTGTAAAGCTATCGCAATTGAAACCCGGGCAGGAGGGTGTGATCAAGGAATTCAAGGACAGTGTCATTTTTCTGAAACTGATGGAAATGGGCTGTGTGCCTGGAGAAAAGATCCAGCTGGAGCAAGTGGCCCCCTTGGGAGATCCGATCTCCGTGAGGGTATCGGGCTATCATCTCAGCCTTCGCCGAGATGAGGCCGATCATATATTTGTTGAAGTAAC
>JANOHQ010000107.1:0-5964 GCA_031406595.1 Chitinophagaceae bacterium
CAGTATCCGGGTATCGGCATTGTCGGAGCAGTCGCAGATAATATCATAGCCCCCGATCAGGTTGGCAGCATTTTCGGAGTTGATCATGGTATCATGCACCATTAAGTTGATGGCAGGGTTTTGCACCCTTAGTTTGGCCGCGAGGACCATTGCTTTTTGCAGGCCTACCTCCGCTTCCGTAAACAAAAACTGCCGGTGGAGATTCGTAACCTCGATGCTGTCCCCATCCGCGATACCGATCGTGCCGACACCAGCCGCGGCTAAATACACCGCCACTGGCGTGCCCAGTCCACCGGCACCGATAACCAGCACCCTGGCCGCCGACAATTTTTCCTGGCCGGCTAACCCGATCTCCGGAACCATTATTTGTTGCTGGTAACGATTCATGATTGTTATTGCTGCTTATCGCCGGTTGATCTGCGAAATGATCGTTCTGTCGGTTACCTTATCATCCTCCGCCAGTAAAAATGCTTTCGATAAAATAATAGAAAGACCGGCATCGCCTTCAAAAGGCAGAAACACATTTTCGGTATGACTCTTCGCACCCCGGTCAGGTACGATACAGAGATACTGGTCGTTGGGCTCCATTAATATATTGGTACTGCCGATATGGATCTTGTAGGTCCTTAATTTTCCTTTAACCACCAGGAATTTATCCTTGATCTGCGCCACGTCTTTTATTTTCAACCGCGGGACAAGATTCGTTAAGATCTCCTTCCGGTTCTTTGCCACTTCCGACAGATCGCCAAACGAATAGCTGGCCCAGTAATCACGGTAGGCAGGTAATCCACCCGAATCATTCCAGGCAGGATCGTTGCCCACACTGGCCACGCCAACAAAAAGATCCACATCACGCAATGTTTCCGATAATACCAGTGCAGGGATATCCACCAGGTCCACCACTTCATTGGTAACGGTATTAACAAACCGCAACTGGTCGGTGGCGACATAATTCCAGATACCCGTATCATTCATTTCGCCATCGGCAGCCACTTCATTGATCCAATACTCTGCTCTCAGCTTCCATTCAGGCAGGGTCAGCGATGCTATACCACTATTCATTCCATTATCAAACCCGCCCATCAATGCATAACGCCATCCTCTTGCCTTGGCCAATGAATTGAATTGATGCTGCCGCAAAATATGCGCCGCCATCCTGTTGCTGTAGGATTTAGTGTTGACCTCCGCGTCGGTGAGCAGATACACTTCCCGGAAGGCCTGTTTGAGCGGTTGTTGCAATTCATGAAAAACTAAAAAATCACGCCAGTTTTTTATCTCATTCACGCTGGCCTGTACAGGATGCCATAAGGAAACGGTTTCGGTTCCCTCCACAGGCACGATCTCGTTGTTCGCATTCACCCAATGGTTATTGAGATGTATGGCCTGCACCGTTTTATCAGCCTGGTGAAAATTCCAGATGATCTTACTGGCGATATAAGCAACCAAACCATGCTGCAGGTAATACTGGTTGAAATTATCCCAGCCAATCTTGCGGTCGCTACGCAACATTCTATCAATACGATCCCGTTGCGCTGTCAGTGTTTGTTCTACCTGTTTGGTGGTGTCCTTTAATTTCTTGAGTTTGACTGCATGTTTTTCTTTCAAGATCGCCGGCACCGATTTTTGCGGCGAGCCATCGGGTTTGAACCAGCGTTGTTCTGTTTTACCTACACCGGTAACAACAAGCTCGGCTTTATACTCATCAAACACAAAAGTCCGGCTGCCCTTTTCCATACCCCCGTCATCCACCGCCATATCTTCGATCTCGTGTACCGTTACACCCTGTTCTTCTGCAGCTGCCTGCAGATATTTATCGATCATGGCCTGGGTACTGGCCTGTTTGATGCGAAGTCGCAATCTTGACAATTGCCCCACACCATCCAGTCCCTTTGATTTATACAATACATACAAACAGGCATTGCCGATCGATGCGGCCGTGGGTCCTTTGCCGGGGATCTTCCGGAAGGCCCGTTCCGCCAACGCGGCGATGGTTTGTATCGTGGTATTATCATGGAAATGCGAACAGGTCCAGATCAAACCTTTCACCGCTTCGGCATTGACCGATGTGATGTACTCGTAAGAACTATAACTGTAGTTGCTGCCATTGCCATACCCTACGGTATGCTGTTCTTCTTTTTCTTTGAGTCCGACCAGGAACTGCAACCAGGCCTGTATGGTCTTTTTATAAGTATCGGTGCCGATGGCTTTAATGATTTCTTTTGTGGCGGTTAAATATTTTGCCGAAGGTTTTGATCCCGTGGCTTTTTGTGCCATGGGTAATAACTGGTACCACAACAGTCTTTCTTCCTCCGGCATCTGCGGGATCATGGGGTTGGCAAAATCCGCGAAGGAATCTTCACCAAGGAACTTGACAGGTTTGACGACATCCTTGTTTTCCGAACCAAACAACAATGCATCGATCTTCTCCATCATTTTGATTCGTTCTTTTCCCTGGTAGGCCGAGCCAACTTTGTTGATGGCGGCCCTGATATTTTCGAGTACCTCTTTCAACCGGGGGGAAATGGGTTTTCCTTTATGCTGTCTTTCCAGTTGATTCAAGAATGGACCGACAGGCCAGGTGGTGATACCGGTCCAGTCGTTGGTATGATAGCCCGCAAACGCCTCGTAGATATTATTGGCGTCTTCATCATCCATCAATAAGCTGTTCCGGAAGAGAGCCTGGAGGAGTGACTCTTTAATATTATAGTGCTGGTACTCGGTACCGCTATATGAATGATTGGTTAGATTTTTCATGAAGCCATGAATCGATGCTACTAACCATAGCGCAAAGCTGACTTTTTTCTTATCGGGCCAATTCTTTACCTCCGTTTTCCAACGGGTGGTTTCATTAAGGCTGACCGACCAGAAATTTTCAAACTTGGTGGTGTATTCTTTCCAGGTATCATCGACTACCTGCTGGAACTCTTTGATAGCTGGTTGGAATTCCGCTGGCACAAAAGCTTCTTCTTTGTTGCCGCCAAAAACTTTTTTAATCTTGTCAAACAATCCCATAGCTATCCTCCTACGAGTGGGGTGAGTTTGACGAAACTGATATGGGTGCCGGCAGTAAGGTTGACCGCCTGGTCGAGGGAGGTCGATTGATTATTGTCGATAAGGACGAAGAAGCCGTTCTTCTGAAATGCATCCAGTGCGACGTACACCTGCTTCTCTCCATCGATGGGTTTCTTGCTGCGCAGCTTGAATCCGTTGATAGTTTTTTCCGCGTCATTGGGTTCGATCAGTCCGTTGTAATATTCGGGGAGGCGGTTATTATAATTTTCTACTTCTTTTCGTACCCGTGCCTCGATGATTTCTTTCACCGTGACGGTTTCTGAATTAAATCCGACCAAGACTTCATGAAGGATTTTACCGGCGAAGTTTTCGTCTTTTATTGCAAGAGTGACAGAGCTGGGCATGGGGGGTATTTGTTACTAAAGTATCACATCCTGATGGTATTGCAAAGCAGCAAATAATTCTCTTGCACTCCAGTATTCCTGGCCAATCGCATTACTGTGTTTTATTTCTTCAAAAACAGGTTGTTTATCCATAGTGCGCTCCTCTTGCAAATTAAGAAAAGCCCGGCAGAGAACCGAGGGATCAGCGGGGTAACCCTTGGGCCGGACGATTTAAGATTCCTCGTTCCTCGGAATGACAAGAAACAGTGTGATAACCCACCCTTCGACGAATGCCAGAGCTCCTTTAAAAGAGACAGGGTTAGAGGGTGAGGTCATATGCCCCATTGTTTCATTGCTTCTCTGAATTCTCCTTTCCCCCTTGAGGGGAAAGGAGGTAGAGGATAGGGGGCCTCATCCCCATAGGTGATTTCCCCCTCCCGACCCTCTCTTCACCAGTCCTGCCCCATTAAGGGTTACCCCGATAAAGATTTGCCCCCTCCCGCCCATTGTTTTAAATTCATAAATCATTTTTTAACCTAAAAAACTTCCCCTCATGGCCGCCAATGTTCCACTCACCATCCAGACAGGCATTAGCAGTAATTATTCCAGCAGGATCGTATTCGGTTCCAACTCGCTCTACCCGGATCCTACCAAATCAGATCTTTACTGGGCCCTGGTCATCGACAGGACCAACCTTAATATCGTACAGAACTTTACGTTCAGTGATGGCCAGTCGGCGCCTGCACAACTGCAACCCTATCTTGCCAACACACAGTATATACTGATCCTTACCACGCAGAGGATCTTTTCTAGCAACCTGCCAACCGGCGCTTTTTACAAGATGCTGATGAGCATCGGGGCTGGCCCCGAACTGAAAAGGCTGGAACAAATATTTGCCGCGCTCAACTGCGGTACCTGGGGCAGCATGGGCTATACCCTGGTAACGATCATGGATACCACCGACGGTATTGAATTTTCCGAGATCTCCGAATACGCCATGGTATCTACACTGGAGCTTACGCCGATACAGATTGGAACCGGGGTCATGTACACACCGGTCAGGTTAAAATGACGGGTAAACCAGCCCTGGTAGGGGTGGGCCTGTTCGTTCCCGGTACCGGTTTTACCCGCGTGCTGGAATCGCTGTTCGAACAGCTTTCTCCTCATGCGGAGATCCACTGGCTGGGTATCGGTTATAAAGATGCCCGGGTGCAACGGGAACATTATACACTGTACCCCTGTAATCCCCACGGTGGCGATCTCTATGGCGCTTACGGCGCTGTGGAACTGGCGGAACAAGTAAAGGCCAAAACGATCTTCCTGCTGAATGACCTGTATATACTGAAGAACTATGCAAAAGCATGGACGAGTCTGCGGGAGAAAAATACCAGGCTGGTGGTCTATGCCCCGCTCGACGGCACTATTACCGATCCCGCTTCCATAAAAGATTGCTCCTGGCCCGACGATCTTGTACTGTATAACCAATGGGCATTGCAGTCCTTCGGCTCCGCTCAGGATATTTTCGGCTCCGCTCAGGATATTGAAACATTTGCGGCCCCCCGCCTTCATGCTATCAATCATGGTGTGGACCGGCATGTTTTTTATCCGCCGGCTGATGCGGCTGAACAAAAAAGATTAAAGCAGGAATTGTTTGACATACCGGGAGCGGCTGACACTATTTTTATATTGAATGCCAACCGCTACAACGAGCGCAAGGATATCGAAACCACCATCGCAGCTTTTGCCGGGGCTCTCCCGCATTTCAAAAGACCTGCCCGTCTCTGCCTGCATACACCCCATACTGATCCGCAGTTGAAAACAACCCTGGAAACAGTAATCGCCAACAGCGGCTGCGGCTCCACTATTTTGTTGAACCCGCTGGGAGAAGAGTATACCAATGATAGCAGCCTGGTGAAACTTTTCCAGGCCTGCTCCATCGGTATCAATACCAGCCTTGGAGAAGGTTGGGGCATGATCAGTTTTGAACATGCCGCCTGCGGGGCTGCGCAGGTAGTACCGGATCATACGGCGCCGGCAGAGTTATGGAAGAACGCCGCCATCCTTATTCCCAAAGCAAGACCGGTGCAGCTACCCACCAATCCTTTCGGGATGTATGCAAGTGATACCGCTTTCCTGAGCAAAGAGTTGGTGAAGCTGGTGAATGATGAAAATTATCTTGCCGATGTTTCCAATGCCTGTTACAACCGCGCCGCAGAAGACCGGTTTGACTGGAAGGTTATCGGGGAACAATGGAGGAAATTGATAATGGGGATTTAGGGGTGATTTTAAAAATCATTGGATCACAAAGAACACCAGTTATACACAAAGGACACAACGTGGTGCTTTTGCTTTGCGTTTTCCTCAACAACGTAAATACATTTAACCGCCAAGGCGCAAAAGAAAGACACGCAAAGACGCAAGAGTGCGGACCCCGATGAGAATCTATGCGAGCTTTTGCGATTCTTAGTATTTGTGGTAAAAGCATTTGCGCCAGCACCCCTCGTATCTCGGGTGACAAGCTCCTGGCTTCCGAAGCGAAGACGTCATTGCGAGGAGGAACGACGAAGCA
>JANOHQ010000063.1:0-27351 GCA_031406595.1 Chitinophagaceae bacterium
ACGATTGGAAGCCAGCAGTAATTACACGCATATCTATTTCACCAATAACAAAAAGCTATTGATCTCTAAAGTGCTGAAAAAATTTGTACCGATGCTGGAACCGCTCGGCTTTCTACGAACGCACCGGACGCACCTGGTAAACCGGCAACATATCCTATGTATCGCCGCTAATGGTACTATCATCATGAAAGATGCCAGCATAGCCGAAATATCGAGGAGGATGAGAAGCGGGGTGATGCGGGTACTGAAGAATGTGGCGTGATTCAAGGCCCCGTTAACCAGGCCAAAGCAAATACATGATATTTCGTTTGCGGCGAGGATATTATTTACGATAGTTATGCCGGAAGAAATCGATTCTCCATGAATCTCCCATGCTATTGCACCGGTATTCAGATTGACTGCGACGACCCGGTAGTTAGGTCGGAAATAACCTACGCTACCCACAACCAGGGGGCATTCACCCACCCAGACAAACGAATTTAACTGTGATGCGGGGTATGCCAGGTGACCGAGCCAGCCGTACCTGCAAAAAGGTTATTGCATTGCTGTAGAGGATAAAAAAAATCAGATCTTGATGGCAAATAACTCCATCGGCAATTCTTTTCCTTTCAGGTCGATATGGCCAAGGCTTTCCACCTGCCAGTCTTTAAGACCGGCATCCGCTACAAAATCGGCAGATCCAACAAATTTCTGGTTCAATTCACTACCCATCGTCCTGATCCGGGCGGTCGTATTCATCGCATCACCGCTCATTGTCAGATCTTTTTTCACAATACCGATCTCTCCTACCATGACCAGCCCCAGGTGTACACCAATCCGGTATTCCGGCACCATCCCGTACTCCCTGCGGTAATAATTACTTTCCTTCTGAATGATGCGCCTGGCACGGATGACAGATTGTATGCATTTATTCTTATTCCCTTCGTTGGAGAGCCACGACACAACAATTTCATCCCCCACGTATTGATAGATCAGTCCGTCGTATTCCAGGAGTGCGAGAGAAATATGGTGAATGAAGTCACGGATATAAAAGAAGTATTTTTTATGTCCCAGCTTTTCAGCGGTGGGAGTTGAGTCTTTCAGGTCTATGAAAAGGATAATGCGTTTCTCTTCCCGGGGTTTTACATATTTGCCAATAAAAATATCCGTGAATACACCCGGCGAATATTTTTCATTGATCTCCAGGATCAGTAACGTAATGATGTACAACAATAATCGTGATTCGATGTAGTTCAGCAGCCAGCTGGTCTCAACGGCATAATGATAAAGGCTGCGGCTTGCAGCCAGCGGGTTATCCCCGTATACGAAAATATAGACTACGTAATAATTAACGATGGCAAACACACCTGTAAGCAGGCTAAGCACAAGGGTCTTGAGCAGGAAACTGAGCCAAAGTGGATGTTTTCTATACTTGTTCTTTAGCGGGAAGATCAGCAGCCAGGCCATCGCAGAGTAAGCAAGCAACCCAAGTATAATGCGCACGGCTGACATGCCCTGGGCGTCTTCAGTGAAAGGGTATTCTCCTGCTTTCTCTGTGAAGGAAAGGGCCAGGAACCGTGAGTAGTCGAAAAAGGTCCATAGCATCCCTATCACGATCAGTGTCTTGACATAATAGCGCTTAAGAATGGAGTTATTGCTGAAGATATCTGTCAGCGTCATAAATTTCTGCTTACTTCGTTTCTTCGAAATGGCTGGGTTCACGTTGTTCATAGTAAAAATCTTGTTCTCAGGTTCCGATTTCACTGGGTAAAAAGCGGTGTATTGTTTTAATAAGTATGTTATCCTCGAATGGCTTGGTAATAAATCCATCGGCCCCGCAATCTTCCTGGATCGCTTTTACATTGTCGTTCGCAGAGAAGATCAATACTGGAATGGAACAGGTCGCAGGGTCAGTTTTGATCTGTTTACAGATGTCTCCGCCGTCAACACCCTGCATGTGGAGGTCAAGCAGTACAATATCCGGCTTAAATTGGGTAATAATCTCCCATACCTGTTCCCCATTTAGGGACAGCAGCGTTTCAAAGCCTTCCGCCTTCAGCTTGAAATCGATTATCTCGAGCAAATCCGCTTCGTCATCCACTATGAGTATTGTGTAAACACCATTGTTGTTCTTTGGCATACTATCCTAGGTCAATAATGCTGCCACACCATATTGGAATCATTTCGTGGAAAGTAAACCCCTGGGCAGAGCTGTCCATGGATGTACAGGTTATGAGGGGTGGCTGCCCGGGATATTATATTGTTGCCCGAACTCCATGAAAACAAGGCTGTTCGGGCATATAACCCTTCTGTATATCTTCTTTATAAATAGTTCATAAATAAAGCAGAAGCCTGTATATTTGCACTCCCAATTCCGGTATTTTGCCGGAGCGTTCGGGAAGTAGCGCAGGCCGGTAGCGCACCTGGTTTGGGACCAGGGGGTCGCAGGTTCGAATCCTGTCTTCCCGACCAAAGCAAGCAAAGCCTTTTTGACGAAGTCAAAAGGGCTTTTTTGTTTTCGGCTGCGTTGCAAGCTTGCTTGCGAAAGAAGACGGAAACAAAAAAGCAGGCGAGCGGAGCGAGACAGGCTTTGCTGGCTTTGGTGCCGCCCCTTTTAGGATCAGCACAGCTAATCCTGTCTTCCCGACCAAAGCAAGCAAAGCCTTTTTGACGAAGTCAAAAGGGCTTTTTTGTTTTCGGCTGCGTTACAAGCTTGCTTGCAAAAGAAGACGGAACCAAAAAAGCAGGCGAGCGGAGAACGAATTTGTCGCATTGGATCTAGATTTCCTGACGAATAAAGTCAGTTATGGGTGGTGTTTTAACATTGGGTGCTTCTCTTACTGTTGTAGTATTCCATCTATAACAATTTTGGCTTTTATACTACAAGTAGTAACTCAGTAAAGGAACATATTTGTATGATTTTGACTATTAATAACCAGGAGTTACTTATTAAATAGGATTAAATTTTAATCTATTTGCCTAACCGATGAAAATTAAACAGCAAAAATTTACCCGGTCAAATCATTGGGAAACCTTAGGGAGTGCTTCATGTGATGATTCCTTCTATAATATTGTACTCGCATTTGGGAGCACTGCCCTTTTAGAAGACAACACGGTCTATGAGCATATCCATCGGATTTATCCGAATGCAGATATTGTAATGAATTCCACTGCAGGTGAAATATATGATAACCAGGTAAATGATGATTCAATCTCTCTTACAGCTATTTATTTTGAGAATACCGTAATAAAAATAGCTTCTGTTCAAATAGATGATATGTTAGATAGCCGGACAGCAGGTAATACACTTGCTGCTGCATTCGATACACTGAGTCTAAAGAATTTGTTGATCATATCAGATGGTCAAAAGGTAAACGGCACTGAACTGGTTCAGGGATTACAGGATGGTTTACCGGATAATGTAATCATCACTGGAGGGTTAGCCGGTGACGGCTCCAGGTTTTTGAAGACCCTGGTTGGCTTAAATGAAATTCCCCGTGAGGGAAGGATAGTAGGTATCGGTTTTTACGGCGATAAATTATCAGTTGGTTATGGTAGTGTTGGGGGATGGGATTCTTTTGGCCCTGAAAGGCTAATAACAAAATCAAAAGAAAATTTTTTATATGAGCTTGATGGAAAACCTGCGCTGGAAATTTATAAAATGTACCTGGGCGAATATGCAAATGAATTACCAGGTTCGGGATTATTATTTCCTTTGAGCATCCGTACACCTGATTCCGAAAAATCTATTGTAAGAACAATACTTGGCGTAAATGAAGCTGAAAAAAGTTTATGTTTTGCAGGCAATATGCCCGAGGGATCCTATGCCAGGTTAATGAAAGCTAATTTTGACAGGTTGATAGAAGGCGCTTCCATTGCTGCAACAGACTGTATAGACTGGAATATTAAAAAGCCGGACCTTGCCATTTTGATAAGTTGTGTAGGAAGGAAATTAGTATTAAATCAGCGTATTGAAGAGGAGGTGGAAGTGGTGAAAGCAATCTATGGAGAAACTACCGCCATCACAGGTTTTTATTCATATGGTGAAATTTCGCCTTCAGTTAATTTTATAAAGTGTGAATTGCACAATCAAACCATGACTATCACCACCTTTTCTGAGCATGAATAAACTATTAGAGCGGCAACTCCAGAAATATCTTGGTGATTCGAAAGCCATAGATGACAATATCAAAGCATTATTGAAAGCTATCAGTGAATCATATGATCATTATGAAAAAGACCGAAAGCTGATTGAACGCTCAATTGAGCTCAGTTCAAAAGAAATGATTGAGTTGAATACCGAACTCAAAAAAGAAAAAGAAGACCTCAAAAAAACACACCAGGAACTAAATACACTTTTTGAAAACATTGACGAAGTCTTTTACTCTGTAGATATGGTTTTATACCAGTTTACGCAGATGTCAGCTGCGTGTGAACAAGTGTATGGTTATCCCCCATCCGAATTTATTGCAGACAGTAATCTTTGGAAAAAATTAATTCACCCGGAAGATAAAATTATTGGAGAAGAGCAGGTTCGGTTACTGTACCAGGGTAAAGAAGTGCAGAATCAATATCGTATAATACACAAAGACAACAGCATACGCTGGGTAGAAAACAAGGTTATTCCCACAATTGATCAAAGCGGCTGTTTAATAAGAATAGATGGAATAACCGGTGATATATCAGAACGGAAAAAAGCAGAAGAAGAAATCATAAAAAGCAATCTTCGTTATCAATATGTTACTAAAGCCACTTCTGATGCGATCTGGGATTGGGATATTAGTTCTAATAAAGTTTTTTGGGGTGATGGGTATATTTATTTATTTGGAAAAATGGATGAGGAGAAAGGATTAACTGATATTGAAAAAGTACATAAACGAATACACCCGGAAGATATTGATCAACTTTTAGCAAGTGCGTTCCTGACTTTGAGCGGAGAAAGTTTAAATTGGAATTATGAACATCGTTATCTCAAGTCTGATGG
Source organism: Chitinophagaceae bacterium (assembly GCA_031406595.1). Classification (GTDB taxonomy): domain Bacteria; phylum Bacteroidota; class Bacteroidia; order Chitinophagales; family Chitinophagaceae; genus JJ008. Next base: position 4,964 of record JANOHQ010000063.1, read on the forward strand.
AAGTTACGCAAATGTTTCTAATAAAGCATTAATTATAAGAAGTGATAAGGGGAAAGTCATAAGAGTGATTGGCGCTATGCAGGATATTACCGAACGAAAAAAAATTGAAGCACAGACTAAAGATAGCGAAAACCGTTACCGCACTCTATTTGAACAGAACCTTGCGGGTTTTTATCAATCTACTCTTGAGGGAGAAATAATTAATTGTAATGAGGCGTTTGCAAAAATGCTTAAATATAGCTCGCGGCAGGAGTTACTTAAAGTGAATACAAATAAACTTTATTTTACACCAGAGGAGCGTTCAATTTTTATAAAAAATATTACAGGCCAAAAAAGGCTGCTCAATTACGAAGGGGTTTTGAAATGTAAAGATGGGAGTTCTTTATTTTACATTGAAAATACCTCTGAACAGGTTGATCCGGTAACAGGTAGCATATTTTTTGACGGCGTGATAATTGATATCTCCGATAGAAAACTCGCAGAACAACGTATTACAAATAGCGAAGAAAAGAGAAGACTGATCATGAATGCAGCGCTCGACGCTATAATATGTATAGACACAAAGGGTGATATCAGTTTCTGGAATCCACAGGCTGAAACCATATTTGGCTGGAAGGAAATGGAAGTTATGGGTAAGCGCTTATCGGAGATAATTATTCCTGAACAATACCGTCAACGGCATGATGAAGGAATTGCAAACTATTTAAAAACAGGCGAGGCTGGGGCCCTGAATGTTTTATTGGAACTTTCCGCCATCAATCGAAATGGCGATGGGTTCCCTATCGAATTAACCGTGCTGCCGATCCGGCAGGGAGGTGAAGAATTTTTTTGTGCTTTTATTAGGGATATTTCCAGGAGGAAAAAGAGTGAAAACGCAATTCTAGTTAGCAATGAAAGATACAACCTTGTTGCTAAAGCCACCAATGATGTAATATGGGATTGGGATTTAAACACTAATGAGGTAATACGAAATAGGGAAGGTATGAAAAAGATACTTGGTTACGATAGTAATGAAACAACCGGGAATGCCAATTTTTGGACAAATCTTATACACCCCGAAGATTTGCCAAAAACAAAAGAAAGCTGTACAAGTATTTTCAATAATCCACTAGAAATGTATATGGATCATGAATACCGCATTAAAAAAGCAGATGGAGAATATGCATACATTTACGATAAAGGATATATTGTAAGGGATACCGCCGGTAAAGCGATCAGGATGATTGGAGCCTGCCAGGATATAACAAAACTTAAAGAGAATGAACTTCTCTTACAAAAACATGCAAAAGAACTTGCCATATCTAATGAGGAATTGGAACAATTTGCATACGTAGCATCTCATGATTTACAGGAACCCTTGCGAATGGTGACCAGTTTCCTTACTCAACTGGAAAAAAAATACGGGACGATACTTGATGCCAAGGGCAAAACATATATTGACTTTGCAGTTGATGGCGCAAAACGAATGCGCCAAATTATTCTCGACCTACTGGAATATTCAAGAGCTGGCAGAACAATTGAAAGTGTTGAAAATATTGATGTAAACGAATTGGTGAAGGATATACAAATATTGTTTAGAAAAAGAATAGAAGAAAGAAAAGCCACTATCATTTTTGATCCATTACCAATGCTATATGGATACATCTCCCCACTGCGGCAGGTTTTTCAAAATCTTATCAGTAACGCATTAAAATACAGCCGGACTGATGTGCCGCCCATGATTAAAATTACTGCAACCGAGCAGGGAAATTTCTGGGAATTTACCATAACGGATAACGGTATTGGGATCGCCGAAGAATATTTTGACAAGATATTTATTATTTTTCAACGATTGCATACAAAAGAAACGTTTTCCGGTACTGGGTTAGGGTTGGCAATAACAAAAAAGATTATTGAAGGCCATGGAGGTAAAATTTGGTTATCATCTGAGGAAGGAGTAGGAAGTGCTTTTTATTTTACTTTATCAAAAGTACCACCTACATAATCCTTTAAGTGCAACGATACTTTAACGCTTTACTTTATTAATTATATTATAGACGAAGCATTTACAACTTTTATAAAAAACTATGGATCCCATTCACATTTTACTTGTAGAAGATAATGAAGGTGACATTTTGCTGACGCAGGAAGCTCTTGAAGATGCTAAGATCATTACTAAGCTAAGTATTGCCAGGGATGGAAAGGAAGCCATTGATTTTCTTACCCAGCAAGGGAAATACTATAATGCAAAGTTGCCTGCGCTGATATTGCTGGATGTGAATTTACCCTTAAAAAACGGTTATGAAGTATTGCGATTTATTAAAGGGAACAAAGATCTAAAACATATTCCTGTAATTATGCTGACTACATCTTCATCGAAAAGGGATATCGACAAGGCATATGATAATCATGTAAACTGCTATATTCAAAAACCTGTTGAAATAAACGATTTTATAACTGTAGTTACCACCATTGAAAAATTTTGGATTTCGATAGTTGAGTTACCTGCACAAAATAAATTTGTATATGATAAGGGATAAAAATCAGTATAACATCCTTATCATAGAGGATAACCAGGGCGATTTTACAATAATTGATGACTTTTTGAGAGAGCATATCTTAACACCTGTGATTGTGCGAGCTCTCAATTACAACCATGCATTAAAAATTTTATCTGACGACGATATAGTTTTTGATATTATTTTATTAGACCTTAGTTTACCTGATAAAAGTGGGCAGGATCTGGTTACTGAAATATTACGGATTGTACCATTGTGCCCTGTTATTATTTTAACAGGATACACCGATATTGATTTCAGCATTAAATCCATATCTAAGGGTATTTTTGATTATTTGCTTAAGGACGAACTCAGTGCAATTATCCTGTATAAAAGTATTCTGTATGCCATTGAACGCCATAAAATTATTTCAGAACTGAGGAAGTCAGAAAAGCGCTCCAGCGATCTTTTCCATTTAAGTCCCCAACCCATGTTGGTATATGATCCTGACAGTTTAAGATTTATACAAGTAAATAAAGCTGCTATTGAACATTATGGCTACGGCAATGAAGAATTTATGAACATGAATATCCTGGATCTGGGAATAAAGGAAGATATTTTAAGATCTAAAGAAATATTCGATAGGCAAAAAGGAAAGGAAGATACGATGCATAAAGAAAAATTTATCCATCAAAAAAAATCGGGGTACATCATGGAAGTCGAGTTGTTTTCCAGCCCGGTTGTAATTAATGAAAAAAAATTCTGTTCAGTAATTGTTATCGATGTGACCGAAAGAAATCTCTATGAAAAGAATGTCATAAAAGCAATCATTAAAACCCAGGAAGACGAGAGGTATGAAATAGGCGAAGAATTACATGATAATGTTTGCCAGTTGCTAGCAACAAGCCAGATGAGCCTGGGAATGCTAAAAGCGTCTATCCCTAGTCCCAAAATGCCGTTGTTTGACCAATGCAAATCCTATGTCTCGTCGGCCTTGCATGAAATTCGCAACCTTTCTCACAGGCTGGCACCAGCATTTTTTAATGATTCAAGCTTAAAAGAATCCCTTAACGAACTGTTCAATTCATTTAAGTTTGAGGATAGCCCGGAAATTCTTCTTTATTTTGATGAAGCAATTAATACTCATGATATCAGCTTGGATATCCAGTTGACTTTTTACAGAATACTGCAGGAACAATTGAGAAATATTCAAAAATATGCAAATGCACGTTTAATTGAAATTGACATAATTATTCATAAAGACAATCTTAAAATGAAAATTTCTGATGACGGTGTTGGCTTTAATGTAGACACAGTCAACAAAGGCATTGGCTTAGCAAATATGAAGAGGCGCACAGAATTATTTGCCGGCAAATTTCAAATAGAATCAGAACCAGGGGATGGATGTACCATTAGTATAGAAATACCTTTGCAAGAAACAAGTAACCTGCGTATTCAGTCTGCTCCAGTGAGTTTCTGGCGACACTGACATGTCTCAGGGGTGGCGGTTCAAAAATATGAGATCAATAATAAATTCATCTCCATTAATTTCAATTCCATATTGAAAATTTTTTACTTGATATTAAAAGCTGATTATAATTGTCGGACAAATAAAGTTCCTGTAAAGAAATTTTTTCTGCTTTTGTTTTGCTCTTTTACAGAGTCAGTTGAGAGTTTCGGTGAGTATGATATTTTCAAATTTATAGACTATTGATGGATAATCGGATATGGCAGGTGTTCGAATCCTGTCTTCCCGACCAAAGCAAGCAAAGCCTTTTTGACGAAGTCAAAAGGGCTTTTTTGTTTTCGGCTGCGTTGCAAGCTTGCTTGCAAAAGAAGACGGAAACAAAAAAGCAGGCGAGCGGAGCGAAACAGGCTTTGGTGCCGCCCACTTGAGGATCAGCGCAGCTAATCCTGTCTTCCAGACGAAAGCTGTAAGTAATTGACTTACAGCTTTCTTATTATCCGGAAGAGATATAGCCTTTATAAGTCGCCAAAACATCTCATACGGTTTTTGACTTTGTTTTACGAGTTATTAAAACTAAAAACTATACTTCACCACCAGCATCAGTTCCTCCAGTTTATTTAATTCAGCAGCAGGGGCAACTGAGAGATCAAATGCAGTATCCAGCTCAATGACTGCATTATTTCCCCTGCAAAGCTCCCATTCATCCACCCTGGCCAGATTGGTAGGGACGCTGTCAACATTCACGATGAAGCTTGCCGGATTACCCGCAACCTTGGCTACAAACATTACATTTTCAATAGCTGCATCAATCGTTTGGGCTATATAAGGGAGCCTCGATTTGTCGATAGTTAAATTTACTGTTCCATTGGTTTTAAGCAAAAGCCATTCAGTAGCCATGTCATGTTTCATATTCAGGGCGATGTGTAATCCTGTTTGGCTGAGTTGCTGTTTAATGGCATTGAGCCTTTCTATTAAAGAAGCTTCTGCCAATCCACGGAGCGTTGAACCGCCTTCTCTTGCTGTATATTTTACATGCAGAATTACATCGGAGATGGTGCTGTAGTCAAACTGCCTTACTTCGTTTGGAAGCTCGAGCCGCCAACTGCTTACTGCGCCGCAACCTTCAAAAACAAGGTAGCGGTCATCTTTAAAATTCAACTCAAACATGCCGTTATCGTTCTGCGCATTGCTGGTAGCAATTGATTGAATCGCTCCCACATTGTAAATAAAACGTTCGTCATTGCCGGGGTCTTCAGGATAGCCGGTGGCGGCTATATTATCAGGATTTGTATTTTTCCGATACCTGTTGCTTACAATGGACAGCCGGGCACTTACCGAGGTATAGGGTCCTGCCACACAGGGTACACTGATGGCTACTGATTTTATCCTTCTGAAATAATGTCCCGGGTGGTCAACGTCATACAACACTTCGGGCACTTCAAAATCACAGGCGCCGGTTGCAATAAGCCTGACCAATGCCAGCGGGTCAAGCTGCGACAATGAAACATGCTTGGTGATCTCATACTCCCTTTTATTCTTTTCCAAATAACTTGTTTGCATACGCTTGATATCGTAGATAAGATGGTCGGCGCTTTGTAAACCTTTCTTCATACTGTCCCAGTAGCCGAAAGAGATAAAAGAATCATCATTGCCCAGCTCAAAGCGATAACAGCGTTCCGCTTTCTTGGCGAAATCGTGGGCCAGCTGGTACGATTTGAAATATACGGAACTGATTTGCCCGATCATCCATTCACACAGTTCCTGGTTGGTGAACTTGGTGAGCATGAACTCAGTCGCTTTTTTGGAATTCTCGATTTGCAGATCATGGTTCTTTAAATCAGTTTCTGACATTTCTCTCCGAAGTTCCGCCGCAGCGATCTGTTTGTCAATCTGCGCCAGTTCCTTGTTACTCACACGTTCCTGTAGTTTCCAGTCATCAAAGCGACGATCGTAACCGCCAAGTATGGATGCCCTGTTTGCTTCGTACGATGCAGCAGTAGAAAGTACGGACAGCACACCAGAGGCAGCAGTGGCCGAATGTGCCAGGAAGGTGCCGCCCCATTTGACAGCAGCATGGGGACTACCACCAAACCCGGAAGCGCCGATAACTAAATCGGGGATCAGGGCCAGCACACCGGCTGTGGCCTGTATGATTTGAGATGCCATTTGGTAATCGTGCGATTCGCTTAGTTTATCCAAATTCAATTGTTCTTTGGCGATTATTTTTTGAATACCGGCGTAATACCTGTTTTTTTCTTCCGTAGTAGCTTTCGCTTTTTTCAATATCTCCACCTGTTCTTTCGATTCTTTGATCTGAAGGGTCTTCATATCTCTTATGGCATTGAGCAGTTTGAGCTCCAGTTCGTTTCGTAGCAGCGCCATGGCTTCTGCATCTTTTTTCTCCAAAGCACCCAGCAGTGCCATGCCCAGGCCCTTTACATCCGATGCCAGCTCGGTGGCTTTTTGGGCAAATACAATAAAGCGGTAATACGGCATAGGTGCATTGAGGCCGGCGATAACGGATGAAATATCCAGGCCGGATGCGGCAGCCTTTACCAGCATACCGGGATCAATGGGCGGTGCAAACAAAGCAAGACTGCGTTCCACACCATCAATATTCTGGCAATGGCGGATCTTAAACAGGCGGTCGGCAATACGGTCCCAATACTCCAGCATCTTATCGTTTTGCGGAATACAGAAGTAGAGCATAGATAATGTAATGGGAGCCGGGGGCAGTTCAGCACCACCTTCGGGTAATGCCGACAGATCGGGTAAAATATTTTCCAGGTCAATTAAAGCATTGCCAAAAGCGTCCAGTTTAGCCTCTATCTGGTTATAGGTTTCATACGGCGCCTTTATAGTAGTGGGAACAATTCTTGGTTTTGGACCCAATAATTTGTCGGCAAGAATATACATCTGCGTTGCCTGCACAATAGATTCCATGGTATCCTGCCTGAACAGGTAATCACCCCACTCAGTAAGGTTGTCGATATATTTCATCAACAAGGCCTTTTGATAGGCAACCGGTCTGAACCTTGCTACCACATGTGGTTTGAAAGGCTTGGTTCTCCATTCGTCAATAGCAAACTCCAGTTCTTTTCTTTCAGGTGTAGTGGGATCGGCAATTTTGTACAGCAGTGTGTCGATACGCTGGTTAATATAGTCACCCGTATGCGTCAGGTAAAATGGTTTTGTTACCCAATACTTTTCAGGTGTATTGCCTTCCAGAGCACCTGTGGGGTTAAACATATAATGGAACCAGGTAAGTGCTTCTTCGAAGCGTTGATTCCTGGTTAACCGGGTGGCCATCAGGAATGGTACATGGAAAAACAATTCCCAATTGTAACCGCTGTAAGAGCCATCGCTGCTGAAATCAAGATCCTCCACAGGATAAGAAAGGGTCTTTACACCGGCTACTTCAAGCGTATATGTTTTTGGAACAATACTGCTGGGATCGTAATATGTTTTAAAATTGAACGGTGTTTGCTGCAATTGGGTTTCTCTTTTCATCAATGCTGCAATGCCATCTTTGTACAGTGTTTTTCTCAACGCACAAATAAGGGGATGATACATATTTTTAAATTGCTCGCCATAGGATAAGCCTGCATATACGTGGATCTCATCAACAATTTTTTGATAATCAGCATCCGCTACCAGCTCCTGCAGTAAAAGGATGATATCTGGATTTGCAGCATACTTTGCCATGTATTTTTTGATAAGCGCTACAATGTCTTCGAGCAATTGCATGCTATCGGAACCGGTTCTCTGCACAAATACCCCTTCAGGATGATTTGGATCCTCTTTGGTGTTATAAAATCCGGGAACAATTACATAAGCATGTTTGCTGTCTTCCTTGAAATAAGGGAGTAAAGTGCCCAGCGGGATCTTAACAAAACGCCGGTGGTCATAACCAGAAGAGTTGATGCCATAAGCATGCATTACCAAATATTCAAACAGTAAGGCCGCCATGTCGATCAGCGTAAATTGATGTGGATATGATAACCTGAATGTGCCCGGCGTTTTTCCTAAAATTTCATAGAAACCGAAAAAGGAGATCGCATTTCTTGCGGCCAACTCATCTGCAGGTATTAAGTTTTGTTCATTATAACGCTGCGATTTTAGCCACGTATCTTTAAAATCAGGGAAGAAGTCAGGAAGATACTGATCACCCTGGAATGCAAGTTCGGGGTAGCCTTTGCATCCTGCGATATTAAATATTCCCTTAAGATTAATAGCTTCCTCTTTCGAAGTAGTAAAAAGCCAAACTTGTTGCCCGGCTTCAAAATACATCAGGTTATATATGTCTCTCCTGAACAAGCTCTCATCGGGAGTATAATAGTTATAGGGAGTAAGTATTCCCTCTTTCGAAATTTTCTTCGGCTGCCATTTCTTATTGGCAAATTCGCTGACGGCGAGTTGAATTTTTAATTTTCGCTTTGGTTTGTCATTATTAACCACAGCGCCGGTTGTAGCAGGGGGAATGGTGGATTGAGGATTTGGATCAGGCTCCTCGCTAAATATCGGCCAGGCCAGGCTTAAACGATTGTTGCGCACAAATGCCAACAGGTGGTCGCCGGATATATCCAGCTCTACTTTTTCCCACGGCGTCCAGTAGCGTTCTTTTTCAAATCTCCTGTAATAATAAATAGCCGGGTCGCCGCCTTTGGTCCGGGCAAATACATGCATGGTCTTAATATCGGACTGGTACCATGTTGCCATCACTTCGAGGAAAGCGATATTATCTAATTTTTCGAGATAGCGGATCAGTGCCTGTTCTGCTGTAAATTCCGTCAATTCATTTTGCTGTATCTCATTTTCAAGTTCGGTAAACAGGAACGATTTGTCATCCCTGAGCTCGGCTTCAATCCAGTTTTCGGGATATAAGAAAACCTTGCGGTTGGCTTCCCATACCCGGTAATTTTTCATCCACTTCCATTGTTCCCAGCCTTTGTCGTTACTTACATCAGCCGCTGCTTTGGGTTCCAGTCCCATCAAACAACGCTGTACAAAAAGCTGAATGGCACCATGTGCCTGCACGATCCTGGAGGACGGCATACAGGAGGCCATTTCAACATCAACGAGGAAATAATCATACAGATCATTTTCGGTCTTCATTTCAGGATTCTCAGCCAGCAAATAAGCGACCAGGGCATCTCTTTTTTGCGGACGAATGGCATTCATGATCTCTTTGAGTGTGCTCAGCCAGGTATCCTCATCATATCTTGCTTTCAGTGCTGTACGCAAAAGTTTGGTCTCAGCACCCGTCAATACCGGGTTGATATATACCTGTGCCTGTGCCAGGTCCGAACCTAATTTTCTCAAATGTTCGGCACAATCGCTAACAGCCTTCCATGCGCTGGCATCTTTATAATTGTTGAGGGAAAACACCGGGAATAAATGGGCGTCGATCGCATCTACATCCTCTTTGTCGTAGCCGGTGAGCAGGGAGAATGTTTCTATAAATTGACTTCTTGTAGCGCCACTTGCCGGCAAAAGCATTCCCGCAATGGTAAAGAAACTGATCGGATGCTCTATATCCGCCGGATTGGGTACCGGTGTAAGCTGTTTCAACAGATCAATCATTTCTGCAAAGGCAATATAGCTTGTATAACCGATCGACACTTGTCCTGCCTGGTATGGAATACTGTCCCATTCAAACCAGCCGAGGGTAAGGGTATTATTATTTATGAAAAGCCATTCAACGTCCTGGTTTTCCAATTTAAAAGCACTGAGCAAAGGGAATAACTTATGCGCCAGCCTCAGGGCACGATACTGTTCAGGAAAAGCAACAGCGGTAATAGGTGGCAATACAGGAACTGTATGTGTAATATCGGTATCAATAAGCGCATCAGCATTTAAAACACCAGATAAGAGGCTGGTGCCCGGGGCAGGTTGCTTTAACAGGGCATATTTCAAAACGATCTTTACCAGTTCAGGGTCTGCTTTGAAAGTGGTGGCAATTGTTTGCTCAAGAATGGTTTGCTTGCCTGCCTGAAGCTGAAAAAAGGATATCCAAAACAAAAACACTTCTACTAAATCATTCTGCTCGCTGCTGATATCGGGTCCGGGTGCGGCATCCAGGGCATCAATTGCTGCCTCAATCGGACCGGTATCAAATAAGGTGTTCAATTTATCATTCGTGAAAGTCTTTGCAGCATTTGCTGAAGTCCAGTCTCTATCAATGAACTTAATAAAGGTCTTTACATCCTCTTCCCCAAGGGGAGCCAGCCTGGACAAGGTATTTTGCAGGATTTCTTTCTGCTCCTGGGCCGACATATCAGCATTAAATGGAGACTTGTTTGCTGAAAAATTATTTTGATAGTCTTTCTGCAATTTCTCCAGTATTTGTTTGACCTTATCGTCCTTTATTTCCCGGTCGGCAAGGTTGCTTGCTTCATGTTGCAGCATGAATTTAACATCTGCAGCTTTCAATGGAGATTTACTAAAGTTATTAACTGCTTCAACAAAATCTAATGTATCTGCCGTTGAATTGGATACATTGATCCCGGTCAGGTTGGCGAGTATAATGTAATCATCGGCTTTGAGCTTCATCTTCTTCATTAACCTTGATGCAGCAAACAGGCTGCTCAGATTGGAAAAAGTAAGGGCTCCATCAGGAAGCAGCGGCAGCAACTTGTTCAGGTCCTGCTCTTTCATTTGCAGGCAAACCGAAATGCTGGTTATAAAATTGCTCAATAGTTGAGTACCGTCCACTTTTTCAGGCATTAACCCTTCATCAATGAATCCATTCTTTGCCTTGTTCAAAAATATGTATTGATAGAGCGGCTTCGGGGAGTCGTCTTTCAGTATGGTGTGCGGAATTTCTCCATAAAAACCTATGAGCTCGTCTATCTTGATACCTGTTTTTTCTGTAAGCGTTATAAGATTGGCAGCCTCCACAAGGCAAGGGCCATTCAATGTGCCATTGCCCAATTTGGGCTGAGAAATAATCTCATTTGTTATTTCCAATTTCCATCCCGTTTTCTTTTGCAAACGCAGGAAGCGGTGAATACGATCCAATGCGGCCGCATCTAAAATGACTATTTCTTTTTTGGCAGTATCGCAGCTAAGATCAAGATGCTTGATGAAAAGATTATCTGCCGGATCAATAAATTGTAAAGAAAGCAGCAGATCCAGATCCTTGTAGCTAAGATTGGTTTTATCCAGGAAATGATCTACGCGTTTCATATAAGCCAGTACATTCCCGGCAACAGGAGGTGTGTCCCACTGGGCAGGCGCATTCCAAAACGACTGCTGATCTACCAGGGTGGCCTTGGGTGTAACGATCAGGTTTCTTTCCGCATCAGTTAATCCCAGTTTCTCTGTTGCAATGGCTTCGTTGGCAGGGTTTCCTGCCGATTGAAAATCTTCCATGAGCTGTGCTCTCGAAATGTCAAAGCGGGTGAAATAGGCTTTTGCTTCAGCATGGTCTAAATCAAAAGGCAGTTTAAATGCATAATTGGCAGCTTTTAAAGTAGTGTAAGTAGCTGCATTCACATAATCGGGTGCCGCTGCCAACTCTTCGGCAGGTGATAGTGTTTGTCTCAACCTGAATACCTTATAATTGTTTCCTCCTGTGTTGATGATTTTACAAACAACTTTTTTGTCACGCAAATAGTGGGGCAGTGTGGCAGCTGAGCCCGAAGCTGTTTCGGTCTCAAAGATCAGTGCCTTGTCAGTTACAGGCAATCCCGCCGCTTCAAGTGCAGTGAACAATCCATTAGAGATTATTCCTTTCAACGCGTCTGGTCCATCTGAAAGGACTCCTGTAAAATTGATACCCGCATCGGGAGTAATTGCCTCTTCCAGCAATTCACATACTAAATCAATATAAGGAACAGGTGTATTGGCATTTTCACAACCAAGATCAATATCACCCAGGTCGGGTCTCCGTTCAAACAAAACATCTTTGGCAAGATGTGCTGTTGTAGCCGGCATAGTGGTAATATCCGTCACACTTCTTTTATCCAGGAACTGCAGAATTTCTACCAGGTATGCCGCCGGGCTATAAACGGAACGGCAATGCTCACAGGAACAGGTATCGGTGATTTTGAAAAGCGATTTCAGATTGGGAAAATCTTTACTTACTGCCTCCAATTTTACGGATAATGTTTTCATTTCCATTGCAGGCATGTCCATAGCCCGCAGGGTGTCCTGGAGTTCACCTGCAATCAACATGGCTGCCGTGGTGGTTTGTTCGGCTTTTTTGAAAATCTTTTTGGCTTCTGCAGGGGCTATCCCGGCCTTTGGCGCTATTTCGTTTACAAACCGGGTTTCGCCTGCTGCAGCAATGCTATAGGATGAAGTAATATTCAGCTTGCGCAGCGCATTGGTTTTACCATAGTGCGGCACCAGTTTAAAAATGCGCTGCACCGATTTTAATTCTTCCTTAATGGGTTCACTTTCTTTTTGGGATAGTTTTTTATTTTTCAGGTAGAGGGATATATTATCATGCTGCAGGTCAAAATCATCGTATTGGGATAAAAAACTGGTGATCGCTTCCCGATTCTTTAATGTGGGTTTCTCGTCCCTTTCCAGTTGAGCGGCGAAGGCTGCAGTAGGATAGGCTTTCTCCATTTTTCTAACGATGGAGGAAGCACGTAAGTCTATTGTGGTTTTATCTATTGCTTTCCCGGCAACTCCTTTGCTGCTGGTTAGTTTGGTTAATTCTTCTTTCCAGGCGGTCCTGTTTAGTTTGGCTAATATCTTTACATCTTCGGGCTTCTTGATTTTTTTTGATTCTCTTATCTGTGATATAACAGCATCGTCGAAGCCTAATAGCTGTTCCAATGCAATGGATGTTCTGGCCTCATTTGCTTTATCAGGCGATTCAAAGAATGTTTCACTATTGAGTTTATTGAGGAAGGCAGCCGGGTTGTCTTTGTTTTCCTCAAAAAGTTTAGCCATTTCACCAAGCTTATCTTCCAGCACAAAACGGCTGACGATGCTCATGAGTTTTTTTGGATGCTCGTTTTTATAAAACTCTTCTGCGCTTTGTTTGTATTGCCCGAGCAGTTCTATATATTTCTTGCTCTCACGTCCCACTGTGGCAGAAACAAGCAACTCCTTTACGGCAGTTTTTATATCCCGCAGAATGGTCTTTTCATCAGTCAAAGCAACATCATATAATAACGGCAGGGTATCGCTGTTAATATCGATGGCCAATCGTATAGTAAAAGGTTTTGCAAATTCGTTTTTTAACAGGGTGTTTTTGCGCAACAGGGCATAAAAGAAAGCAGCGTCAATTTTCGATAGCGCCTGCAAGCGATGTGCCACTACTAAATGCTCTATTTTTTCCGCAGGGATGTCCGCTTCTTTTGACAAAAAGGTAATATCGCGGTGTTCTTTGCTTTCCTGCAAATCCGTGATCGCAATTTTTTCCGCCAGGTAGCTTACCTCTCCTACCATATAATCATATTCTACCTGTTCGGGACTTATAGCAGCAGTGATGGTGATGTTTATTTCTTCTCTTGAAGAAGCATTGAACCGCACATCATCGATGGTGGATTTGTATAATTCGGCACCTTTTTCCCGGGTAAATATTTTTACAGCGATATCGGCGGTTTTTCTTTCCCCGCCAATGAGCTGATCCTGGGTCCACTTTAGTTCATACTTGCCTTCTTTATTACTAACGCCATTTGACAGGGCCTGCCATTCACGCATATCTATATCATAGATCTCAACCTTAAGATTGGCCAATGGGACACCATTAGCATCCGTAATTTTTCCGAATACGGTATTAGAGGTTTGAGGCATTGCAGTTGTTGTACTTGTTGCCATGATTTTTTATTTTTTAAGGTTATATTATGTGGCCCATGCATCTGCCCACTTTTCGGTAAAAAAATTATTATGGTTAGAGGGGTTTGAAGCAGCGCTACCCAGACTCGGGATACCTATAATGAATAGATAAAGCGGCCCAAGTACCCGGCTCTGCCAGGTGTGCCCGGATTCGTGCGCCCAGTCTGTAAAGCCATGACCACCTATGATTACAGGACCAAAGGAAATACCCCCCGGGTTACCCATATAAGCGGGCAATTCAATTTTAGCGCCCATTCCCCACTTAGGCATAACATCTGCGCCCAGCAGCGTGAGAATGATCCCTGCTCCCAACCCGATTAAACTTTGAGGTGCACCCCAACTAAAATCCCAGAAGGCCAGCAGGTTCTGGACAAACACGGAAAAGATCAGTACGATCAGGTTAACGATGACATGTGCCAGCCAGGCAAATATGAACAGGATCCCATACCCAACTTTACCTGCCGTGCCTGCATTGCTGTATCCATCCCACCATGCTTGTAAAATGGGCACATTACCTGTTGGATCCTGGTAAACAATTGGATCTAGTGCAGCGTAAGCGTAAAGGTTTAAGTTTTTCAGATCTGATAAATCTTCCTTGCCCGGTAAAGAATGCTCATGTGCACTTATCGGATTTAACTGCCGTTGTGGCTTACGCCATTGACCGTTTGATTTCTCCAGGCTGTAGTCTTCATTTGGGTATTGGTATGGTTGCCCAAAAGCTTCGGGGTTTTCATTATCGTTGTATTGACTGCTTTTTTCACCTGTGTTGTTCCCTTTATCATTGCCAGCCTTTGAGTTTTGACTGAGCACCTTGTCTTCCTTGTATAAAGGGTCGCATGAAAGCCATCTTCCCAACCAGGGCACATAGTATCTTGCACGGTGGTATTCCAACCCGCTTTCTTCATCTCTTTCCATGCCGGTATAGCGATAGCGTTTAGCAGCAGATTTAATTGCCGAGTTCTTTGCCTGGTAAGCGGTAGTGCCGTAAGGATGGTATTCTTCGTAGCTGATCACTTGCGCAGTATTGTCCAGTTCAAGTGAAGCCGAGCCTAAATGATTATGCAATTGATAGCGTACCAACTGTTTTTCGGTGCCATCGTCTACATCATTACGGGTTTCTATCATCACAAAGCGGTGCGCTTCATCCATCAGGCTCAGGCTGGTTCGTTCAAGTCCTGCATGTGGTCCGCTATACTTTTTATACAGCTCATACCCTGTCACATAAATGCGTTCTTCCTTTTTAGTGGGTGCGTTTCCCGGCCCGGCCTGGTTCTCCGTTATTTTTCTTATCCTTTGTCCTTGTTTGTCGTATTGGTAATAAGTGGTTTCAGGTGTGCCACCCTCGTTGCGTTTTTGGCGTATGGTTTTAATAAGTTCTTCCCTGAAGTTCCAGCCCATGTCTTCCAAATGAGGCATAGCGGTGATAAAGCCGTGTTGGGCATGATGCGGGTAGTGAAATGTTTCTGATCCGACCTGGGTACTGACCAGTCTGTTGTTGCCGGCCTGGTATTGATAGGTCCTTGTCCAGTTGTTTCCAGCTGCCCTATGCCGCATTTCGAGAATATTTCCCACACTGTCATATTGGTAGCGCTGGGTATAATTGCGCATCTGCATGGGATCGCCGGGGTTGATGGCCTGCATAAATGCGGCATCATTCCAGTTGTCGTGCCTGCCGGATGCAGGTAGGGCGTTGTTTTCTCTGCCGGTCGCTGCTGTCAACCGGTAAAGGGCATCATACGTGTATGCAGAAACACCACTAATTTTTTTGTTGTGAAAAAATGTATCTGTGATGTTTTTATCTTCAATATGAGTGATATTGCCCACCGGGTCATACGTGTAGTACCAATCCTGGAGAGGGTCGTTGTTTTGCCTTTTACTTTCTAATCGTTTAAGCCTGAACGTTTCCTTATCGTAATAAAACCGGGTGATAACATTATTGCCATAAATGATCTTGTTGCGTTGTCCTTTTTCATTGTAATCAATTTCTTTAATATAGGTGGTGGCAGTACCGGCATTGGCATGAGCAACTCTTTGGCTATTAAGCAAACCGGCTTCGTTGTATGAATGAGTGATGATGCTGCCATCTGGTGCAATTTGTTTGGCGATCCTTCCCAGTGCATCAGTTTCAGTAATAAAAGTATAGGCTTCGGCTTCAAGGTCCGCCAGCAAATTGTCATCAATCCAGTTAGTAACCTCCTTGTATTTTCTAAAAAGTCTGCGGGTGGTTGTCAATGCCTGCTCTTTGAAATCGTAATCGGGTGTATCCATCAACCCGCCTGTATCGTAATGTTGAATGGGTTTCCCTAAAACATTGCGGGCTTGCAGCTCGGGCAGGTTGCTGCCATCGGCCAATAAAAGATCTTCGCCATAAATGACACGGTCAAATACATTATTTAAAAGTTGATCTCCCGGTTTCCCCACATTATTGACCACCACACTGCGTAGCGGTCTGTGCAGGATATCATAGAAATATTGAAACTCATGGTCCCGCTCGTCCCAGGTACGGAGGGGAGCGTCAAGTATGTTGTTGAGTAACCAGCGTTGCCCGGCAGCCAGGTTATTTTGATATACCATATTGCCCAGCATATCGTATTTGTATTGCGCAATCATGTTGCCGCCCGCATCGGTAACGGCTGTTAGATTTCCTTCCGCATCCAGTATAATGTTGGTATGGTAAAACTCATTGTCCCCCGTGGTGGTTTGCTTATTATGTTCCGCTGATAATACAGCTCTTCCCATGGTATCGAAATGCTGAATATTCGGTGTGTTGGCGTGTTTGGCTGCTTTGTCGGCGGCTTGCTTTTCCCTGGCCGGATCCTTTCCTTCGGCAATTAGCTGCTCATCAATAAGCCTGCGGGTCCTGTTGCTGTACCAGGCAGAATCGAGAATGGTATCATTGGCATCGTAACTGGATTGCTTCCACGAATCAAAACTTATTTTTGAAAAAGTACCATCGGGCATTCCTGTTTTTATTAGTCGCCCTGCAGCATCATAATATAGCTTGGGGGTTGAACCTGTTTCTACCAGTTCTTTTAAGTCTTCATACGCATGTGTTAATGAAAAATATGGCTCGTATTGTTTTACTGTATTGCCTTTGTTGTTCAGCACTGTTCTGCCAGTACCAATCCAGCGAATTTGCCTGGTCTTGTTTGCAGCGGTATCGGTTGTGGTAGTAGTAAAAGTGTTGTCGGGGTTAACGACAACCTGCTTTACCAACCCCGGAGCAGCTTGTGCCTTGGTCATGACTACCTTACCAAGTCCATTGGAATACTCAAAACTGAGTTGGACAGGCGAATGATGGTTGTTTTGAAAATGTGCTTCTCTTACAATGGATGCAACCGATGCAGGTTTGCCGGAATCCTTGTATGCATCAAAATCGTATACAAATCTTGCCGTAGCAGTGTGAACCAGGGTTTTGCCAAGTTCGGTTAATTGAACAGCGTCTGTAGCATCAAAAAAGCTGGCGATCTGCGTCTGTTCGGCTTCAGTGGTAAACTCATTTATTCCTGTTAACTTATCTGCTTCATCTCCTTTACCGAATACAGCCATTGCTTTTACCAGGCCCATCTCATCGGTGATGGCCTCGGAAATATTGTTATTGATATCTCTCATTCGCTGCGGTGACAGCGTTCTGAAATTAAACAGATCAACTTTTGCTTTATTTCCGAAAGCATCTTCTGTTTCCTCAATAAAAAGAAAATAGTTGCTATAGTATTTTGTTTTGGTAACCGCTCCAAATGAGTCGGTATAGGCAACAGGTGTATAGAAGCGAAGCTGGGCGTCAGCTACTGTTTCAATGGCTGTGATAAACTGGTTTCCTCCAGATCGTCTCCACCAATTATTGTCGCCTTCGCTATTGGTAAACTTGCCTTCTGTGAGCAAGTCAGCATTAACCCTTGCGTCAAAAATATCGGTTAACAGGCCAGGATTATAGGCCAGTTGGTAAGTTTCAAAAGGAATCCCTTTCGACTCCAGCTGGTTTAATGGCAGTGCGCCGCTGAGATCATTCTTATAAAAGATATTCCGGGTATGTTCTATCCATCTTTTTTGAGCAGTACCCGGTGCAGGATTGGTGCCTGCCTGATGATAAGCTATTTCAGCAGAGGCGGACAGGATATTTTCAAAATCGGTAACTGAATAATATGCTGCAGTTGTTGCCACCCCCTTCAGTTCACAGTTTTTTGTTTCTGCAGCAACACGCAAACGATACTCATTATCATCGATCACATCATTCGTGTAGCTGTTCTGTGTGTAAATGATGGTGGTTTTAGCTTGCGCCTGCTGTGTGGGACCCGGTAAGCTTTCGTCTGCCTGGATACGGGGATAAACGATGGCTGCTGATTCCAACACATTGCCGTATTCATCCAGTTTGATATTGAGTGTGTGGGCTATCCTTGGGTCTTCGGCATTGCGTTCGTAGTTGTATGTTCGTGTCTCCCTCTTATTTAGTGCGAAAATAGCATGTTTGTTTTTGCCCTTGGGTTGCAGGAGCTCAATTACACCATTATGGGTAGCTACGGAAAACGGTGTAAGCTCTTTTTTCCTTGCTTCGTATGTATCGCCAAACTGTTTCGCATCTTTTGCAAATACTTCGGAACGTAATTCCATTCCTTTGCAGGCCCTGAATGCTTCCCTCCATTCCTGGGCAGACAGCCGGTTCAGGATCGAAGCATACATACCAGGTGCAGCCGTTAGTTTGGCATCTGCCAATGCTGATTCATGATGGGAGACAGTAAACCCTTGTAGCGGCATTTGCTCATACCAATAGTCTTTTGCAAACTGGTCAAGGATTTTTTCCTTCTGCAAAAAAGCCCCCGTATGGTACCAGTTTTTTGTTACAACGGGTTCCTGGTGCAGCTGTTCTTCCACAATATTGGCCCCATTGCCTTTTTGCCAATGCTCAAAGCTTTCTGCATCTATTTGCTCTATCATTCCAAAACCGCGGAACTCTCTTTCGGCATGATCATAGTAACCATGATGATACCTGTATTCCGTGACGAATTTGTATCCGCATATCTTATCTTCTGTAATTGTTTTGGAAATACAATGTATAGGAAAATGAAGTTTGGTAACCCAGGGCTTTCCGGCTTTCTTATCTTCCAGATAAAAATGGGTAGAAGGGGTGTATTCCAAAGACACTTGTTTTCCCAGATTATTTTTGTAGGCCACCATGATATAGGGCTTTTTGCCATTG
Source organism: Chitinophagaceae bacterium (assembly GCA_031406595.1). Lineage (GTDB taxonomy): Bacteria > Bacteroidota > Bacteroidia > Chitinophagales > Chitinophagaceae > JJ008. The sequence continues at coordinate 23,901 of JANOHQ010000063.1, forward strand.
GCCAGGTCAATATATTTTAATGGGGCTGTTCCATGCTTTGACAGTGAGCCTGACCATACGATGCAGGCCATCCCATTGCCAAGCAAATCGGTAACGGATATTTTCATACGGGAATCGATGCCGGCAACATGTTCAATTTCAAAAGGGATTGGTGAAAGACGGTTGCCGCTTAGATTTTTCCAGCAGGAGAATTTGTTTTTTCCCAGGTAAATAATATCAGATGTGCCTGAGCCATCAAGGTCTGCCAATCGCAAATAAGCGGGATTAAAAGCTCCCGGATGATCAAAAACAGGAGCATTATCCAAAGAGAGTTTGGGTCCAAATTTTCCATACCCCAGGTTTGGCCAATAACATACCTCCCCATTTCGAATTCTTACAATATCGGTCATACCATCGCCAGACATATCGGCAAGGAAAATTGATTGTTTTGAATCTGCAAAAACAATGTGAGGTCCCTCTTCTTCGTTGAGTGATTTAAAAGCCTTATTTGCCTGGCCGAAGCCATTTCTCCCTTCAGAGGGATACCAGGTAAATACCTTTTCTTCCGAGATAACGAGTTCGGGTCTTCCATCTCCATCCAGGTCAAGCATTTTTGTGTTGGGGCTGCTAAAATCTATATTTGGCAATGATTTAAACAGCCGCATTCCCTGCCATTCACTAGCATCGTTCAATTCAAAATATCCTTTGGGATCATTGCCATAGCTTACAAATTGCTTTCCGCCATCAGCATCTAAATCTGTTAATTGAAGTTTACCGCCCGAACCTGCAAACGAAGGTTTGGGGTTTACGGGCTTTGCCTGCTCAAACTCACCACCACCAAGATTGCGCTTGTAATACCAGCTACCTGACTGCTCGCTGAGTATTCCGGCCAGGCCCTCGTTGAATAAATCTGTGAATTGATACAGGGGTTCGTCCGGACCGACAGGCATTTGAACCGTATCCCCCTGGATGACGGATTTAATTTCTTTGCTCCAATCGTGTTGCTGATACTCAAACTCCATCGGGGGCATACTTTTATACGTATAGGTTCCGTCAGTTTGCTTAATATACCCGTAAGAAGTAATTGATTTTAGAAAGGTAAAATCTTCATGGACTGAAGCGTCGTATCCAAGGTTGAGCGATTTTACAAGAGCCGATCCGCCGGGCAGTTCGGTAAAATGATGAAACAATAAAACCCTTTTGCATAGCCTTGTTGTTCTTATCTCAAAACCAGCTTTATAATCAGAATAGGTATCTGTTCTGAAATTCCAATCTTTTATTTTGCTATAGGGAGGCGCGGTGTCATATTCCCCATAATCGAATACTGTTTGTAACAGGTAGTCTGTTTCAGCAGGACGGGCATCAGTAAAATTTTTATAGGGTGTTTTGTTACCATATAGTACTTTTTCTAAATACAGGTTGGTGTAAGTGAGGTCTCCGTTTTGAGTGCGGTTTCTATTGTGGAGCAGAGAAGTGTTTAGCCCTTTGTCGTCTTCTTTCTTATAGCTGTAATACGCACAATTACCTTTATCGTCAAAAACAAATTCGGGCAACCATTCAAATATTTTATTTGCATCAGTTGGGTCGGAAATTCTTGAGGCAGCACCCCATCCAAAAAGCGTTGTTACATTCTCTTTGGTGATAATCCGCCATTTCATTTCACCGGTTGTTTTATGCCGCCATCTTTCAATCCTTGCAAATAAACCTTCAATTCGTGGTTTGTAGTATCTAATAGTAAATAGTCCGTTTGCAGCGTCTTTTTCCCTAATTACATAATTTCCGTCAGCATCTTTACTAAAACTGCCATCTGTTTCTTTTTTGAATTCAGGCACCAAATCTTCCGCTTCAGAAAACAAAAAAGTATCGGAATCTATAGCATCTGAATATTGGGGAAGTTGTTTGCCTGTTGTGCGTTTTATGGACGGTAAACTCAAATTCCAGCCTAAGCCAAAAACTCCATTGCCGGCCCCTGAATTATAAGATAAACTCAAAGCAGGCGAAGCAGTTCTGGCTGGGGAAAAAGGAAGGGGGATAGAAAATGAAGCTGTGCCGTTTACCGCATTCACAGAAAATTTTTCGTCAATGCCCTTGATGGCTCCTCCACCTTTAGGAAGGGAAATAGCGGGAATTTCTATTGCATTCGACTTTGCCTTTGTCCTATCCGTTCTCAGGAATTGGGAAGATGCATTTTCTACCTCTTTGTTCATTTTTCAGTTTTTGAACATTAGAAAAAACTATTTCAAGCAGGAGGAACCCTGCCCGGGAGGGAATAATGCGACTATCAGAAGAAATAACGCGGAAAGTAATGTCAGGGGGTCAGATTGAATGCCCTATTGTAATTTTTGAAATTACAGATTTGAGAGGGTCAATCCAATACCCCTTTCGGGGTATTTTGATTATTTATAGACTCTTTAGCTGCAGCCACTGCCCGAATTGAATTCAGTATAAGGCTAAATGTATTCACATCATCAACAGAGTTAAAATCCAACGAAGAAGGGCAGCTAATCCTGTCTTCCCGAAGACACAACGATTTAGTTCTGCGATTTCAGTACTTGCCGCAAGCCAACTTGCTTGTCCGTTTCTGACATCTGAATGTCTCACCAAACGGTTCTATCCATACCATCTTTGTGTAATGGAAAAGAATATTGCGATACTAATGGCTGACCTATCGGGGTATACTGCCCTTACAGAAACGCATGGCGCTGTTGCAGCAGCAGATTTAATTGACAGGTATATAGGGATAGTAGAAAGTTGCCTGATCGGAGATTGCCATCTTCATGAACGTACGGGAGACGAGATCATGGTGGTTTCTTCATCTCCAGATTTCCTATTGGCTACCGCAGTAATGATTGGAAGGCATATTTCGAATGAACATAATTTTCTCCAGGTGCATGGGGGGCTGCATTATGGAAAAGTGTTAAAAAGAGGGGCCAGTTATTTTGGGTCTGCCATTAATCTAACTTCCAGAATTGCATCTAAGGCAAATGCAGGAAGCGTTTGGTGCTCAGATGAATTTGTTAATGCATTATCTGACAAATCTGTGTTTCCGCTGACATCAAAAGGGAATCAGGTTTTCAAAAACGTCAGTATTGAAAAGGAAGTATTTGAGTTGTGTATTGAAAATCGAAAATTAGTTTATATTGATTCAGTATGCAGAATGTTAATACTGGACCCTAATAATGCAATTTCGCATCCTACAGAAGAAGGAAAATATTTTTGCTCATCTGATTGCCTGGCTATATATAACTCTGACTAAGATGAAAGAAATACTACTTTTTTAAATATTATATGCCGTCGCTATCTAATTAAAACCAGTTATGACATCATTAATTATTGGAATTTCTTCAGGTGTTTTATTAATAGTATTATTTGCAATTCTGAAACGTTTTGACAAGCAAGTTGTTTACGGGCTGATTCTTACGGGAATAGGGTTTCTTTATATCGGTTTTACCTGGACTGACCTTGAATCTTT
>JANOHQ010000084.1:0-4137 GCA_031406595.1 Chitinophagaceae bacterium
ACAGTACCTAACTTGAGATACCTGTCTCCTTCACTGTTATTCGGAACATTCAATGCCGAGGCGCTAAATCCGTAAGACTGGTAACGTTGCGCGGCTTGCCCTAATAATACCCGGATACCATGATCATTGATTTTGGTATCATAGGTCAGTGTATTCTCAAGGATCCAATTACGTGTTTCCGCCCTTGACATTCTTAATTCACTGACTGTATTTCGCTGGTTAAGCGTAGCTGCATAAACAGGTGTATAACCACGCACTTCAGACTGACCAAATTCCCCTCCTATACTGGTACGAAAAGTGAATTTCCGCGCAAACTTGAGGTCGGCAAAAAAATTACCGGTTAGCCTGTAATTCTTGGATTCCTGGTCAAAAAAATCAATGGTAACCTGTGGGTTGAATTTGGCACCGTCGCCCAGGGGATAATCTCCGGGATCACCATAACTACCATCCGCATAATACACGGGCAATACCGGGTATGCCGCAAACATCTGGCGGAATATCGAACCGGGGATATCATCAGAATTACTGGCAGCAGCCGTAACGGTGTAACCCATTTTTAAGGACTTCATTACCTGGAAATCATTCTGCAAACGGGCCGTATAACGGGTGTATTTATTCGTTTCAACAATGCCTTCCTGGTTCAGGTATCCCAGGGAAAAATTATAGGTGTTCTTTTCGCCACCACCAGCGATCGAAACCTGGTGATTCGTAATCATCGCATTCCGGAGCATCTGTCCGTACCAGTCCGTTCCATTGCTAAAATCAGCAGGATTCAAAGTGGAAGCACCATCCTTTTCATTTACCAAAATCGCATACTCGTTAGCATTAGCCATTTTCACCTGGTTAGTAACTCTTTGCCAGCCTACATAACCTGTGTAGTTAACAGAAGCGGGCTGATTGGTGCGTCCTTTTTTAGTCGTCACCAATACCACACCATTCGCCGCACGTATACCATAGATGGATTGTGCAGAGGCATCTTTCAGTATACTTAGATTTTCAATATCTGCCGGATTTAAAAAACTGATATCGGAGAACCAAACACCATCCACTACGTATAATGGATTAGGATTCCCGTAAACAGTTCCCAATCCGCGGATACGGATTTCCGGTGATGCGCCGGGTGCGCCAGAATTGTTGATTTGTACCCCGGCAACTTTACCCTGTAGTGCGCTGATCGCATTCGGAGATGATTGCTTTGATAACTCATCCCCTTTTATCTGGGCCACAGAACCTGTCACATCAAGCCTGCGCTGAGAGCCATAACCAATTACCACTACAGCATCCTGAATTTTTTCTGATACGGTCAGGCTGACTGCCAGGGTTGTTTTTCCGGCAACAGCTACTTCTGAAGACTCGTATCCAATAGAGCTAAATACCAGTACCGCATCATCGGGTACGGTAAGGGAGAAATTACCATTGGCATCGGTGGTTGTACCGGTTCTTGTTCCTTTTACCTGTACCGAAACCCCGGCAAGCGGTTCGCCGGTTGCGGAGGTTACTTTCCCCGACACCCGGATCTCCTGTTCGGCAACGATCACCGCGGGTCCGCCTTCTTTTAATACGATCAAATTCGTTCCCAGGATCTTATACCCTAATCCCGTACTGGCTAATATTTTATCCAGTATCTCGGTCACTGTGGCCTGGACCACATCGATGGAAACACGGGGTTTCCCTTTTACGGCATCCTCGGTAAAGAGAAAGCGATAGTCGCTTTTCTTTTCGATGGCCAATAATACTTTTTTGATTTCCGATGCATTCATTTTCAGCGTGATCCGTTCCTGGGACCAGCCATGGGCGGAAACCTGGAGGCAAGCAAATAGCAGCAAAGCAGTCGTAAGTTTCATAATTCTAGCAATCTTTAGATAGAAAAGAACCTTTGCTGAAACAGGGGCTGTTTCATTTTTTTCCATACTTTGGGTTTGAAAGGGTTTACTAATCGCGTCCCGCTTTGCGGGACTGTCTTTTATGTCAACCACGCGGGGTTCCGTTGCACCGGAACTCCGCTTTTGTTTTGGCTCGTCAGGATGAATTGGTATAAATAAGCATTTTGTTTTGGTGTTATCGGTGAATAATTATTTTATTTCCCTCTTGTTCATACCTGAACGGGATGAGCGGGACCGACAGCTTTAAAGCTTCCAGTGCCTGGTCGATCGATTCTTTTTCGAAATTCCCTGTCATTCTCGTTTGGTCCAGTACTTTGTCATGTAGTTCAATGTCCACGTTATACCACCGTTCCATCATCACAACTATCTCTCCAAAAGAAAGGTCATCAAATACCAGTTTATTGGCTACCCACTGCGTTTCAACGATCGCACTATCTTCCAGGTTATATTCTAATTTGTTGACAGATACGGTCGGCGGGGTATACTTCAGGTTATTTTTTTTAGCTTCTGTCTTGAGGAAAAGTTCGTTCTGTACCACCAGTTTTTCATTGGGTGAAAGGATGATCTTGTCGCTGGGCCTGTTATTGATGGTTACCTCAATGCTGCCCCGGATAAGACTGGTTTCCGTTTGTTTATCCTCGGGGTAAGCTTTTACATTGAAAACAGTGCCCAGTACTTTGATATTGATATTGGAGGTATGAATAATGAACGGCTTGTCCTTCATTTTTACCACATCAAAATATCCTTCCCCTGTCAGCGATACTTCGCGGATGACCTGTCCGTATTCTTTGGTATAGGTCAGCTTGCTTCCTGCATTGAGCCAGACCACGGAGCCATCCGGTAATTTTATTTCTGATTTGGAACCTTTGCGGGTAGATATTTCATTCACCTCATTTTGGGCAATTGTTTTCCCGTTGCCCCTGGTAAAGAGTTTACCAAACCCTAAAATTCCAGTGGTGATCACGATCAATGCGGCGGCGGCCCAATACCATTTCCTGATCCGGGTACGGGAAACGGGGGTCGGGAGTTCCGGGAATGAATCTCCAAAGGGGATATTCATTTCCGTCATCCGGTGCAGGTGGAGCATATAAGCGTCTTCGGCCTGCATGTGATCGTCGGTGGATTTTTGTTTCCAGAGATCACTAAGATTCTGAATGGCGTACTGCCAGGCGGGGTTTTCGGCGATCAGGCTCTCCAATTCCTTCAGTTCTTCCTCTGAAGCTTCTCCCGATAATTTTTTAGGAAGCAGTATCCAAAATTTTTCCTGGCTCATGCGTAGTTAGCTGTATATACCAGTAAGACACCGGATTCCAGCAGTTACCCCTAAAGAAGTTTAACTATTTTTTAGCGAGGAGTTGCGGCCGTGTTGCCGGCTTCAGATCAAGGTGCATGCATTTGGCTATCCGGCGAAGGGCAATGGCCATTTGGGCTTCCACCGTTTTTACAGAAAGCTGCAGGAGTTCTGCTGTTTCTTTATACTTGAGCCCGTCTTCTTTGATCAGTTTAAATATCATCCGGCAGCGTTGGGGCAATTCATTCACCGCATTCCTGATCTGCCGGAGCATGTCTTCCGTCATCATCAGTTGTTCGGGATCAAAGTAAATGCTGTTCATCTGTACCAGCCACTCTTCAGGGGCTATATTGGCCTGTCTTTTTTGCTTATTCAGCCTGGTAATGGCCAGGTTCTTTACAGTGGTATAGAAATAAAACAGGGGAGCTTCGATAGTGGTTAACTTGTCTTTTTTTTGCCAGATCCGGACAAATACATCGGATACCAGTTCTTCGGCTTCTTCACCGGATTTCAGGATCGAATAGGCAAACTGTTTCAGGGGTTTGTGCAGGAGGAGAAACAATTCCTTGTAAGCCCGCTGGTCATTGTCTAAAGCAATCGCAGCTAATAATCTTCTTATGTGGTCATTCTCAGGCATGATCGTCACCCTAAATCTAAGAAAATCCCTCTAATTAAAACTGATTTGATTAACAGGGCATTTTCGCTATTTTTGCAACCCGAATAATCAAGCTCTTTATATTAAATTTTTGCCCGCTTTGCGGGATCGGACCCTTAGCTCAGTTGGTTAGAGCATCCCGATTATATCGGGAGGGGCGCAGGCCGTAGATTTTCATCACGAACAATGAGTGATAGAAAATCAAGGTCCCGATAACGAAGCGTATCGGGAAAGTCGAAGAGAAGTTAGTTCTTATATTAAATTTGCCCGCTTTGCGGGATCGGACCCTTAGCTCAGTTGGTTAGAGC
>JANOHQ010000086.1:0-3699 GCA_031406595.1 Chitinophagaceae bacterium
AGCTACCAATAAACGGTTGTCATCGGTAGGGTCGATGTCTGTTCTTTTTTCAAAGGTCCTGGCGATCTTCCGGAAGAGGCCACGACTTTTGTTCTTTTTACCATCGGGCTGGTCAAGCTCTGCATCAACATTATTGTAAGATGCGTTCACAATATCTGACGAATTAGGGTCAGCGCTTGTTACATCCCTTTTTGTTAATGCTGTCTTATGCTGGATGACTTCAGAAGGAATATGGTTGACAATATCTTTATTGACCTTGTTATTAGTAATGTTCGGATTGTTCAATGGCCTCGGAAGGTCATTGTTTTTTTGAACAACCACGACCTGTTCTTCTTTAACCAGTTCAGGAACGATGAGGTCTTTGGTCTTTTCTTTCTTCAATGGACCGGGCCGTGTTACTGCTGTATTATTTTCTTTCGTTTGCGGTACAGCAGGAGTTATATTTTCTACGCGATCATTGTTGACCGCTATATTTTCCCGGTTAGGTGCAGGATTGTTTATGACCGGGCTGTTTGTATTGGTTTTAATTTCCGGAACGATCTCGTTGGCCACCCCATCATTTTTAACCTCGTCATTTCTATTGATCACCATTACGGCCGTAATTCCGATAGCGATCAGCAGCACCGCTGCAGCGGCGATCCGCCACCACACAGGTAAGCGGCGCACCCTTTCTTCTTTTCGATACAGGGAAGCTTTACCGGCAAATACAATAGTATCGGGTTCGAGACGGGCCATTTTCAGCTGGTCAAATTCCTGTTGAAGGGAAGGGTGAACGATCATAAACTGCTCAAACTTCAATTGCTGCGCAGCATCCAGTTCATTGTCGGTATAAAGCAGCATCCATTCTTCATAGTTGGACAGACTGATGGGTGTTTCCCCGTTCACCATTAATAATTCTTCCTTGCCATGGAATACAACACTGGTATCCGGCTCCATTTTGAATTGCAGCAGCAGTTCCAGTTCCTCTTTCAGGTCCGGGTGCAGTTGCACAAATGCTTCCACCGCCCGGCGGTCTTCCCCACCCAGCTCATTATCCATATACAGGATAAAATACTCTTCGCAATTATGACGATCGATATTCATTTTTACTCGCTTGCGGCTAAAAGCTAACTGCTAAAAGCTTTTCTTATATTACGTTTTCCATTTTCACTAAATATTCTTTCAGTTGCATCCTTGCCCTGTGAAGATATACTTTCACCTGGCTGGCATTAAGATTCATGATCTGGCCGATCTCTTCATAACTGTATCCTTCATAATCCTTCAGCAAAACCAATGAACGTTGTGTTTCGCTTAACCGGGCCAGCGCTTCTTCCAGTACTTTCTTTAAATTATTGGCCGGCTGGTGCTGGATCCTTGTTTCATCACTGAATTCTTCTCTTAACTGTATCCTTTTCACTTTCCGGATATGATCGATCATCTGGTGATAGGCCACGGTAAAAAGATAGGACTTGCATTTCTGCGCATCCACGTCCTCCCTGTTCCGCCACATTTTCTCGAAAGCGGTTTGTACTACATCCCTCGCATCCTCCTCGTGCCGGAGATTCTTCAGGATGAAGCGGTACACATTATCAGCGTACGTGGTTACACATTCATTATATTCTCGTTCAGTCATAAACAGCCGTAAAGATAGATTAAGCGGGCCTTGCCCGTTCAGTAATACGAATCAAAAGAAGAGAAGTTACAGCTCCGCGGTATTTTTTTCAGGCCTTAAAGCCTGAAAATCAATGAAAAAAAACAGGGAGGCTGATAAATTGGTGAGAAATATGCTCCAAACCGGTTTCTGCCGGAGCGTCGGGCCTGGCCTGTTCAGAACATGGTGCCACCGACTTTTTGCAGCAGGTCGGGCTTGCCTTCACCGGCACGGCCGAACCATTTGAACCATTCAGTACCAGGAAGCTGGCTACCAGTAATAGGGCAATAATGCCGATATTGAAGAGTTCTTTTTTCTGCATGGGAGTGGTTTTGGGGTTTGACGAAAGTAAAAAGAGAAATGTTACAGTTTTGCTATTATTTCTCAGGCGGTGTCTTCCGCTTCGTGAACGGCAGATTTTTCACCGTCAACCGATAGGCGAGCCCTATGCGGGTCCGGCAAACAGCTTCCGGGCAAACTTTTCTGAGGTTATCAATAAGGAATTGGTTTTTGTGTAATTTTTTAGCCACGAATACTTCGACAAGCTCAGTATACTAATAGCACGAAATAATTGAATGCGAATCACTGCCTTCGGCAGTTTCTTTTGATCATTGAATCACAACTCTCTCCTTGGGAGGTGCAGCCGAAGCAACCTTCTTTATTTCTATTTCCTTCCAGGGCCTTATTATATTTGCCGTTCAACTCCAGCGATATGAATGAAAACCTTGTACAACGCATTGCCAAAGAAGTAGAAGAGATCAGCGCCGCTGGTCTGTATAAAAAGGAAAGGATTATTGCCAGCCAGCAGGGGGCGGAAATAACGGTGGGCGGAAAGACGGTACTGAATTTCTGCGCCAATAATTACCTCGGCTTGTCCAGTCACCCCAAAGTGATCGAAGCGGCGCATAAAGCCATTGAAGAAAGAGGCTATGGCATGAGCAGTGTCCGTTTTATCTGCGGCACACAGGATATCCATAAAGAACTGGAAGAAAAGATCTCGAAATTTCTCGGCACAGAAGACACGATCTTATATGCTGCCGCGTTCGATGCGAATGGCGGAGTGTTTGAACCCCTGTTCAATGAGCAGGATGCCATCATCTCCGATGCGCTTAACCATGCGAGTATCATTGATGGGGTGCGTTTATGCAAAGCACAGCGTTACCGCTATGAGCACAACAATATGGAAGACCTGGAAGCAAAACTAAAAGAAGCGGCACATCTCCGCAGCCGCATCATTGTCACCGATGGTTCTTTCAGTATGGATGGAACGATCGCACAACTCGATAAGATATGCGACCTGGCAGATAAATATGATGCCATCGTGATGATCGATGAATGTCATTCCTCCGGTTTTTTGGGTAAGACAGGAAGAGGCACCCATGAATACCGTGGCGTGATGGGCCGGATCGATATCATCACCGGCACCCTGGGTAAAGCATTGGGTGGCGCTTCCGGTGGTTTTACTTCGGGAAGAAAAGAAGTGATCGATATGCTGCGACAGAAATCAAGACCTTATTTGTTCAGTAATACAGTGGCTCCTTCGATCGTGGGTGCTTCTATTGCGGTACTCGATATGCTGACAGAGACAACGGAACTAAGAGACAGGTTAGAGTCCAATACAAAATACTTCAGAACTAAGATGACCGAAGCCGGTTTTGATATCAGGCCCGGTGATCACCCTATCGTACCGATCATGTTATACGATGCGGTGCTGGCGCAAAACTTTGCCGCGAAATTATTGGAGGAAGGCATTTATGTGATCGGTTTCTTCTTTCCTGTTGTAGCCAAAGGTCAGGCAAGGATCCGGGTGCAGTTGAGTGCGGCGCATGAACAGGCGCATTTGGATAAAGCTATTGCGGAGTTTACGAAAATTGGGAAGGAACTGGGTGTTTTGAAATAATTGCCGAAGGCAATACTTGCGCCGAGAGGCGACAAACTTCGCCGATCAATTAATCATGAACAATATTCTTTTTATAGAGGGGGGCACATATGCGGCTATAAAAAAAGCGCTGGAAGATTGGATAGAGCTATATTCAGAAAATCTCCAAACTGGCCAGGTATTCGAGATC
>JANOHQ010000099.1:0-4695 GCA_031406595.1 Chitinophagaceae bacterium
AACCCTCTTTCCAGGCCTTTTATGAAAACCCGGGCGCTTGTTATTTATATAGTAAACAATAAATAGCATCTACCCAGTTTTGGCGATAGTGACCTGTTCCGATCTTTCTCATATTTGATTACAAATGATCGCCATGAAAAAAAGCTTAATTTTCTGTCTCCTGGTATCTAAAATCTCCTTCTCCCAAAATGTTGGGATCGGCACTACTTCTCCGCTCTCAAAATTACACGTGGCGGGTACCAATGGAAATGTTGCCACGTTCTCCGCCCCTGGTTCGCAACTTTATCTCACGCTTGCGGAAGGCGCCAACAACCGCGGTTATATCGGTTCGTTCTCAGGCAATGATGAAGATGTGGACTTTGGTACGTATAACGGTAATCCGGGAAAGGTCCATCTTACCACCGGCAATATCCCCAGGTTATCGGTTCTATCAAATGGCAATGTGGGCATTGGCACCGTCAACCCGGAACAATTATTCAGTGTGGCCGCAGGGATGGTCATAGACCAGAATAATAATAACACGGGCACTGTGGCTAATTCTCTTCACTTTGGCAGTGCAAGTGGAGAAGCTATTGGTTCAAAAAGAACAGCAGGCAGCAATCAATATGGTCTCGATTTTTATACGCAGAGCCAGCAACGAATGACGATCACCAATGGAGGAAACATTGGCATTGGTCTCGTTAATCCAGCTTCAAGACTGGAGCTTCGCGGTGCTCTTGGTTTTTCAAGTACTACAAAAAAATGGGAAATGAATTATGATAGCACGGCAGGCTATTTTTATATCGATGAATTTGGAAGTGGGAGAAGATTCTTTATTGAAAATGGTGGCAACATTGGAATCGGCACCGCCAACCCAAATGCAAAGCTGGATGTGAATGGCGATATAAATGTTGCGAATAAAATATTATTGAATAACAATGCTGGTTCACCGGGCCAGGCATTGATCAGTGGCGGTCCATCCGGCGTTGCAAGCTGGGAGAGCATTGCCTATGGCAACAGCGACAGGTTCTTATTTGCGGCTAGCGGCAATTTAGTGAACGGTCTTAACTTTGGCGACACGCTTAAATTTAATACCAACTACGCTCTTTCTGGGGCCATCAGCTATAATAACAGTACCGGCATATTTACAGTGAACAAAAGCGGGTTGTACAGGTTCGAGGGTAGTTTCAATTGCGCAGGTATCTGGACCAACCCGCAAAATGGTTTAGCCTTATTATTTATGTTGACTTCGGCTGGTACAATTACTTTGGGTTATGAAATCATCCCAGTCTATGGAAATGCACCAAACTATCAGGGATTAAAATTAATTCAGCCAGCTATAACACTTTATTTTAGCGCCGGAAGCAATTTCTTTTTTTTAGCCGTGGTTGAAGGATCTGGCACTATTAACCAGGCGGGAGTGATCGGTGGTAGCCCGTTAAGCATAAATTTGATCGCAGAGTAAAAGACATCTCGATTTTTCAACTTAGGTTTGTTGTTCCAAACAACAACTATGTCTTCTATTCTTTTTGAAATAAAAGATTCCATTGGCTTTATCACACTTAACCGTCCTGATAAACTCAACTCCTTCAATCGTGAAATGGCTTTGCTGATGCAGGAAGCGCTGGACAAATGCAAAGACAGCCCGGTGCGTTGCGTGCATATCACCGGTAACGGGAAAGCATTCAGCGCCGGGCAGGACCTTGCGGAAGTCGTAGACCCCGAAGGACCGGGCATGAAAAAAATCCTCTCCGAACATTATAATCCCATCGTAACAAGAATTAGAATGTTGGAAAAGCCGGTGATTGCAGTTATCAATGGCGTGGCCGCCGGTGCCGGGGCCAATATTGCTTTATGCTGTGATATCGTTGTGGCAACACATTCCGCCTCTTTTATACAAGCCTTCAGTAAAATCGGATTGATCCCCGATAGCGGTGGCACTTTCACATTGCCCAGGCTGATCGGCTGGCAGAAAGCTTCCGCGCTGATGATGCTCGGAGAAAAAGTGCCGGCGGCCGATGCGGAAAGAATGGGAATGATCTATAAAGTTTTCCCGGATGAAACATTTGCTGAGAATGCCCTGTTAATCGCCCACTATCTTGCTAAAATGGCCACGAAGGGATTGGCCTATACCAAACGGGTACTGAGCCATTCCTTTTGCAACTCATGGGAAGAGCAATTACAGGATGAAGATATTTTCCAGCAGCGGGCAGCACAGACTGCAGATTATAAAGAGGGAGTGCAGGCTTTTTTAGAAAAAAGACAACCGGAATTTAAGGGAGAATAATCTTAGACTATAAGCAATATACAATGAGCAATGTAAAGGATGAGTTGGCACGATCGGTGGTAAGCCACATGACGAAGTATGATCTTTTCAGCCAATGGCTGGGAATCGAAGTACTGGAAATAAAAGAAGGATATAGTAAAATTAAAATGACCGTTCGGGAGGAGATGATCAATGGGTTCGGGATCGTACACGGAGGTATTGCCTTTTCCCTGGGCGACAGCGCATTTGCTTTTGCCTGTAATAACAGGAATACATTATCGGTTGCATTGGATACTTCCATCAACTTTCTGAAGCCGATCCATGTGGGTGATGTGCTGACGGCCGAAGCAAAAGAATTGCATAACGGGAGATCCACCGGCCTTTATCATATTACTATTACCAACCAGGATAACCAGGAAGTGGCCATATTCAAAGGTTTATGTTACCGGACTGAAAAATCGTTGATCCCCGGCCAACAACTCAATCGCGGATTATGATCTACCGGTTCAAACAATATATACCCGTCATTGATGCCTCTTCCTTTATTCATCCGCAGGCAGCTGTAACCGGTAATGTTATTATCGGGAAAAACTGTTATGTCGGTCCCGGCGCCGCCCTTCGCGGCGATTGGGGACAGATCATTCTCGAAGACGGCTGCAATGTGCAGGAAAACTGTACGATCCATATGTTTCCGGGAGCGGCCGTAGTATTAAAAGAAGGGGCTCATATCGGGCATGGGGCTATTATTCATGGTGCTGTTATCGGGAAAAACTGCCTGGTTGGCATGAATGCAGTGATCATGGACAATGTGGAACTTGGTGATGAGTGTATTGTCGGGGCACTTACATTGGTCAGGGAAGGGGAGTCGATTCCTGGACGTAGTTTGGTGGCCGGAAACCCAGGGAAGATCATCAAATCTGTCAGCGATGAAATGATGAACTGGAAGACGGAAGGCACTGCTATTTACCAGCAATTGCCGGCGGATATGCATACTGACTGGGAATCCTGTGAGCCTTTGCGGGAGGCTCCGGAGCAGAATTCCCTATCGGAAAAACCCTATAAACCGTGGAAAAAAACAAACTAACTTCCTTAAAATGAATGCTGTCTGATTTTTTTTAAAAAAATAAGCAATAGTACTTGCACAATAAAAATCTCCTCAGTACATTTACGCCCCTATCAGTTGATCCACTCCTCCAAAAAGACCCAGAGCATATTCCTTTTCTCTTCTGCAAAACCTGCAAGTTTAACATCCTCCTGATGACCGCAATTCCATGCCTCCGAAAACCAGTTTGACCCAAACTGTGTATTCATTTTTATTTATAACATAAACCTACGAGCATGAAAAAGTTTACTTTACTTTTCGCATTTGCCTTTTTGGCAATTGGGAGTACGGCCTTCGGTCAGATTGCCTTAAGAGGCACGTCGACCAGCGCTACTTCCACAAACACAAATCTCACGATTAACAAACCCACCGGAGTTGTTTCAGGTGATATCATGTTTGTTAACATCGCAAAAAACAATGGTGTCGCAATTACTCCAAGCCTTGCTGGCTGGACACTTGTTGGAAGCGGAAACATTAATGGCAGTAACCTGCGTGGTACCGTACTTTACAAAGTGGCTGGCGGTGCTGAGCCCGCAAGCTACACATTTGTACTTGGTGCAGGTTCCAATGATGCCGTTGGATCTATCACTGCGTTTTCGGGTGTTGACAATGTTACGCCGATTGACGCAACGGGTACCTTCGCAGTAAGCGGAGCTGCAGGTGGTACAGCCACAGCAACTGGTGTTACCACAACAGTGGCAAATGCCGCCGTTGTAATGTTTGCTCAGCAATCTGACAACCGTAGCTACGGCACCTGGGCCTGTACTTCACCGGCTTCCCTGGGAGAAGTTTCTGAATTTGATTGGACCGCTGGTACCCAGGATATGTCTGTTGGTGCAGCATGGGCTACCAAAGCCGCAGCCGGCGCTACTGGTAACGGCACTGTAACCCTGGAAGATGTAAACGATCGTTGGGGTGCCGTTGTGGTTGCCCTGAGACCGTTCGTTCCTCCCCCATCTGTATCAATTACTCCTTCTACAACACAAAATATTGGTGTTGGTGGTTCAGTGAATTTCACTGCTACTGCTAATAACTATACAGGAAGCGGTAACTATACTTTCACATGGACTGCTGCAGGTGCAACAGGTTTGGGAACAAACCCTGTTAGCCAGGTTGGTAACTCCAATGCGAAAAACCTGACCTATGCCGTGGCTGGTACATACACTGTAAGTGTATCGATCGCCCGGACCGGTTCAGCTACACTTGTAACCAGCACTATAACTATAAATGTTTTTGCAGCGCCGCTGGCTGGCAATATGTGGGCTTCTTCATCTAACGGAACACAGATCTCTACCTTCTGGGTAAATGGTCCTGTTAACTTCACTGCAGGCGGAGCGCCAATTAATCT
>JANOHQ010000140.1:0-8338 GCA_031406595.1 Chitinophagaceae bacterium
AGACAATAAGCAACAATGGATCAATAACCTCATCGATTCTTTCCGGGTACGGATCAATGAACCCCAACGGAAAGTAGAAGTGGTAGATGTAAGTAAGGAAGCACGTCTCTCCCTTGGTATTGCCGCTCCCGATATCAATGATGAATGTGCTGTAACGGCGGAGATCAGGAACAATACCTAAATGGGAGAGACGTGCTTCCTTACTTACATCTACCACTTCTACTTTCCGTTGGGGTTCATTGATCCGTACCCGGAAAGAATCGATGAGGTTATTGATCCATTGTTGCTTATTGTCTTTTTCTGCCTGTCCTTTTACACCACTGCTGATCACCGTAAAGATCCTTTTGGGAGGAATACCGTAATCGCCAACGGCTTTTTCATACAAACCATAGAGTCCATCCAGTGTGGCCGCAAAAGTGGGATCCGTGAAAGAGATAAAATCGGTATTGGTTGTAGTGTCTTTTAAAATATTAAAAGCACCGCTGCTTTGCGCATTCTTGCCGATCTCGATGATACTCATCTTAACACCCTTGGAGCCAACTTCAATACCGGTATAGATCGTGGAGTTCTTGAACTTCGGTTTGAAACTGTCCTGTGCAGTAGCTGCAAAACCGGCAAACAAAAATATAGCCGGCAAGAGCCGGTGGAAAGAGGGTTGACGCATGGGTAGTAATTTGCTTCGTTCCAAAATTACTTCATTGGCTACAGCTTTGGCCCGTTCTGCATTCAAGCTGGTTGATATGTGTAAAAGATGTGCATTCGGAATTAAGAATTTAACCGCAAAAACGCAAAGCCCGTCGCAAAGTTCGCGGACAAAATGCGTTCAATCAGTGGTATCTCAATGTTTCTATAGGCATGTCACCCTTCGGAGTTACATATAGCCAGGGTTTCAACCCGGGATTGAGTGACAGACAAATGTGGCAAACTATTTAAATGGTTTTGCCTGGACACTGACCGACTTGTGGCCCCGGACTATGACAAACCAGGGCCAGCACTTTCCCTGTGTAAACCTTTGGAGAGAAAAAATACTGAGCAGCAGCATTCGTGTTCATCCTCTCTCGATCTTGTATTCTTCGAGTCCATTCGTGGTCAACCCTGTATTGATCAATTGCCGAAGCCAATTAATATCTTCTTAATTCATTCGTGTTATTCGTGAAATTAGTGGCTAAAAAACCAGGCCATAAAAAAACCGCCTCGTTTAGAACGAGACGGCTTTCTTTTGCAGGAGTTATCTGCTTTTAACCGAATAAACCACCTTTTTTCAGGCTTCTTACACCTTCACCAATTTTGAAGCCGTTATGATAAATTTCAATTTTATAGTTACCAGTCTGGAAATCTTCCTGGCGGATCGGGAATGAAACAGGCTTGCGTTGTCCCTGTACATAGTCCACCGGAATTTTTGCAGTAAAGTTCTTGTCACCATCCATACGTGTATTCAACATGCTGCCTTCAGTAGAGATCACTTTTCCATCAGGCGCTGTTACGATAATGTACATATCCGCAGGTCCTGATTTGGCAACACGGTTCTCCACATCAAACGATACTACCAGTTTGTCTACTCTTTTAGAGGTGGTAGTGCTTTTTTCTTTACCGTTATTCTTTTCATTCACAGGAAGTACCTGGATATTAGAAGCACTGAATGTAGAAGCTACATCCACTGTTTTTGCCAGCTCTTCTTTTTCCGTAGAGGCAGTAGCCAGGTTTGTTTCCAGGTCAGTTTTTTCCTGCCGCAATGTTGTGTTGGCAGTATTCAGTTCCTGGTTTTCACCTGTCAGTCTTGTAACTTCTTCTTCCAGTCCGGTGATCTTGGAGTTCAGGTCAGCGATCATAGTTCTTGCTTTCGCCAGTTGTGATGCTGTTGCATTCTTGTCGTTCAGGATCTTGCGGATCTCGGCTTTCTTAGAGTCGATCTCTTTTTGCAGGTTTGTTTTTTCACCCTGCAGGTTGTTATTTGCTCCTGTGATAGAATCCAACCGCGCCAGTGATGCATTAAAGTTTGACTGCAATTCGCTTTTTTCATCTGTTACTTTCGTAATCGACGCCTGCTGGTCATTGATCGTTTTTTCAGCTTTGTTCTTATCGTACAGGAGGTAGCCCCATGTACCTAAGAGACCGGCTGCGAGCAGACCTATTACCAGGTTTTTCGTGTTTCTGTTTTTGGGCTGACTTGCTGGAGTTGTGGGTCCGGAAGTAGCTGAGGGATAATTTGTGTTTGTCATACAAAAGGATTTGAGATTTGACGTTAAATTACTAAATGATTGGCGGAATTAAAAGCGGCCGTAAGGTTATTGCTCGTTGCATCCTTTTTGGCCTTATTCTGTTAAAAGTTCCGTCCGGGTACACCAGTTTTCGAAAACCGTGCCAGAAAGGTCCGGGGCGTTTTAAAGACTCTCCATATTTTGTGATCACCCGATTATTAAAGCTTGTATCTTAGCGTCTTATGAGTGTGGAAAAGATCATCTCAGATTGGAAAAAGAAGAACTTCAAGCCTGTCTACTGGCTCGAAGGAGAGGAGGAGTACTTTATCGATAAGGCGATCGATTATGCCGAACACCATATTCTGAATGAGTCTGAAGCGTCATTCAACCTCTCTATTTTTTACGGAAAGGATGCCAACTGGGCCGATGTCGTAAATGCCTGCAGCCGTCACCCGATGTTTGGCGAAAGACAGGTAGTGTTGTTGAAAGAAGCCCAGCAGATGCGGGATGTGGAGAAGCTCGAGAACTATATTGAAAGACCACTCCCTACCACGGTCTTTGTGGTCTCTTACAAAGAGAAAAAACTCGATGCACGAAAAAAATTCGCGAAGCTGGTAAAAGAAAAAGGCGTGCTGGTTACCACCAGGAAAATGTATGACCGTGAACTGCCTGAATGGACGCAGGAACTGATCCGGTCAAAAGGATTGACGATCACACCCAAGGGTCTGGCATTGCTGGTCGATCATATTGGGAATGACCTGGTGCGGATAGAGAACGAACTCGATAAAGTTTTGATCAACCTCGGCAAGCGGACACATGTGACCGAAGAGGATATCGAACATTATATCGGGGTAAGCAAGGATTATAATGTCTTTGAACTCCAGTCTGCTTTTGCCGCACACGACCTCGCCCGTACGATCCGGATTATCCAGTATTTCGAGGCCAATCCGAAAGCTGGACCCATACAACTGGTACTGCCTTCCCTCTATAGTTTTTTCAGCAAGGTCTTTATGATCTACGGTACGGGCAGCGCCGATGAGAAAACGATCGCCGCCGCCATCGGCGTCAATCCTTATTTTATGAAGGATTATTTGCAGGCAGCCCGCCTCTATACCTACCCGGCGGTGGAAAAAGCCCTGTTATTGCTGCACCAGTATAACCTGAAAAGCGTGGGAATAGGCAGCACGGGTACCAGCGATGCCTCCCTGCTCCGGGAAATGACCGTGAAAATAATGGCCTGATCATTCCCTCTTTCATTGCTATAAATGCCGTTTCTTTGTGCCCTGAAAGGACGCACATTGGTGCAACTTTTCAAAAAAAGAGCTCATCTCATTACTTAATAAACTTTAGATAATATGCGTAAGCTGTTTCTATCCGTACTCGCCATTTGTACCCTTTTTCTCGCAGGTTGTTTTGAGACCACACAAGAGATCACCCTGAATGAAGACGGAACCGGTACTATCAGTAATACCACTGACATGGGTGCTTTGATCACCCTTGCAAAGAATATGGGCGGTGCCGAACAGATGGAAAAAGCAGGCTTTACCACCATCGATTCAATAATATCAATGAAAGAAGGTGCTGACAGTATTCCTGATCTCACACCGGAAGAAAGAGAAATGGTAAGAAAAGGCACGTTGACGATCAAAGGAGACGCGAAAGAAGATAAGTTCCTGACCAATCTTTCTTTTCCGTTCAGCTCCCCATCACAAATTCCCGTGTACAATAAATTATCAGGTAAGATCATGGCTGCGGTGATGAAGGATAAGATGTCGGATAATGCAGGCCCCGGAGCTGACCAGATGCCGGAACCCAGTTCATTTGACGATTACTATACGCTTGAATTTTCCAATGGCGAACTGACCAGGAAATTGAATAAAGAAAAATATGCAGGTGTGGAAAGCGACGAATACCTGAAAGGTATCAAAGAAGCTGCAGCCATGGGACTTACGATGAAAGCTACCTATATCATCAATCTCCCCCGCCCGGCAACAAAAGCGGAAGGAGCGAATGTCAAATTATCCCCGGACAAAAAGAAAGTCACGATCACCGCTGATATCGAAGATTTTTTTGCGGATGCATCTGTGCTTGAGTTTAAAATAAAATATTAAAAAGTTTATTGTTTATAGTCTGTGGTTTATGGTTGTTTGAATGTAAATACTCTTAAAGTTTGCCGGGTTTCGGCGATTCTATGGAAGGCATGCATTAAAACAACCATAAACAAAAAATCATCCTTCGATAAACTCAGGACTATAAACACTTCAGACTATCAATTTTGTCCTGGTCTATTTGCTTAACGAGTGATTCAAGTCCATCAAATTTGATCTCTTCCCGTAAGTATTTTTTTACATAGACCGTTAAGGACTGGTCATAGATCTCTTTATTGAAATCAAAGATATTCACTTCGATCACTCTTTTTCTTCCATCTACGGTGGGACGGAACCCGATACTCATCATTCCTTTCAATCGCTGATCAAAACCTTCGGGTTGTGCATAGACCGCGTAGATACCATTGCCGGGAACGATCTTCTCTTCATCGGTCACTTTCAGGTTAGCTGTAGGGTAGCCCAGTTGCCGGCCCAACTTATCGCCGTGTACAACGATACCTGTAAAGAAAAATTCATACCCGAGTAACCTGGCAGCCGTATCCGTATCGCTGTGAAGGATCGCTTCGCGGATATTGGTGGAGCTGATCGAAATATTTTCGAGAATATGTTTTGGAATCTCCTTTAACTGGTAACCGTATTCGGCAGCTTTTTTTTCCAGCAGCCGGTAATCGCCCTGTCGCTCACGACCGAAACGGTGATCATAACCAATGATGATCGTATGCGGGTGAAACTTGCCGATCAGGAAATCCTTCATATAATCTTCTGCCGGCTGGTTGGCAAAAGCATCGGTAAACGGTACGATCACCACATGATCGATCCCCAGTTCTTCCAGGAGCCGGATCTTTTCAT
Organism: Chitinophagaceae bacterium; assembly: GCA_031406595.1. Taxonomy (GTDB): domain Bacteria; phylum Bacteroidota; class Bacteroidia; order Chitinophagales; family Chitinophagaceae; genus JJ008. The sequence goes on from JANOHQ010000140.1 coordinate 5,156, forward strand.
CAAGGGTATTGATCAGCCGGATGCCTAAAATGGTAGAGGAAACAACCTTGCGGGGATGGGGGTGAAAGGTGATGATGACCGATTCTCCGTCTACGGCCCGGGCTTCTGTTTTTAGCTTATCGATCACCTGGCGATGTCCCATATGAACACCGTCAAAAGTGCCGATTGTAATAACAGCATTGCGAAAAACGGGAAGATGATCGATATCACGGTGTACCTGCATAAGTGGGCAAAACTAATTGATAATTAATAATCGTGAATTGAAAATTCCTGGTTGCCAACGGCCCGGAACAACTAAATTTGCCGGGTAATAATCCTGAATGAGTCTTTATAGCAAAAGAGGCGTTTCCGCCCAGAAAGAAGAAGTACATGCGGCTACCAAACATCTTGACCAGGGCCTTTATCCCAATGCTTTTTGCAAGGTTTATCCCGATGTTTTATGCGGCGATGATGATTGGGTGAATGTGATGCACGCAGACGGAGCTGGTACCAAGAGTATCCTCGCTTATTTATACTGGAAAGAAACCGGCGATACATCTGTTTGGAAGGGGATCGCACAAGATGCCATCGTGATGAACCTCGATGACCTGCTTTGCGTGGGTATCTATGACAATTTATTATTCTCTTCCACGATCGACCGGAATAAACAGCTGATCCCCGCGGAAGTACTCGAAGCCGTGATCAATGGTACACAGGATTTTTTCAATACCATGAAAGGTTTCGGGGTCCATATTCATTTTATGGGAGGAGAGACCGCCGATGTGGGAGATGTGGTCAGGACGATGGCGGTGAACGGGACCATGACAGCAAGATGGCCCAAATCAAAACTGGTGACAAATGAAAAAATAAAAGCAGGTGATGTGATCGTTGGGCTTGCCGGTTATGGGCAAGCTAATTATGAAAGCGAATACAACAGCGGGCTGGCGAGCAACGGACTTACTTCTGCCCGCCACGATGTGCTGCAGAAAACATACGGTGCAAGATTCCCGGAGTCTTACGACAACAGCCTCGATGAATCTGTGGTCTATATTGGCCCGCATAAAATGACCGATATGATCAGTGACCAGGGCCAACTCTATGAAATTGGAAGATTGTTGCTAAGCCCCACCCGCACATTTGCACCCGTCATGAAGCAGTTACTGGAAGAGCATTTTGACGCTATTCATGGGCTGATCCATTGTAGCGGCGGCGGACAGACCAAATGCCTGAAATATGTTTCGGAAAGTGTCCGCATTATAAAAGACAATTTATTTGAAGCTCCTGTTATTTTCAAATTGATACAGCAGGCCAGCAAGGCCGACGACCGCGAAATGTACCAGGTCTTCAATATGGGTACACGTCTCGAAATATATACAAATGAAAAAGACGCTGATAGAATTATCAGCGTCTCCAAATCTTTTGGTGTGGAAGCGAAAGTTATTGGAAGGGTGGAAGAGAGTACTAAAAAGGAACTTGTCATAAACACTCCTTCCGGCAAACTGCATTATTGATTTACGACTTCATAGACCAGGGATGGCCATTTTCTTTCCGTTCCGTCTATTTTGATCTTTATCTGGTCAATTGTTATCGTCTTTCCAGCGGTAGCTTTACTGATTAGTGATTGGGTACCGGCATTGAAATGGTTTCCCGAATTAACTGACACTACAATATCTCTATCCTCTGTGTCGATCGCAAAAGCAAAACCCAGGATCTCGGCTTTGGGAATGACTTGCAGCAGCTGGTGAACAGTGGCTTTTTGAAGATCAGTAACAGATATCTGCGGGAGTTGGTCGCTGTTTGACGATTGAGCAGGCCTGAAACCCTTTTCACCCTTACCGATAATAAAGGTGACGGGTTGTTTTACAGTCGCTTTCACTCTTTTGCCGAATATTACCGCGGGATCCCACTTCGGTCCCTTCGCTATCAATTGTATTGCTTTTTCTTCAAGACCGTTGCCAAAACTGGTTAGCGCTTTTGTGCCAGAGATATCGCCTTCTTCATTAACCTGGAAATAGACCACTACGGTATAAGCTCCATCAGCAAGTTTAGTTTTGGCAAGAGGGGATTTTTTAAGGTTATAGTCGAGATATTCTTTCCATTTTTTTTCTCCACCAGGGAATTGGGCCGGACCCGTCTCTATAGCAGTTGGTTCTACGGCGCCCACTTCTTCGCTCACAACAAAAGTTACCGGCTGTTTCTTATAAGCGGCCACGTATTTCCCATCGATCATTACCGGTTCCCACCGGGGACCGCTTGAGATCATTCGGTGAACTTCCTTTTCCATGCCGTAGCCATGGCGGGTCAGGGGCTTTATCTCGGACAGACTGCCATCCTTCTGCACCAGGAATTGCACCACTACTGTGTAGTTCCCGGCAGGAGCACCGCTATCTACTGGTATCGAGGCGTTGATGTTTTTCTGTAAATAATCCTTCCAATTTTTATCGCCTCCAGGGAAATAAGGTTCGATCTTGACTGTTCCCGGGATGATCGTGGTATCCCCGGTGGTGGAATTTATACCGGCAGTCTGTTGTACTGATGGCGTGTCCGGACCGGGTTTTGGAGACAGGTTATCGTTCTTCTCCTTGCAATTAAATGCGAACAGGAAAACAACAACGACTGTGATGGGCAGTACCATCAATTTACGCAGGTACTGGTAACTTGGTTTGTTTGAATTGGTGATCATGGCTATACGTCTTTTAATTTGTGTATTAAAAAAAGGATTGACCAGTGGTTGATTGGTATGGAATGCCTGCATCAGGAGAAGCTCCGCATATTGCCATCGCTCAGTTCCACGGATGGCAAAGCGGTCGGCCAGGAATTCATGACTGGCCCTGATCTCTTTACGCATCAAATGAAAGAATGGGTTGATCCAGCAAATAGCGGTCAGTAATTCCATGTAAAGCACATCATAACTATGCTTTTGTTGAATATGAAATAGTTCGTGCCTGAACAATTGCTCACCTTTTGGAGATTGCAGCTCAATGTTTTTATTCCAAAACAACCACCTGAAGAAAGAGAATGGGGTATTAGGTTCGTCTGTATTGACAAAATGAACCTGTCCCAATTGTTGAGCAGGGTGAGTCTTTGTTAATCGTCTGATTTTTGCAAGGGAGATAAGGATACGCAGGCATATCATTAAAACAATGGACCCATATAGGAGCCAGCTAATATTTTCCCAGCTAAACCAGGATGATTGCCCAAGTG
>JANOHQ010000157.1:0-2123 GCA_031406595.1 Chitinophagaceae bacterium
TACCCTGGCCTGCCGGAGAAGAAAGGCTGGCTTATACTATTAATATCACCAGTCATGATACAGTAGGACTAAGATTGGATCATGACCTTTCGCTGGGTCAGTACACTTTGTATGTTGGGGAGCAAGGTACTGCAGCTGACTGGACGCACTATACTACTCCTTTTTATACTTTCGGTACTGGTGCCGTATTAGGAACGGAGGGAGGTTTTGCCTATGTTACTTTAGGGAGTTCAATCATCACGCCTGTAACCTTTAAAGATTACCAGGTAAAATGCGGAGACAAAGGAACACTGATCACCTGGGCTACCGCTACTGAATCCAATACCAGTCATTACGAGATCGAGAAAAGTGTAAATGGTGCAGACTGGATAAAGATCGACCAGTTAGCAGCAGCCGGCAACAGCAGTACAGACCGCAACTACCAGTATCTTGACCTGGATGGTGGCCGTGCTTTCTACCGGTTAAAACAAGTGGACCTGGATGGACGCAGCGTTTATACCGCGATTGTTCCTGTTAATTGTGATCCGAAGAAAACAAGTATCGCTTTATTCCCTGTTCCTGCAAAAGATAAGATCACCGTTGTTATCAATTCAACCACTGCCATCAGAACCGATCTGCAAATAATTGACATGAATGGCAAAATGGTGAAGAGAACAACTGCCCAGGTAAACCAGGGTAATAATAATTTTGTTTTGAACGTTAGCGATCTGCCCGGTGGTCAATACATGCTGACCAGCAGTGACCCTACTATCACTATCAATAAGAAATTTACAATAAACAGATAACCATTAACCTATCCTTTTTTTAATTGCCTTTGCCTCACCGGTAAAGGCAATTTTATTTATGTATATTCGGCAACACAAAAAATTGTTATGCGCCCTTTGCTTTTTGCCGCCGCCACTTTTTTATTAATAAGTTGTAATTCCGGGGACAATAAAGATCCCAACCAGGCCATGGACGATACGGCCAGGATGCGCAATCCTCCTGTGCAACCCCACGCTCCGTCTATTGAAGCCATAAAGCTGGATGCCGCGGATATACCAGCAATGGTTAAGATAAAAGGGAAATTACATCAAGCCTGGAAATGGAACGATCAACTCGGCGAGAATATACTGGTCACTTCTTTCAACGGTCCCTATAATGACAAGAACAAAACAGAAGACGGGGAAGAAGGTCAGTCGGCAGAACTGTTTGCGCTGCACTATGCTGGAAAACCCGGGGAGTATAAAGTGATCACTACTTTTAAGGAGCGGGAGATATCCTGCCCTTTTGATATTACTGCCGGGTTTATTCCTGGTTCCATCACCATCACAGACCTCGATAAAGATGGTATAGCCGAGTTCAAACTCCAGTACTTACTGGCTTGCCGTAGTGATGTATCTCCCGCAACGATGAAACTGGCCCTGTACGAAAACGGGAAAAAATATGGATTGACCGGCCTGAGCTGGATACGGTACAGTCCCGAATTCAAGTTCAACGTATCAGAAAAAGATGTGAACCTTGCCGCTCTTCCGCCATTGACAGATGATACGGAAGACATGCTCCGCAGATTCGGTCGCTATGAAAATGAGAAAGACTTTGCGGAAGCGCCGGTGGAATTTATCGCCTATGCCCGCAAGGAATGGCTAAAACATGTTATGGAGAAAATGGGAGAATAAGTTTTTTTTAATTTGAAAACGGAGCAGCAAAATCTTAACGTTCAAAAATGGGTAGCAGTCGTTTCAGTACTCCTGCTTGCTGTAAAATTTATTGCATACTACTCCACCAATTCTGTCGCTATTCTCACGGACGCATTGGAAAGTATTGTGAATGTTGCTGCCGGTTTTATCGGGCTGTACAGTTTATATGTTGCCGCCAAACCCCGCGACAAAGATCATCCTTATGGTCATGGTAAGGCAGAATTCCTCTCGGCTGCTATTGAAGGCACGCTGATCAGTGTAGCCGGGGCCATCATCATTTACAAAGCCATTCAGACGCTTATTAATCCCGTTGTCCTGCACCGGATCGATTACGGCACCTGGCTGATAGCGGCTACGGCGGTAGGAAATTTTATCATGGGGTATTTTTGTCTCCGGGTAGGCAGGAAAAATAATTCACTCGCATTGCTGGCCAGTGGCAAACAC
>JANOHQ010000195.1:0-4887 GCA_031406595.1 Chitinophagaceae bacterium
CCAAAGGAGAAAGTAAAAACGCAACAGCTATTGCTGCAATTGCTCCTCCAAGGATGGCATACAGGATACGGGCAATATTGTTCTCCTCATTTGTATTCACCTTACTAATATCCTCCTTTTTTTGTTAAAGGAATAAAAAACTGTATTGACACTTGCCGGGAAGACGGAAAGCCGGTAAGAGAAATTTTGTCCACAATAAATTCTTCCCGTCTTCCCGCCTTCCCGGCTTTAGTATTAAATAAAAAAGGGTGGCCCATGCAGAACCACCCCGTTGCTTGTTCAAGGCTATACTAAAACTAAATTTGTGTCGTCTTGTTCTTGCTCTTTGATTTCTTTTTCTCCGTCATATCTACCTGCAGGTTATGACCTACAATGATCTCACCAAAGCTGGAGTTGACCCTTACTTTGGCAGCGCCGCCGCCGGATACACCTTTAAAACTGCTGCTGAATTTTGGACCATATTGCCGGTCATCATCGCCCTGTTCCTTGATCGGGAAATCAGACTTGTTCGAAAAACTTCCGTGGGAGGTATGGATATCCCAGCTGGCGGAAAAACTTTTATCTACATCGAGGTATACCTCTGAGTAAGAATTGTTGATGGTCAGGTTTTTCGCATCATTGTCGAATACCAGTTTCACCTTGGAGAACTGGAGATCAGATTTAACATCCCCGCTGAGTTTATTGATCGTAGCGTTGGAGAATTTGATCGAGAGGTCGCCACCGTTCATATGAGTGATATCGGCATTGCCAAATTCAACATTGATCTCATTGGCATTGCTGATCTTGCCGGCAGTAAGCGAACCAAATTTGCAGCTCAGTGTGGCTTCACCGCGGTAATCCGGAACGATCATCTTACCGAACTGGTTCTCCGCATTCAGTGTATTGCCCGAAGGAAGATAAACCAGGTAATTGACCTCCATGCCTTCATTATGATGCTCTTTTTTGTCCCCTTTCTCATGTTTCCCGTCGTTGTCGCCGTTCCAATTGTTGTTCCTATCGGCGAATTTGGTCTTGAAAGAAACCGTATTCCCGCTCTTACCATCTTCTATAGATATCTTATCCACAATCTCCTGGGCCCTTTTTTCATCATCCGATTTACCAGTGATGCTGACATCCACTTTGATCTCGTTCTTATCCCAGGTCACCAGTTTCATTTCGCCAAACTGGTTGCTCAGGCTGATCTTGTCACTGCTACCCAGGTTATAGGATTTTGAGTACGTTTTATTTTTTTTGAATTTGGGCTCTGTTCTTTCTTTTTCCTGGGCAAAGCTGCTGCTGATGAAGAGCAGTCCGGTTAGCAGGAACACGGTGTTAAATAGTACTTTTTTCATGTGTTATTTTTTATTTTTTGGATGGTCACATGGAATTCGCAATAAAAATTTACATCGCAGTTTAGCTAGGTTGCCCGTAAATTTTTACCGCTCATTTCATGGCTATTACTTTTTTGTTTTATTTCTTTAATGATCAATAATTGCCTGTTCAGTAATTCGCTCTGCAGCTGCAAATTCTGTATCATGGCTTCCAGCAGCATCTCCCGGTTGGGATTTTCTGCCAGGTTTATCTTTAAGGACTGGTAAGAACTGTCCAGTTGTTTGATATCGCCGATGAACTGGCGGTATAATTCAGGATAATCTTTTTCCAGTTGTTTTAATTCTGTTTGTTTTAAACCGATCAGCTCTTTAAAATGGTAGATCTGTTTGGCATATTGCAGATCCCCGATCTCCTTCATTTCCTGTACATATTCCGGCTGATTGCCTGTTGTAGTGGTCTTTTTATTTTTTACGAAAAAGAAATAGAAAGCGAGGGATGCAAGCAGGATACCGGCAACCATGGCGGCCCGGCGAAACTGCCGCCAAACCGGTTTATTTTTGGCAGCAGTTCCGGGTAGTTGTTCCTGTATTTTTTGAAAAACACGAGAGCCGGGATCTTCGCTGTCGAAAGCGTTCCTGTTCTCATGGATAAATTGTTTAAGATCCATGTTGTCCTCCTTTTTGCAGTGTGTGTAGTAATTTGTGACGGGCACGGTGATATTGCGTACGTACAGTTGATTCAGTAATGTTCAGTATCTCCGCGATCTCCTCATAATCATATCCTTCAAACAAGGATAAGCTCAGCACGGCCCGGTATCCATCCGGTAATGCCGCTACGGCTTTTTTTATCTCTTCTACTTTTAATTGTACATTTTCTTCCTCGGCTATTTCTTCGGCGATCTCTTCCGCCGGTGTTTCTTCGATACGGATCGCCTGCAACTTTCTTTTGCGAAGCAGGTCGATCGACCGGTTGATCACGATCCTCTTCAACCAGGCGCCAAACGTAGAAGAGTAATCGAAGCGATCGAGTTTGAAAGCTGCTACAAAAGATTCCTGCAACACATCTTCCGCATCCGCCACATTGTTTACGATCCGTAAACTGGTATTGAACATCGCTTTGGCATACTGACGGTACAGCCGCTCATAGCTAAGGGTATCGCCCTGCTTGCAGCGGGCTACCAGTTCATCATAATAAACAGAAGCGGTGATTTCCAATCAGTCGGTTTTACAGAATTAAGTACGCAGGTTAATAAACTTTGTTGCATAAAAGTCCGGCCCCAACAGGATTTAGGCTTTCCTGATGGATGACTGGCGTAAATAAGAGGACGGGTGGTAGCAAAAGGCGGTCATACTGAAGCAGAACCCGGGGATGAGTCTTCGTGGTTTTTGGAGGTCTTCCGGGAGGGAAGTGTGCCGGCTATTCCACCAATGTCGGATAACAGGAAAATAATAATGACCTGGAGAATTTCATCCGGGGAGTTCCTGTAATTAAAAGTGGCATCAAAGAAATTAATAAAAACGATCACCAGGACAAATGAGGTAATCATTGCAAGGATGAATTTCTGCCGGGTAGCCATTGCCGCTGTCGAAAAGCCACCCGCAAAAGCGGCGAAACCCAGGAGGATCATCAGGAAGGCTGTCGAATTCAATGCCTGCGGTAAAAGAGCAGTGGCGAGAAACAGGAAATAGAAAACACCGATCGAAGTCATTACACCGGCAACGACAGATAAGAAATTCCATATGATCTCTTTTGGCGGGTAGCTCATTTGCCGTTTATTATTTTTGGATCCGGTTTGATCGTTGTCGGGCATGCTAAAAATACAGCTTTTAAACAGTGTTAGCCAGGTACACAAGTTATCCCGCATATGGTTTCCCGGCAATCTGTTACCTTTGCGTCAGCAAATACCAATAACGGTAATGGAAGAAATGCAATCTCAAATCTTAAATCTTAAATAGCGATGGCGGCCCGCACAGACAATTTCCAAAGTCCTGATTATTTCAACGTAGATGAATTACTGACCGATGAACATAAACTGGTCCGTGAATCAGTACGCAACTATGTTAAGAAAGAGATTTCTCCCATTATCGAAGACTATGCACAAAAAGCAGAATTTCCGCAACAGATCGTAAAACAGTTGGGTGACCTGGGTTGTTTCGGCCCCACCGTTCCCCCACAGTATGGCGGCGGCGGGTTGGATTATATTTCTTATGGCCTGATGATGCAGGAACTGGAAAGAGGCGACAGCGGTGTTCGTTCCACTGCATCAGTGCAGGGTTCATTGGTCATGTTCCCGATTTATCAATACGGAAGTGAAGAGCAACGGAATAAATTTTTACCGAAACTGGCGAGTGGCGAATGGCTCGGTTGTTTTGGTCTCACCGAACCCAATCATGGCAGTGATCCTTCCAGTATGCTCACCAATTTTAAAGATGCGGGTAACCATGTGATACTCAACGGCGCTAAAATGTGGATCAGCAATGCGCCGTTCTCACAGGTAGCTGTTGTATGGGCCAAAAATGAAGCAGGGGAGATATATGGATTGATCGTGGAAAGAGGAATGGAGGGTTTCAGTACACCCACTACGCATGGTAAATGGAGTTTAAGAGCTTCTTCAACAGGGGAACTGGTATTTGACAATGTAAAAATTCCGAAAGAAAATATTTTCCCGAATGTAAAAGGGCTGAAAGGTCCGCTGGGTTGCCTCACAAAAGCAAGATATGGTATTGCCTGGGGAGCGATCGGCGCTGCGATGGATTGTTATGATACAGCACTGCGTTATTCGCAGGAAAGAGAACAGTTCGGCAGACCGATCGGCGGTTTCCAGTTGCAGCAAAAGAAATTAGCCGAGATGGTAACAGAGATCACAAAAGCACAATTGTTGAACTGGCGTCTCGGTGTATTGATGAATGAAGGAAAAGTAACACCGCAACAGGTGAGCATGGCGAAAAGAAATGCCTGCGAAGTAGCTACCAATATCTGCCGGGATGCAAGACAGATGCTCGGTGGCATGGGTATCACCGGGGAATATCCCGTGATGCGCCACATGATGAACCTGGAAAGTGTGATCACCTACGAAGGAACACATGATATCCATTTGCTGATAACAGGAATGGATGTGACAGGGTTGAATGCGTTTAAGTAAAACCCCTGAGCGATGCTCGCAACCTTCGCGTTGCTCGGTTGTCCTAAAGGGTAACTTAGGTCAGGGGTTCATTTTGTTTCGCCGCAGTTCTTTAAAGGAAATGGGTTTGTTGTGTTACCAACTACAGTTCCCTGATCATTTGTGGTTGCGTCGCACTCTTCGGCTTCCTGTAATTTTATTGAGCTGATTTGGGGATATAATGGAGGTTAAGAATACTAAATTAGTAACTCTTACAAAAGAAGAGTATATGCACCTCCCTTCAGGGATAAAGACTTTTATAAATTAAAACTATTAGCAGGGGTGAGAATTTTCCTAATCGGCTTCATGGGCGCCGGTAAAACACACTGGGGCCGTTTACTGAGTCAGAAACTCGGTATACCTTTTTTTGACCTGGATGAACAGGTAACAGAGCATGCCGGTAAATCGATCCCGGA
>JANOHQ010000197.1:0-2711 GCA_031406595.1 Chitinophagaceae bacterium
GAAGATGAAACAGACCTGCAGGCATTAGTTGCTAACGATCATACTCTTGAGCTGATGGAGTTAGCATTGAAAGAACTAAACCCGGAGCAACAGCAATGTGTAACTTTGTTTTATCTTCAAAAGAAAAGCTACCAGGAAGTGAGTGATGAAACAGGCTATAGTATGCTACAGATAAAAAGTTATATCCAGAACGGCAAACGAAACCTCAAAATACTGATCGAGAAAAAATTAAGCGAAGAATCCGATAGCTATCGGATGAACCGAAAATAGCAGATGTCAGAAAACTATAAAGACATATTATCCCATTTGTCCACCGATGTTGACCAGGAGACCCTGCTGCTCTACCTGCAGGGCAAGCTGTCCGAAGAGAAAAAACATGATGTGGAAAAACAACTCCTGCAAGGCGACTTCGAGGAAGATGCCATGGATGGGCTGCAGGAATTTAAGGATAAGGAACAGCTGCAATACATGGTGGAGATGCTGAACCGCGACCTGAAAAAGAAAACAGAAAAGAAAAAGAAGCGCCGCGAAAAAATGAAGATCAAGGATCAGCCCTGGTTATATATATCGATCCTGATATTATTGTTGCTGATCGTACTTTGCTATATGTTCATTAAGAAGATGATCAGCTGATCCTTCACAATTCCGGTAGTGAAGATCGCGGATGCTAACCCCACTAGCCTTTTGCCATCCAGATAGTTACCGGGACCCACTCGCCGATCTCAGTATTTTGTTTTCCCTTCCCAATTCTTCCAGTCTTCGAAAACTTTTTGCGCCGCCGGATGCGGGTGATGGATAAAAGGAATCTTCCGCTCACTCATTTTGGTATTGATCTCCTGGTAAATAAAATCGTCATCAAATTCTATTTCAGCCGCCTCTTCCCTGGTATTCGCATAAACAACCCGCTTAGGTCTCGCCCAGTAAATAGCACCGAGACACATCGGGCAGGGTTCGCAACTCGTGAAGATCTCGCAATCGCTGAGTTGGTAGGTACCCAGTTTGGCACAGGCATTCCGGATGGCTACTACTTCTGCATGGGCAGTAGGGTCGTTGGAAGAGGTCACTTTATTATTACCCTCGGCCACGATCTCTTCGCCCTTTACCACCACGCAGCCAAAAGGTCCGCCCTGGCCACCCAGCATTCCCTGTTTGGATAACTCAATAGCTCTTTCGAGGAATTTTCGGTCTCTTTCTATGCTAATATCCATGAGATGAACTTTAGTCGTTTTGACAACAAAAATGTGGATTAAACCCGGATTTTCCACAGCTTTTGCACCCAAATCCGTTCCAATATGAAGTTAATATTAATTCTGTGTTAAGTGGCTGTTACCTAAGGGAATCCTCGTATTTTCTACTTGAATAACCACACTAAACTTTATTACTATGAGATGGGAATCGATTGCCAGCAGCTCCAACAACGAGGTCTATCACCTGTACAAGGATGACAAAAAGCTGCTCACGCTGATCTTAAATCCCTTTTCCAACACAGCACGGGTGGAATGTGAAAAGCAAAAAAGAGTTTTCCTGATCCGCAAAGAAGGTTTCCGCCGCAATAAAACGGTTCTCCGTAGCGAATATGGTATCAAGATCGGGGAACTCGGGCAGGAGAATAAGGAAAATTTCATTGATGTAAATGACGAACGCTTTTTTTACACCACACATAATAACCCGTTGGCGGAACTCGTCCTCTATAAAGAATCAAAGGAAAAACCTTTTGTCACCTGCGGGCTGAGTGCAAAAGAAGGAACTGCTGCTGTACATTTTAAAAAAGATGAACAGTTGGCTGCTACATCCCATCCCGGGCTTTTAATGGCATTATGCTGGTATATGTTCCTGCCCGTTACAAAAGAGAATGTCGTTGAGTTCGCTTCGTAGCCTCACCCTCTGCCTCCCTCTCCAAAAGCGAGGAATAATTCAATAGGTCAATATTCAATTTTTCAAAGCAGCCTCCCACCCTGCCTGAGCTTTGCTCGTTCCTTTCGCGTTGCTCATGAATCTCCGCAAGAGGGAGAGAATTCAATGAAACAATCTTTCAATTTTTCAAAGCAACCTCACCCTCTGAGCTGCGCTCGCAACCTTCGTACCTCGGTTGTCTCTCCAAAGGAGAAGGAGTATTCATTGAATCATTGTTTCAATATTTCTACATTCTCCAGGGGGAGTCCTTCCGACATTATTCCCTACCCGTCCGTCGGGCGGACTTGCTCATCTGTTCGATATTCATAACTGTCCGGTTCTATTATTCGCTGCAAATGGAAAGAGTACAATGAATCACTGAAGTATCGACTTGTTGAGGCACAACTTTCTCATTCCCTGCCTGCCGGCAGGCAGGCTTATTTTTTATTCCTTATTTCTCATTTACAACTGTTCCCAAACCTGTTTGGCAAATTGTTCGAGGGAAGGATCTCTTGCGGCCATCAGCAATAGCACGCAGTCATCGGTAAGATGGGGGCGGACCATTTTCAAAAAATCATTCCTGTTGTCTGCAAAGAATGCCTTCTTACCAAGTTTTTGCAGGTCCATGACCAGGTCATTGGCAGAAATATCTTTTACTGCAGTACCTCCTGCATAGTATATCTCACTCATCCATATTTCATCATCCGGGCGCAGAGCCCTGGCGATCTCTGTTACGAATTCCTCCCGCAGGAATTTGGTGGGTTTATAACCATGCGGTTGAAACCAGGCAATGATCTTCGGCGCAACAGGCTGGCAGG
>JANOHQ010000231.1:0-3955 GCA_031406595.1 Chitinophagaceae bacterium
CCCCAAACTTCCTGTCGTATTGATCTTTACGTCTACCGGTGGATATGATGCACAGGAAGTAACTGTTTCCGATACAAAAACACCCCTGAGTATCGATCTGAAAGTGAATACCGTGATGGGCCAGGAAGTCGTCGTTTCTGCCAACCGTGTCCCTACTAAAATATTAGAATCGCCTGTAACTGTTGAACGCTTAAGCAGTTCAGCCCTTAGAAATACTGCGTCACCTAGTGTGTACGAAGCCATTGGCAATATGAAGGGTGTAGATGTGCATACCGCCAGTCTGAGTTTCCGTACGGTTACAACCCGTGGTTTTGTCAGCAGTGGTAATACCCGTTTGATACAGCTGATCGATGGAATGGATAACCAGGCTCCGGGTCTGAACTTTCCTGTTGGTGCCGTGATCGGTCTGACCGACCTGGATGTTGACAATATCGAAGTATTGCCCGGTGCCTCTTCTGCATTGTATGGATCGGGAGGTATGAATGGAACAGTACTGATCAATAGTAAGAGCCCTTTCAAATACACGGGCCTGAGTTATAATATCAAACAGGGGATCATGCACGTAGATGGTAAGCAGCGCAATGCGGCTCCATACTATAACTGGTCATTCCGTTGGGCAAAGCAGTGGAAAAATAAATTCGCAATCAAACTGGCTGCCGAACTCATTAAAGGAAATGACTGGCAGGCGGATGATTACAGGAATAAAAGATTGGACCAAACCGGTCTCTTTGCGGTAGCCGGTGGCAATCGCCAGAATACACCTGATTACAATGGTATCAACGTGTATGGTGATGAAACAGCTGTGAATATCGCGGCTTTATCGCAGGTGCTGCAAGCAACAGTCAATGGTGGCGTTTTAGCAGCATCAGGTGGCGCGGTGAATCTGAATAATTCTGCCGCTGCTTATTTTGGTGCGATAGGCAATCCCACGTATCCAACCAACGCACAGGTCGCTGGTTTCGTAGGACTGTTCCCTGCAGCATTGCAACCAGCCGCGCAACTCTTTGTTCCTTTTTACCTCGGTAATACAAGAGGTTATTTTGGGTCCAATGGTACTGACCAGGCTAACAATAATGTAACAAGAACCGGTTATGAAGAAAAACATCTTGTTGATTATGGCAACCTGAATGCAAAATTTGTAGGCGGGATTCACTACAAGATCACGAACAACCTCGAAGCTTCTTTAAACACCTATATCGGATCTGGTACCACTGTTTATACCGGTGCCGACCGCTATTCACTCCGCAACCTGAAAATGGCACAGCATAAACTGGAGCTGCGTTCCAAATCATGGTTTGTAAGAGCCTATACTACGCAGGAAAATGCTGGAGAGTCTTATAATGCTTCTGCAGCTGGTGCCTTTATCAACGAACGCTGGAAGAATACGGCGCCGATTGCTGCACAAGGACTGCCCGGTATTCAGTCTTCCTGGATCGGGACCTATATCCTGACCTATTCAGAGGCTATGCGCCAGACAGCATCTGCGCCGGGTGGTTTGCCACCGAGCATGTTCACCTTACATGCCAATGCACGTGCAGCGGCTGATGTGGGACGTTTGCTACCTGGCACACCCGCTTATGATGCCGCTTTAAAAGCAGTAAGAACCACGCCGATCAAGAATGGCGGGGCGCTCTTCCTGGATAAAACAGACCTCTGGGCCGGTGAAGGACAGATCAATTTGTCAGAAGCATTACGCTTTACAGCAGTGGAAGTGATCGCCGGTGTACAGTGGAAACAATATGTACTCAATTCACAGGGAACTTTGTTCCTGGATAATGTAGACTCGTTGAATACACTGAATCCCGCTATTTCCTCTAACCAGTTTGTAAAAATCCCAAACAGGGGAAATATAAAAGTGAACGAAACAGGTGGTTATATCCAGCTTCGCAAGAAATTCCTGAATGATGTTCTTACACTGAGCGGATCGGTGCGGTATGATAAGCAGACCAATTTCGATGGTAAGTTCACACCGCGTTTGGCGGCGTTGATAAAAGTGGCCAGGGATAATTTTGTAAGACTTTCTTACCAGACAGCTTATCGTTTCCCAACAATGCAGAACCAGTACATCGCTCTTTCTACCGGAACGGCTTTGCTGATAGGATGTCTTCCTGAATTCCAGGATATCTATAAACTAAATACGGCTCCTTTCCAGGGTTATACTTCTGCCAGTATCATTGCAGCCCGCAGCGGCGGTGGTACTGCTGCTCTCCAGGTAGCTACGTACAATGAAGTAAAGCCAGAGTCTGTAAGTTCATTTGAACTGGGTTACAAAGGCATGGTATCAAAGAAATTACTGGTGGATGGATATGTGTACTATAGCCGCTACACAGATTTCTTAGCAACGATCGTGGTGGGTCAGTCGAAGAATGGCACTACAGCCGGTTTGCTTTCACCTTTCACTACAACGAATATCTCTTATGTTCAAAACGCTCCCGAAGTAGTAAAAGCACTTGGCTGGGGTATTGGTGTTGATTACAATGCCTACAAAAATTATTTCCTGAGTGCGAATGTGTTCTCTGATCAACTGAGAGATGCACCGGCCGGTTTGGTAACCTTCTTCAATGCACCGAAATACAGGTTCAACGTAGGTCTGAGAAATGACAATGTTTGTAAGAACATCGGTTTCAACCTGATGGTAAAATGGCAGGATAACAATGTGTACGAAGGAACTTTCGTAAAAGGTACACTGCCTTATTTCTCCTGGGTAGATGCACAGGTGAGCTATCGCCCCAAAGGAACAAAAAGTGTGTTCCGTGTAGGTGGCACCAACCTGGGCAACAACTACTACCGCACAGGTTATGGTAGCCCGGCTGTAGGTGGCCTGTACTATATCAGCTACGGGTACAATCTAAATTAAGAGAATTGGGTTATTCAAGTATAAAGGTCTCGTCTTAGACGGGACCTTATTTTTTTATAAAGGATGGTTAGTCTTTTATAAGAAATCAGATTACAATTGGTCAGGTAATCAACGTTTCAGTCATGAGTTGCCCCGAAGGGATGGCTATGCCACAAACTCATGACAACGGGGTTATTCAAGTATAAAGGTCTCGTCTTAGACGGGACCTTCTTTTTTATCAAAAGGATGGTGGTATTTTTGTAAGAAATAAGATAACAACAGGTCAAGTAATCAGCGTTTTCAGTCATGAGTTGCCCCGAAGGGATGGCTATGCCACAAACTCATGACAACGGGGGGGATACTATTAAACAGAACAAGGAAAATTTACCGGGGAACAACCATAAACCAAAAACAATAAACCATAAACTAATTCAACACCTTCATCGACTGCCCGATCAAATAACCATTGTGATAAACCTGCAGCGTATAAGTTCCCTTTAAATATTCTTCCGCATTCAACGAGAAGATCACAGGTTTGGATTCGCCTTTATTGTATTCCAGCCGGACTTTGCGGGTATAACTGATCCGGCTGCCATTTTGTAACGTAGTGTTGGTTTCCCAAACGTCTTCATTCTTCAGCACTATTCCATCAGGTTGGGTGATGGCTACATAGATATCGGCCACATCGTATTCGGCCACATTGTTCTGAACGTTGAATGAAATAACCAGCTTGCTGGCTTTCTTAGCCTGGTTCGTTTCCTGTTCTTTATTGTTTTTTACCGCAACAGGCAAAAGCTTTAATTCAGAAGCAACAAAAGCGGAAGCCAGGTTCACTTTTTCCGTAAGTACTTTATTCTCCTGGCTGAGTTGCTGCACATTTCCTTCGAGATCCTTCACTTGCACGCTCACTTTATCCAATACAGCGCTTATCTGGTTCTTCTCTTCCTCGATCGTGCTGTTCTTGCTCTGGAGCTCAGACACCAGTAACTGGAGCTCCACGGTTTTTCTCCGGGCCAGGTCCAGGTCTTCTTTTTTGATATTGTTCTTCTTCAGGATCGTGGCGATCTCTGCCCGCAGCCGGTTGATTTCGGAGAGTTTATTACCCAGTTCGCCCTGTAG
>JANOHQ010000279.1:0-6379 GCA_031406595.1 Chitinophagaceae bacterium
ACAAGGCAGTTGGTACCAGTTCGTGTTCATTGGTGACTACAGCTCCAAATTATACGAAGTAAGGATGTTCGACTGGCAGGAAAGACAAGTGATCTTCCGTCAGAAAAAATGGGGCGATGTAGATGGCAACGTCATCGTTTACTCCTATGTTCCGCAGTTTTCCGAATTCCACATGATGAAAACGGTACAGGTGAACAAACAAAAGAAAAAGAATTTATGCGGGTATGTAATGTTGTTCAAAAGGACTGGTGCGGAAACAGGTGCTGTGAATCCTGCTCCTGCTGCAAAAACAGAATAATAAGCTATGAACCTAGAAAGAGGAAAAGAGTTTAAAAGAGGGCTCACTCCACCCATTCAGTTCACCCGCGCAGGCAAAATCGTATTCTTCAATTCTGGTGCTTGCTATTCTGTTTAAGATATCTCACTGCGGTTATTTCTAAAACCGATATATAAAAGAAAAAGAGGAATCCGGCTTTCGGACTTCCTCTTTTTCTCTTTCTACTCTTCTGAGCTTGTCGTAGAATTAGGCTCTTAGCAAATCTCGTTTTAGACTCTTAGCTTACTGTGTCAGCGATATCCTCACCTGCACTCCCCCCCTTGTGTTCGTGATCGGGAAGGCATTACTGATCTTCGGAATGTTGCGGTTCTGCTCGAAATATAATTTCACACTCACCCTGTTGTTAACGATATAATCGATCGATGGGGCAATGCGGATCACTTTCTGACCGGCTGTACCAAATGATTGGTTCTGGTCGAGCTTGCTATTGGCAGTGGCATCATCCCGCAGGCTGAAATCAAAACGGAAGGTGACATCATTATCGAGCTTGCCTTTCATAAACGGCAGCTTTTTGATCAATGGCACCCCTTTCTGTCTCCAGTTGAACCCGAAAGTGACTTCGGTAGAGCGGTTCTCGGCGAGCTGGTAATCGATAAGGCTCAGGCTGAGCTGGCGGCTCTTCTTGTATTCAAATCTTGCTGTCAGCTGGTTGGTGAATGTCATATCCAGCTCGATCAAGGGGTCAAACGATTCCTGGATAGTAATATTCGGCACCAGGAAATAAGGGATATAGTTACCCGTCAGCGGATCCACAAAGCTCGGGTAACCGACACGGAACGGATCAGCAAATAACAGCGCGGTATTAAAGCTATTCATGCTGAATGTGCTGTGATAACCGTGGCGGATCGTAAAGTTGGTAAAGATCTTATCGAGCCCTTTCAATCTTGACAAACCATTATAGGTGATCGTCCAGTTGGGTCTTGGAATGATACCGGAGAACGGGTTGGAGCGGATCTTCGGGTTCGTATTCTTGATCAGTTTTACATTGTTCGGGTCTTTCTTGGTGTACGCCGCAAGGAAGGCAGGTATTACCACATCCTGTGCATAACGGCCATAGCCTTTGTAATACTCCGGATCGGATGGATCGATCACGCCACCCTGGTAATCATTCAGCCCCGCCAGTCTCTTGGAAAGGATCGCCCTGTTGGCTTCAAACTCTTTGAAAGTCTCCGAAATAATATTGGGGTCAAATTTGGTGAACAGTGTCTGGTAAGAGATATAGCTCACTGAGAAACTACCGAGTGCATAAGGATTCAAACGGGTAAGACCGACATTGTCGACGCCGCTGGTATCCTTGTATAACTCGGAGTATTGTTTGTCAAATGTTTTATCGAGGTTGATATCGATATTGAAATCACGGAACGGGCTTATCTGTGCCGTAATATTCAATCGCTGGTTATACCGCTGGCGGATCTGTTCCGATATCAGTGAATCCCTTGATAAGAGGCCCTTGTTACCGAAATTATTGATCCAGTTGGTATCCGGCTGGTAACCGAAAATATATCCAAAGCCTGGTTGGCGACTCTTGAAATTCTGACCCAATGCCTGTGTGCTATCCATATAACCCGGCAACGTGGTCCCAAAATCTTCTGTATACTGTATGCCGCCTCTCTTTAAGGAAGTGAGCAGTCGCAGGAAGAATCTCGGCACATTCCCGATCTCGGGCACACGGTTTGGATCCTTCGGTGTCTTGACCTTTTTCTCTTTGGGTTTTTTCTTACCCTTGGCCAATGTGTCTTGTGGATTTTTTGGATCCTGGCCTGGCAGTTTTGGCTGATCTGGCTTAGCCACTCCATCTTTTACATCCTTTCCATCCTTGCCGTCTTTACCACTCCTGGCACCACCCTTATCGTTAGCTTTTTTGCCATCGTTACTGGAAGGAGGGCGGGGACCGGTGCTGTTGGCAGCCCTTAACAACGGCCATTTATTATAGAGTTCTTCAAATTTGAATTCACCATTAATGGTCCTTGTTTGGGTATTGGCCAGTGTATTACCCAGGTTGATCTCGGGTGTTCTTGCCAGCAAGGAACCGGCCAGCCAGTTGTACTTGGTATTATAACTCGCCCGGAGCGTGGTCCAGTCCAGCAGCGGGATCTTGTTCGTCGGAACATTATAGGTCACCGTTGCTTCCTGGGCATAGTTGGTATTCCTTCCTCCTTTAAAAACGTTTTTGCGGATGGAATCTTTCTTCTCGCGGGTGTCGATCCGTCCGAAGGGTTCGTCGATCCTTGCAAGGTTAGTGGCCATGAAATCGATATTGATGGAACGGGTAAGAGGCCATTGCATTATATAATACCGGTCGAACGTAAAATATTTATTGAAGGTCTCCGGTATCTTATAGGGCCCACCTCCTATATTTCTTACACGGGTAGCACCAAACTGGCGGAACAGGTCGGCTTTGAAAGATATCTGCGAGGGTGTATAGTTTAAATTGATATCCCTGATCAGCTGTAGCCATTTTGACTTTGACTTGATCATTTTCCGGAACGGTTCAAATGGCTTTGTTTGCAATGCATAACTATAACCCACTGCTCCCCGGGTCCGGCGAATCTCATCTCTTTCGATCAGCGGGTTGTGCGTCAGGGTCTGGAGATACGAATAGTTGAAATCGAAGTTGGTGATACTCCAGATCTTAGGTCTTTTACCATCTGTCTTTAATTTCTTTACATTGGTCAGGTTGAAAGTCTTGATGGTCGTTACATCCGAGGAGGCATTTTTGATCGAATCTCTTATCTCCGCAGGCGCATCTTTCAATACGTCTTTTTGTTTCAGGTCGAGTGCAAGCGGATTGTACTCCGGTGTTTTGTATATCTGGCTGATACCGGCGTATACAGGTATCTGCAAGCCCAGTTTTTTCGGGAATAATTTACCAGCTTCTATACTGGCCGATATGTCAAAGGTGTACACATTTTCCCTGCTTCTTTCATTCACTCGTTGCTCCAGGCTACCAAAGCCCTTGCTGCGGGCTGTACCACTCAGTGAAAGTGTACCCAGGTCAGCCAGCCTTACATCGGCCCTGGCCAGTGCTGCCCAGCCACCTTCTTCATCCAGCTTGGAGAACCGGAGCTCGTTGAACCATACTTCCGTACAGGCTGTTTCCTTTTTTGCATTTTCCACAGCCAGTAATATCCCTTTTACTTCCCCGAGATTGGGATTACCAATGATTGCATAGGATCGCCCATTAGGTAATGTCTCCTTATAATACTCATTGGGTGGTGTTGTCGACTTGTTCCTTCTGAATTTCAGGTCCGTCAGTTCACTAAGGTCAAAGTCAAGATTATTCTCTTCCGGCCAGATCAGCAGGGAGTCGGTAACATCAAAGTCTGTGATCTTCAGCGGGATCTTTATTTCATAATAGTTACCGGAAAAATCATTTCCTATCCGGATCACACCATTAAGTTCACCATCCAGGACCGGGTCCTGGAACTTGACCGATTCAGCATGGATGAACATACTCAGTTTTCCATACTGGCGCATATCCATGTTGAAGGTTTTGAAAATACCTCTCGACTCGTTCTGGGGAAGGCCGCATAACTGCAAACTGATCGATTGCTCGTTCAGAAACAATGCCTGGTTATTATTGCTCAGTTGTGTTTGCCTTTCAATACCCGGTGGTATGCGATAAGGGATTGGGTCACGCTGGTCATTCTCTTCGATATTTACTGCCAGCACATTGACCGTTGTAGGGTCAGGGTTTGGCAGGGTGGTGTACATACCGGTAGTATCGATCTTGTTCCTGAATTTTCTCCATTGGTTACGCACCAGTTCCAGTTTACCAAAACGCATCACAACAGAATCTTCAAAACCTGTAGCGAACATCCGGATAAAGCGGATCGATTTGAAATCGGGTATATTACCCACTTTCAGGTTGTATTGCGCGATGGGGATCCGGAAGAGATACCATTTTTCTGTTCTCGAAGTTCCATCCGCCAATTGTACGGTAGGTGTTCTGACATCGGTAATAAAATTTTGGCCCGATACCATGTTCGGCTCTATGTCCACTTCATACTGGAAGTATTCCTCCACTTCGTTCATCGTGTTATCCCTGTTCAACTCTTCGGCGTCGGGATACTGAGTAAAGGCATTGATAAAATTGGAATTGTTCTCGTTGATCGGTGAATTACCATGGGGGTTGTTGATATTCTTATAACGCTTCAGAATACCCGCAACCGGTGTCTCATCAAAGGAAGGATCGCGGTAAGGTTTGAAATTATCAGCGGAAGGATCGGCAAGGGCACTTTGATAGATCACGGAGCCTGCACCAAAATTGATCAGCAGTTGGTCCAGGTAACGTTGCCTGAATTTTATTCTTTCACCATCATCCTGCAAACCGTCATATCCCACATCCTGGAATACCCTGTCACTGGGTTCATTGCTGAACGCATTGGTGACCTGTAAAGGATTGGCAGGAGTCTGTCCCCACTGCGTGGTCGTATCCAGCGCCGCATTGTTGGTCGGTGTTCTCAATCCATTCTCGTATTGACGCTGACCATCTCTTAATATGTCTTCTGAAATATTACCCAGGTTAAAAAATAGTTTGCCACCGGCGGGGTTGAACCTTGTCGGGTCGACATACGGATCCTGCAACCAGAATTCGATATACTCGATATTACCGGTTTCAAAATCGGTCTGGTCGATATTGCGCATCAAACCACCCCATGATTCTTTGGGGTTGACAAGCTTGCCGGCTGCATTCACTTCTCCCAACCGGTGTTCATAATTGTATTGACCCCTGTCTTTTGGATAGAATGCAAGATCAAAAGTGGTCAGCAATCCTTCACCAAACTGTGTACTTCTTTTAGGGAAGATCTCTTTTTGCAATACCTGTCTTGTTTCCGGTTTGGATAATTCTGCCAGGTCATTCTGTAGCGGGTTGTTAGAACTTCTTTTTTCCTGCAGCACCGCTTCGATATTATACCAGGCGATCTTGGCCCTGTTATAACCGCTGATCAAACTATCATTGTATTGTGATTCGGGGAACAGCGGTGATACACCACCCGGCCCGTTATTTCCCTGCGGTATAGAGGCCATGGTCCAGCTGATCAAGGGGAAACGAAGATCGATACCAGCCCTTGTTCCTTCAAAGTCATCAATATAAATCTGTCCTTCTTCTTTCTTACCGATCTGTTTCGGGTGACCCGGATCCAGTATCGCTGCTTCAGCATACGCCGTAATGGAAGACATGGCTTTGGTAGAATAGAAAGGCAGTTTATCAAGCCATTTTGTTAACCGGGGCAGGTTATTACGATAGTCGATATCAAAACCATACATGGTATTTTTGATCGGGTCATCGCCATAGGATTGCTTCACAAAGAAAGGCCGCTCGCCTAACCGAACGATGGTAGCTCCGATCGTCAGTTTTTTGCTGGCGATATAATCCAGTCTCACTCCAAGGAAATTCTTTTGCTGCAGGCCAAATGCCTGGTTATTCTCCGAGCTGATATTTACGGGGATCCCTGAGTTGATAATTGCCTGGTTGGTGATACGAAGTGTACCCAGGTCATAATTGACCTCGTAGTCAACATTTTCCTGTAAAACCTGGCCGCCTGCTGTTACGCTAACAGAGCCGCGCGGAATATTATAACCCAGCTGGTAATCGCCGCTGCTGCCGCTTCCGGCCCCAGCGCCACCCCCGGCTGTACCGGAAGATTTTGATCTGCCCACCAGTTTGAACCGGTTCAGGTTGGCATAGGTTTGAGCGATCGCTTTAATAGTATCGTATAAAGGATAGTAAAGAAGATTGTTCCTGACAGTCTGGTTCGGGAAAACATAATCAAGGTCGTGACCAAACGGTTCCAGTACCGGGAAGATCACCCGGCTTTGGGGAGAGATCACTGTGAAGCCTTCGATAAAATCAAACACCCCATCGGGTTGCGGGTCATTCTGGTTATTCAAACGGTCCAGGTTGACGAGCGAGAGCAATGGTTGTCCCTGGTAAACAGCCAACACGCTATCAAGAGGCAAATATCTTTTCTCGCCCTGGCTGGGTTCTTCGTAGATCAGGTCGAGCTTGAAATCCTGTCTTTCCAGCTGACCATATCC
>JANOHQ010000291.1:0-13310 GCA_031406595.1 Chitinophagaceae bacterium
AGGCACCAGCACTATATTATACAACGGCAGCACGCTGGTATCCAATGCCGTTATTGGCGGAAGGCGTTTTGGTCTGGGCGGTTTAAAGGGCGGGCTGATCAACTTTTTCACCTGCAAGCTGAGCTCCCCATCCGATACAAGGCTGGTTGTTTCAAAATATTCCGGTAGCAGCGCCCGTGCTTACAATGATGATTACGCCCCCAATGGCGGCGACTGGAGTTGGGGAGCTTCATCACGTATTAAAAGAGATTTTACCGGCGACGAAGTGGAATATGTATTTCTATGCGCATACAGCCCAGGCTCTACAGGCACCTGCGATGTGTATATGGCGAACGAGAACAGCAATGTGCACGGCACCAATTATTCTGAATTCCCATTGCTGAAAGCTGACGATGCTATAAAGGCTGCGCCGTCTTCCGGTGTGTACAACTGCATTTCGTGGAGTGGCGGCATTACCTCATCCTGGTCCTGGCCGCCCAGTGCTTATTCAACTTACAATTGCGCGAACACGTCTAATTATTCTGATATTACCTGCTTTGATAATTTTTATGCCAACAACCCGGTGCGTTATCCCGGTGCATGGAACTATACCCGGACCGGTGCAACAGCCGCCAATGCCACGGTCGATGTGTGGAAACTAGGTATTACCTATACACATGGTTCAGTACGCAAACCCGGCAACAACCATCCGCATGGTTACGATTGGGAAAGTAAACCCGGTGGATTGACCCGCACATTTCACCCAAGAAATGCTTTGACCAATACAAGTTGGGGTTATGGCGCTGTAAGCGATTATTACAAGTCAACCGGCACTTTTGCCCGCACAGCAGGTGTTACAAAAGCCATTGAGAGCGATGCGGATGCAGTAGCGGCGGGACTGGCTGTGTTTGAAAACGCAAAACTATCATCGCCCGCGCAACAAAAGTTAAATAGCCTTGTAAAGAAAACAGAGCGTACAGTAGAAGGCCGTCTTAACGATCTGTATAAAGCCTGGGATGCCACGAAAGCAGCCAATGCTGTTTACAGCGATCCAGCCATGTATTGCAACAACGCCGAGTTTGATGCGCTGGCAGCTTATGCAAAACAACATCCGCGTGAAGCTATGATCTTTTGCTTCGACAAATTTGTCAATACCGGTGACCACCTGATCGGGGAATTGATGTGGACATTGACCAAAACACAATACGGCCATTTGCTCCAGGAGGTAAAAAAGGAACGTGCAGAAAAACCTAACGACGAACAGGGCCGGTATAAAGTGCATGGTGACCATGACAACGGTGTTTTGTATGTAGAGAAAATATTGGGAGCATTTGAATTGGAACAGGCCGTTGTAGTGAATGATGAAGTGAAAATCACCGTATCTCCTAATCCTGTAAGTGACGGGCTGATTGTCCAGGTCGTTACAACAAAAACTTCAAAGATCAGTGTCAATATCATTTCAGCACAAACCCGTATGACAAAATTGATGCAGACGGAAACAACCTTCGGAGCCGGAACGCACCGTTTCACCACTTCGATACAGGGTTTTGCCGGGAATAATGGCGATATCATTGCCGTGCAGGTGATGATCGATGGAGTATTGAAGACGGTGAAAGTGTTGGTCGCCAAATAAGAACTTATAAATAAAATAGCCTGGCTCAAAGCCGGTTAAACCAGTGTTGCAACGACCTGCAACACTGGTTTTTTTGTTGCATTTGAATATCGCCGGAAAGACGGAGAGAATTAATTTGCATGCTGTATTATCTTCCCGTCTTCCCCGCAAGCTTAGTCGCACCGTAGGTGAGTTCGACCAAAAGAAACTAACAATCGTTATCTTTGCACCCTCAATCTAAAAACCATATGAAGGAAGTCTATATTATCTCGGCCGTTCGTACTCCGATGGGCAGTTTTGGTGGTGCATTAAAAGGTTTATCCGCCACCCAATTAGGTGCTGCGGCGATCAAGGGAGCGGTGGCGAAAGCCGGTATCAAAGCAGAGCAGGTACAGGACGTTTTAATGGGCGCTGTTTTGCAGGCCAACCTGGGGCAGGCACCCGCAAGACAGGCAGCGAAGTTTGCGGGCCTTCCCAACGAAGTGAATTGTACTACCGTGAATAAGGTTTGTGCCAGCGGAATGAAAGCGATAGCCCAGGCTGCGCAAAGTATCATGCTGGGTGATGCCGATATTGTAGTGGCAGGTGGGATGGAAAGCATGAGCAACGTTCCTTATTATAGCCCGTTGTTACGCTGGGGAAATAAATTCGGGGATGTGCAATTGATAGATGGTCTGGCAAAAGATGGTCTTACGGATGTATATGATGGAAAAGCGATGGGTAATGCTGCGGAACTCTGTGCAAAAGATTGCGGGATCAGCAGGGGCGAACAGGATGCATTTGCTATTGAAAGTTATCAGCGCAGCCAGGCAGCGGTTGCGGCCGGGAAATTTGATAACGAGATCGTACCGGTGGAGATCCCGCAAAGAAAAGGCGATCCGGTGATCGTTGCTAAAGATGAAGAACCTTTTAATGTAAAATTCGATAAGATACCTTCCCTGAACCCGGCTTTTGTAAAGGATGGTACTGTTACGGCCGCCAATGCATCAACCATGAATGATGGAGCCGCTGCGCTGGTATTGATGAGTAAAGAAAAGGCTGATGAATTGGGATTAAAGCCGATCGCAAAGATCAGGTCCTATGCCGATGCAGAACAGGCACCTGAATGGTTCACCACTACACCCTCGCTGGCAGTACCGAAAGCAGTTGCCAAAGCAGGGTTGAAAATGGAGGATATCCATTATTGGGAATTAAATGAAGCATTTGCTGTAGTGGGTATCGAGAATACCCGGCGTATGAAACTGGACCCGTCGAAAGTGAACGTGAACGGGGGAGCTGTATCATTGGGACACCCGCTGGGATGCAGCGGAGCCAGGATCATTGTCACGCTGATCAATGTATTGAAACAGAACAATGCCAAATACGGAGCAGCGGGCATATGCA
This sequence comes from Chitinophagaceae bacterium, assembly GCA_031406595.1. Taxonomy (GTDB): domain Bacteria; phylum Bacteroidota; class Bacteroidia; order Chitinophagales; family Chitinophagaceae; genus JJ008. Next base: position 2,975 of record JANOHQ010000291.1, read on the forward strand.
ATGGCGGAGGCGGCGCATCTGCAATGGTTATCGAGAACCTGTAAAACTATTTCATGAACCAACTAAGTATCTTTTCCGTTTCGGCTTTCCATCCATTGAAACCGGGGTTGTCTTTTTCATTAAAACTATGATCGGCATTTTCCAGCCGGTCATAGGTCACATCCTTATTTTTAGAAAGCAGGTGCGCATATAGCTGGTCGGCTGAAGATGGATCGAGGTTCTCATCTTTCATTCCCTGCGCAATAAAGATCTTTGCCTTACAATGTTCTAATTGTTCGATACAGGAAGTTTGCATAAAGCTGGCCCATCGCAGGTAGGTAAAACCAAGAAAAAATTTACTGGTGCTATATGGCTCTGCCCTGATCTTTTCCCATTCACCCAGTACATGGTGTGTCCTTATCAGGACATCGTCTGAGATCGTATTGAAGAAACTCCCTTTTCTGGCGAGGTAGATCAGGTCGTATAGCTGTGAATTACCGCCCCCGGCGAATACGCCAACATGTGTTACCAGGTCAGCAAGATCATTGCCAAGCTTACAGGCAACCAGGCCACCTTCAGAATGTCCAACGACCAATATCTTTGAAGAGTCTGCCAGTCCTGAGCGGATCGCTGCTTTGATTGATGCGCTGATTGCTTCACTCCATTTTTCCAGTGAATGCTGGCGGTTGAAGTGGCCGTTCTTTGTTGTTTCTTTGGGATTATCGAGATAATTCACGCCTGGTTTTTCAACAATAAGCAACCTTGCTTTTCCTTGCAATGATTCAAATAAATAGATATGCCCGTTGAGTGGGATGATCTGTTCATTGTTTTTGATAAAATGGGAGTTGTTCCCCGAACCCTGTACATATACCACCAATGGAAGCTTTGCTGTTGAGCTTGTTTCAGAAATATAAAAACTGATTTTACGGTCGGCCCCGTCTCTTGTAAAATAACGTAAATAGGGTTGACGAGGAACTTTCACAGTATCTTTCCGTGCTTCATACATGTCTTGTGCCGTGGCGACAAATGGCATGGCAAGGAGCAACATCACAAGGCTTTTTTTCATTTCCTGAAATTTGATTTAAGATAGTATTTGCCGGCTTCCTGTGCCCGTAAATTGTACAGGTGGCCAAGTACAGGGCTTAGTGGCGGACGAACCGTTGTCTATCCTTTTTTTTCACCGTTCATTGATATTGCGTCGGGCGGATGCCTGTTTTTTCTATATTCAGCATATATGAAGACAGGCCTTCTTTATTTTTTGTTGATCGGTTGCGGATTAAATCTATCCTGCTCCAACGGTAAGGGAAAGGATATGCAGGATTTTATCCTCACGGAAAAAGATATTATCCCGGAAGGCGTAGCATTTGATCCCGCAACGGAAACCATTTATGTCAGCAGCACTTATAAACGGAAGATTGTCAGTATCAACAAGGATGGGACTGTGAGTGATTTTATCAAGGAAGGGCAGAACAATATTAAGAGTGTGATCGGGATGGAAGTGGAAAGCAGGACAAATAGTCTTTGGGTCATCAGTTCGGAAGCGAACGATGTCCTGCCGCTGAAAGATCCCGGGACGGATCAATGGCGCTCGTCGGTTTACCAATTTAACCTTGCAGATGGTAAGCTCAGGAAGATGTATCCTCTAAATAAGGATAGCGTTTTCCTCAATGATATTACGGTAGGAGCTGATGGCACGGTGTATGCCACCGAGTCTGTCCAAAATGCCATTTATAAGATCGCACCGGGTGAAGACAGCCTGCAATTGCTCTTGCAATTAAAACCGTATACGTTTATCAATGGGATCTGCCTTACGCCGAAGAGCGGATGGTTATTTACGAGCAGCACCGAAGGTATCATTGCTGTTGACCTGGATTCAAAAAAATACTCCCTGCTGGCATCCTCCCCAGGTGCCGATCACCGGGATATCGATGGCTTGTCCTTTGGCATTACGGGGAGATATTTTATCGGTCACCAAAGCACGAAGATCTGTCGCTTCCGGATAAACGGTACTATGGACAGCATTATCACTACGGAAACCCTGGACACCGGTAAAGAATTCGACGGTTCCACAACCGGGAAGATCGGGAAGGGACATTATTATTTTATCGTCAACTCCCAGATACAAAGCGGGGTTGATTATGGACAAAAGCAAATAAAACCCCCGGATAGCCTGGAGAATATCATTATCCGTAAAATAAAATTGAAATAATGAAACCTTTATTCGCTTATCTTTTACTCGCAACGCTGCTCTATGCCTGCGCAAGGAAACCGGACCTGGTCAAAGAAGAAAAAACGATACGGGCTTTATTACAACAGGAAAGAAAAGCTCATTTTGACAGGGACGTGGAATTATTTGTTTCAGAATTCACCGACAGTATGCTCAATGTCAACAAAGGAAAAATAACGAGCAGTTCCAGGGAGGAGAACCGGAAACGTATCGGTAACTATTTCGGAAAAGTGAGGTTTATTAAATGGGATGATGTAAGCGAACCATTGATCCGTTTTGCCGGTGATGCTTCCCTGGCTTATGCAGTGGTTCAAAAACAAGTGATCCTTTCTTATCCCGACAGCCTTGGAAAAAAAATGATCGATACCACGGACTACGCCTGGGTCTCCATCTACCGTAAACTAAATGGAACATGGAAAGTGGAGGCGAACGTCTCCACCAATAGATAGGCATCGATTCAGATCTTTGTTGCCAGTGTTTGTAACAGTTGCAGCAGTTCGTCTTTTCTTCTCCTTGCCACATCCAAAACAACGCCATTTGTCAAAACGACCTGCCCGCCTTCACCCCGGTTATACTTTTTGATAAATGAAACATTCACGAGGGATGCATTGTGAACACGGCAGAAAAGAGTGGAGGGTAAAATATCTTCAAAGTCTTTTAATGTTTTGGAAGAAAGCAGTGGTTTGTTTTCTGTCATGTAAATATTGGTATAATTACCGGTCGCTTCCATGTAAACAATGCTGTCGATGTTCAGTATTTCTAAACCACTGGCCACGGATACAGCTATTTTGTCAGGAGTTTTTTTTTGTTGTGAGAGGTAGCCGGCCAGTATGTCCAATTGTTTGTAGTTGATCCCCGGTTTCTTTTCCTTGCTTATGCGGAATACGGCATTTACGAGGTCCGTCACATCGATCGGTTTCACAAGATAGTCAAGGGCGCTGTACCGGATGGCATCAATGGCATACTGGTTGAATGCGGTGGTAAATACCAGTTCAAAATTTCTTTCGGTTAATTGCTGCAGCATGGCAAAGCCGTTCATGTGTGGCATTTCAATGTCGAGGAAGACAATAGCGGGCTGAAACCGGTTTATAGCTTCCAAACCTTCTTTTCCATTGCTGCATTCGGCAATGACAGTGATCTCCGGACAGTGCGTCTCAATTTTTTTGCGGAGCGATTCCCGGCTGTTCTTTTCGTCATCAATCAGGATGGCGGTAAGCATAAGTGTAGTTTGAAGATTGTTTATACATATAGCATTATTTCCACCTTGGTGCCGGAAGCGTTTCCTTCCGTTCCTCCCAGGTCTGTAATCTTTACATTATTTTTTCGTTCCTGGTTGAACAGGTCAATACGTTCGCGGCTCATCTGGAGTCCATAGCTATTATGATTGAGCCGGCTAATACCATTCAATTCATCTGCTTTTTTTCTGCCAATACCGTTGTCTTCGATCGTATAAATAAGTTGGTTGTTCCGTAGGGCGGCGTGTATTTTCAATATCCCGCTTTTATCATCGCGGTGAAGCAGTCCATGATGGATCGCATTTTCCACATACGGCTGTACCAACAGCGGTGGTATCCTGTAATGACCGTTGAGCAAAGATTCGTCAGCTTCCATTTGCACAATAAATTTCTTGTCACTGCGGAGTTGTTCCAGTTCAAGGTACAATTGCAGCGTTTCCCAGTCTTTCCAGAATGGCACCACTTCATTTTTACTGCTGTCAAGTATGGAACGGATCAGCTTTGCAAATTTATTGAGCCAGGCGGAAGCATTCTCCTTGTCGTTATCCTGTATAAAATTATCGATACTGCTGATGCAATTGAAAATAAAATGGGGATTCATTTGAGCACGCAGTGCCATCATTTCTGTTTCGGCCACTTTTTGTTTCAACATCGCCTGTTTGCGGATATTTCGGATCCTCCGTCTTGTCACCAGCAGTATGGTTATCAATAGGACGGCTGAAGACAACGCAATAAACCAGTTTGTTTTCCAGATAGGTGGTTTTATTTCTATATGGAGAGTAAGTACGTTCGCGTTTCCCTTTTGCCGGGCCTTGATGGTATAGTTCCCGGGAGCCAGGCTGCTAAAATTGATAGCGTGGGCGCTCCCCATTTTTATCCAATCGACTTCGCTGTTAACTGAGTATTCAAAATCAAGATTGCTGTATAATGACTCCGAGAGGATCCCGACCCGGATCGTTATATTATTTTCTGTATGATGTAGTTTGAACGAATGGGCAATGGCTACCGGTTTTTGATTGATTGTAATATACCGGGTATACAATTGCGCATCCGGTATGGCCGAAGGAATCGCCGCAATACTCCATTTAAGCAGGTTCTTATTGTAACAGCTGTAAATATTTTCGCCATCAGTGGTGCTGACAAAATCCACGTGGCCCGGGAGGACTTCGTCGGTCGAAAAATTCATAAAGAACTTTGTGCCGGGGTCATACCTGCTTAACCCCTGCATCGTAGCAATCCATACAGCTCCTTTTTTGTCAATGACAAGGCTGTTGCAATTATTGCCAGGCAATCCATCCTGCCGGGATAATTGCGTAAACGATTCGTTTTGTGCGTTGAAAAAAAAGAATCCATTATTTGCATCACTCATATACATATCTCCATCAGGCAGGCCTGCAATGGCAGTGATTGTCGCTGCATTTACACCCGGTTGTTGATAAAGCGGAAAGTGCTTTGTTTGTTTTGAGGTGATATTATACTGGTATAAGCCCTGATGCTCTATAGCTATCCACAAGCAATGCTGAAGAGGATTATAATAGAGAGCAGCATACGATGATTCAAGTTTTGGGGGTATAAATTGCACAAATGAAGCCGTGTCAGAAAGTGGGTCGTATCGTACAATACCCTGTGTCCTTAATCGTATCCATATTTTCCCATTCCTGTCTGTTACGGCACTTCTTACTGCGAGGTCATTGGCAGCAAAAACCGGTGGTGGTAGTTTGACAAGCCTCGCCTTGTTGGCAGAAACATCATAACTGTAAAAGGCTTCACTGGTTGACAGCCATGCTTTTTTGCGCTGCTGGTGCCAGCCGGTGAGATCGCTGCTGATAAATTTTCCGGTTTCAGTTAAAATCGGGATAGCCTTTGCTGCTCCTTCATTCCAACGTACCACCTGTTTTGTTTTTGAATTATACACTATTGATTCACCGGGGCTGTCTTCAACCGCGTAGACCCTGTTTATATATGTACCGTCGCCAAAAGGGGTAGTTTTTTTGAACGGTGATTCAGCCCGGTACATCTTTATCAGTCCTGAGACGGCAATAACCCAAAAATAGTTACGGTCTGAACAGATACTAAATGCACTGGCGGGGGAGAATCTTTCCCCTTCGTTATTTATATGCGTGATAAATTGTTTGGTTTTCTTATTGAAGAATGCAGGGCCATCCAGGCTTATATACAATAGTGTGTCACCATTGTATGGAGTGATCCCGTATGACCAGTTAAAATCAGGGATAGAGTTCCAGGATACTGGGGGGAGGTATTTATCCCAGGTACCGGAGGAAATATTATAGCATAGTATGCCATGGTTATAGGTACCGATCCATGGTGAGCCGGTATCATCAATATAATTTAGCTGGCATCCATAGTAATCATCTACACCGGGGTAAGGATACCAGGTAAATTTTTTCGTGTCTGTGTTTACACTGTATAAACCGTAGGTCGTCAACACCCACATTTCATCCTGCGATTTTCTTAACAGGCTTAAAACGACAATACGGTTGTTATTACCTTTTACAGGCTTGTTTGCCGCTGAAAAATCACTCCACCCGGACCGTTGAAATTTTTTTGTCGCGGTATCAAAGATCAATAATTCATACCAGGAGCCAACCCAGAGCTTGCCTGCCTTATCTTCCAGCATAGAAACAAACCACCTCCCGCATTTTCCATTGCTGCTATCGGGATAATAATTGAAAAACCGCTGCTGCACTGCATCGTATTGACTGATACCGGCAACGGACCCGATCCACAGGTTCTTTTTCCGATCGGTATAAAGTGATACTATTTCGTTGCTGGCGATGGAGTGTTTATCTTTCGGGTTGTGATAGAAATGGTCAAACGCATTGCCATCAAAACGATTGAGGCCATTGCCGGTAGCAATCCAGAGAAAGCCATTCCCATCACGCAGGGCTGCCTTTGTATCGTTACTACTCAACCCATCCTTAGTGGTATACGTTTTGAAACGGAATGATTGTGCCATACTGCTTTCAAAAGCAAGTAAGGCTACCAGGATAATTTTCCATTTCATGTATATCGCAAAAAAGTGAAAGCTGAAGTTACTGTTTTTTGATTTTTACTTTCAGAGTATCTGGTACTGCTTTAACCTGTTCCCTTTTTTGTATAACCGGCCCGGAAGGTGTTTTATTGTAGTTGGTACGCTGTGGTACCGGGCCTGCATTACAGGCAGCTATCACTGCGTCAAAATTGCTGGTCTCGTACACGATAAAACCATCGTTCAACACTATTTCATTCCCCGCCCTTAAATGCATCTTTGTTCCGGCTCCACCATATACCTCGGCATTGCTAATAAGCTGGTTGCTTACACTGTAAAATCGTTCGCCGGTATAGCTGCCTGTTAGGGTATAGTCTACAGAGCAGTTGGTAAACCGGTCAGTTTGCCACACACCATGACCATAGGTAGCAGCGGTCACGATCCCATTTACATGGTTAATGTAAAGATCACTGATAATCACTTTTGGTAATCCATTATAGAAAGGGATCCATTCTGATTCGGACGAAGCCTGGTAAAATACGCCCAGGTCGGTACCGAGGTAAGCATTATTACTATTGTCTATCGCTATACAATTCACCGCCACATTGGGGAGTGTACCGCTTATATTGATCCAGGATGCACCGGCATTGGTACTATAATAAACTTTTTCGCCTGCCGTTCCATTGCTGTTCACTGCATAAACCACATCTGAATTTCCGGGAAATGTGTACAGATCGGTAACGACAACACCAGCTGAAAATCCTGCGGCTTGGGTAGCCAGGTTGGCGGTCCAGGTAGTACCCTGGTCATCGCTCCGGTAAATGCCGTTATTATCGGAAAAATAGATCCGGTTACTGTTCGCCGGGCAGGTGACCAGGGCATTGGGCCGGTTGTTGACAAAATTACGCACCAGTACCCAACCGGCAACAGGAACAATATCGCGGCGCCATATCCCGTTGGCAAAAGCTGCATACAGCCTTCCGGATTGGGTGGAATGATGTGCGAGCAATGAGAAGCCATCTGCAGCACCGGCAGGAGTGAAATCAGCAGGACTGCCTCCATTGGTAAAGCATAACAGCAATGGTCCATTGGTTGTAGCATAGCTGATACTGCTGTTAGTGGGGTCGATCATTCCATCATAGCCGTCACCACCCTGTAGATGATTAAAGGCCGTGGTTGGTGTATTGCGGAATTTTACACCATTATCCTGGGTACCCCCAATAAATGTATTACCGGCTTGTTGACTGCCACCTAATTTATAAAACATCGTAGTGTGTATTCCCGCGCTGATGTCCGTCCAGGTTACACCATCATCTGTACTGCGGAAAACACCTCCATCCGTTGCCGCATATAAATAATTGTTCAGGGGATTGTAAGCGAGATCCTGGATATCGGGGTGTATATACCGGCTCATTTGCCCGTTGATCTCGGCAAAGTCAGTAGCGCTTTCAAAACTATTACCAGCATCCGTGCTACGCCATACACATTTGCCACCCGCAGCTACCCTGAAAAAATCGGTTGGTTTTACGGCAAGTGCCAGGTCGTAACTTGATTGGTCGCCTTCAATTGCTGTACCAACACCATTTACATCACTGCTCAAAATATTGGGTGAATTATTCCGGCGGGTAAAATCTGCACCGCTGTTGTTACTATAGTACAGTCCTTCATAAAGATTTTTCAGGGGTGGCGTGCCGCTTGACCTCATGGGCCCAAAGAGTGCAAATACTACCGATGGTGACACCGGGGTGACTGCTAATCTTACCCGGTTGGTGTTGGGGACAATATTAAAATTGGAAGGAAATGCAAAATTAAGTCCGCCATCAATGCTGTAAATAATGAAGGGTGAAGATGCCGTTGCGGCGTAAACCCTGCTGGGATCGCCAGGTTTGAAGCAAACATCCTGGTAATTTCCCCCTTGTTTAAGGGTCCATGCATTTCCCCCTGAAGTTGTCCTGTACAATCCGGCACTTGTGGTAACCAGTAGTATATTTGGGTTGCCTGGATGAATAATTATTTTAGTGGCATTACCTGAAATGGTACTGTTGCCGGCGGTGGGATTCCAGTGTAAGCCGCCATCTGTTGTTTTATATACGCCGATGGAGCTACGATAGTACCTGGCAATAAAGGAACCCATGGGTCTGGCGTCCCCGGTAGCAATATAAATGATATCCGGATTTTGCGGAGATATTGCAATACTGCTTACGGCCGTATTGGGCAGGTTGAATGAAATATTTTCCCAGGTGGAACCGTCATTTACTGATTTCCACACACCGCCGCCCGGCGCACCGACAAATAATACCGATGGATTGGTTGGATGAAAGGCAATACAATCAACCCGGCCAAGGCCACGGAAAACTCCACTGGTGTATGTTGAGCCGTGTGGGCCCGCAAAGGCCCAGCTGGAATTGGTAGCTTCTGTTCTGCCGGCCGTATTGACCAGTAGCTTGTCAAATTCCTGCTGTTTTAATTTTCCATAATCAAAAAAATTCCTGTTGCTATCCAGCCGGGGCTGCATATACCATTCCCATCGTAACCATTTAAGATAGGCGGACGATTCAAAGTTGGCTGTCTCATCGCCAGCATGCCGGCTTTCCGGATTGGTAATGGTGTAGTAATTCCGCACTTCACCCATAATGTCGTTTAGTTTTGTTTTCCCCTGCAGTCGCTGCTCCAGTTCCGGTGGTACTTCCTGGGCAACCACGACTACAGGTAATAGCAAAATAGTTAACAGGATAATTTTTCGCATAGCGGATGCTTTATAAAAATCTATTAGTTGCCTTTGATATTTTTAATTTCCTGGTTTAGCTTCTTTATTTGCCTGTTAGCTTCTATCAGGTAGAGTGTTAGCTCCTCGATCTTCTCCATCATTTTTGCCTGCATAACACTTACATCCACTCCATCTTTTTGCAAAGTGGCCGCATCGGGTATACCGGGCAGATGTTTATGTTGTTTAATAAAAGCTTCTACTTCGGCTAGTGGTTTCAACGGGTAATTATTTTCAAATACATAGTCAGCCCAGTTGGTATTGATCCTGATCTCTTTTGCTCTTATTTTCCCGTTCACACTCAGCAGGTAAAAAGGATCAGGGTTGTCCGTGCCAATACCGACAAGACCATTAGCAGTGATAAAAATCCTGTTGGTGGAATTAGTATAAAAGGCGACCGGCATCGCCCCGGGTGTTCCCAGTGATATCGTATTCCCATTGGCCGGACCGCCGACATAAGCGTTAAAAACAGCTGATCCGCTTGGGTTGCGTATCGACAATGCAATAGCGAAGTCACCGGGGGTTTGCAATGTCATTTTTGTATTGACATCAGGGGTACTGGTACCGATACCAATATTTCCCAGGCCACCAATATCATTCATCAATATATGACTGCCCGGTTTGCCACCGCGGATATAAACATGCTCTTCAGCTCCATAGTTAAAATGCGACATATAATTGGTTCCCCTGATACCCAACACTCCCTGGCTGCCTCCAAACAGGTCCGCCAATCCTACTTCCAGCGTATGTGTGGGCGCCCCGGTGCCAATGACGCCAATACCTGTTCGTTGAAAATTGGTGCCGATATAATTATTGCTGGGGAAGCCAAAGCGGAATTCAGCAACGATTTGATTATTGCTTTTAATGATAAAAGGCTGATTGTCGGTAGCGCCAATAAAATTGGTCAGGTTAGTACCCGTGTTGCCGTTCAACCCCCATCCGCCACTTACTGTTCCGCCGGCTTTATTGTTACTGAGTACGATCCACCGTTGTTCTGCTACATCATACTGGAGATTTACAATTCCGCGGTTGTCGATCACGAGGTTTGCATTGGTGCCGGTGAGTATTCTTTCCGTGGCAAGCGCATTGCCGTCCTCGTTGTAGAGCTGCATTCCAAATCCGCTGCGGTTGAACTGCGTAAC
>JANOHQ010000299.1:0-20264 GCA_031406595.1 Chitinophagaceae bacterium
CTAAAAGATAAAAGTTATACTTCGAAAAGCTCAGTAGATAGAAGCGGTGCTGGTATCCGGTGTCGCTTTTTTATTTCGAGAAAGTTTACTTTTGCGTTAATGCAATTATCCCAAATTATCGGCCAACCCGAAATAAAAAAGCAGCTCGCTGAAATGGTAAAACATAACCGGCTCAGTCATGCTTTGTTATTTTTGGGAAAAGAAGGCAGCGGGTCTTTACCGATGGCACTGGCCTTTGCACAGTATGTTGTTTGTGAAAAAGTAAGCGGAAAAAACACTGCCCAACTGGCCGGGGCTTCCTTATTCGGAGACGAGCCCGCACCCCAAAGCCCGAAGCCCACAGCCCTAACAGACAGTTGTGGAATATGTCCTGCTTGCCTTAAAGCCCAGCAACTCGTTCACCCCGATATCCATTTCTCCTATCCCACCGTAACAAGAAAACCCGGGGAGAAGCCAATTGCTACTGACTTCATTAAAGAATGGAGAGAATTCATTAAGCTGAGTCCTTATGGCAACTTATTTGACTGGATTGAACAGATCAAGGAAAAAGAGAACAGCCAGGGAAAGATCACGGCAAAAGAATGTGAGGATATAATTAAAAAACTTAGTTTAAAAAGTTTTGAAAGCGAATACAAGATCCTGGTGATGTGGATGCCGGAGGAATTGGAAAAAGAAGGCAATAAATTGCTTAAAATAATTGAAGAACCCCCACCGAATACCTTGTTTATCCTTGTGACGGAGAATGAAGCCCAGGTATTGCCAACCATCGTCAGCCGTTGCCAGTTGGTCAAGATCCCGGCGCTCACGAATAAAGAGATCGAAGACGCCCTGGTCAGCCGCAACAAGACCGAGCCGGCCGTGGCCCGGCAGGTAGCGGGAGTAAGCGAAGGGAATTACCACGAAGCCCTGCAACTGGTGCAGCATACCGAGGAAGATTGGCAGGCACTTCTCCGGGAATGGTTGAATGCGATGCTGAAGACCGGTCCCGTAGCCCAGACCAAATGGGTGGAAGAGATCAGCCGGCTGGGAAGGGAAAAACAGAAGCAATTTCTGCGATATTTTAATCATTTGCTGGAAAAAGCAGTTCATTTGAGAATTTCCGGTCAGGCTGGAGATGCAGCGGTATCGGGTCAGACGGAGACCGTCAGACCCGATACCGAACTGGATTTTGCCGAAAGACTGAACAAAATTGCTGGGATCGAGCAGCAACAGGCCATTATTGAGGAGTTGGACCGGGCCAGTTATTATATAGAAAGGAACGCTCACGGGAAGATGCTGTTCCATGCCCTGACCATTAAACTATACCATATTATTCAGGATAAGATTGTATTTTTGGTTGATTGAAGAGGCTAAGAGGTAAAAGAGAGAAAGAGGAAAAGAGAAGAGCCCGGGTTGTTTATATTGAGTTATTCCTGTGTCAAGTACTTCTTATACATATAGTTACGTGTTCCTGACTGGCCTCCAACTGGCGAGCAATGGACAGGACGTACAAGAGTGCGACGCAACAAAAGCTCAATAGTAGTACCACAGCCTGGTCCATCATCTCCCTCAACTATCAGTTTTCATCTATCAACTATTATCTGATCATGAGTTGTACAAGCTGCAGTACCGCTTCAAACGGTAAACCGGGAGGATGTAAGAGCAATGGCGGGTGTAGTACCGGTGGGTGTAATCGTATGAATACCCATGACTGGTTGCGCAACCTGCCGATCAGTGATTTTGCCAGCGCCTGCAAAGTGATAGAAGTAACATTCAGCCAGGGAACCCGGAAGGATTTTTTCCGCAACGCCGCGCTTCACCCTTATGAGAAAGGAGATCTTATTTCTGTGGAAGGAATAAGTGGATTTGACGTGGGAGAAGTATCCCTGACGGGCGAGATCGTGAGGTTGCAAATGAAGAAAAGAGGATGCAAAGAAGATAACCCGGAAATGAAAAAAGTCCTGCGTCATGCTACTGACCGGGATATCGATACCTGGAAACAGAATAAAGCAAGGGAACCGGAAGCGGTGATCCGCAGCCGGGCCATTGCCCGCCAGTTGAAACTGGATATGAAGATAAGCCAGGTAGAGATGCAGGCTGATGGAAGAAAAGCAACTTTCTTTTATATCGCCGACGGCCGGGTAGATTTCAGGGAACTGATCAAAGTCTATGCATCCGAATTCCGCGTGAAAGTAGAAATGCGCCAGATCGGTGCAAGACAGGAAGCCGGGAAAGTAGGCGGTATCGGTAGTTGCGGCCGCGAATTATGTTGCAGTACCTGGCTCACCGAATTCAAATCCGTGAATACAGCGGCAGCACGTTACCAGAATTTATCGATCAATCAAACAAAGCTGAGCGGCCAGTGCGGTCGTTTGAAATGTTGTTTGAATTATGAATTGGATACTTACTTAGATGCGCTCCAGCATTTCCCCGATAATTGCGATGTGATACAGGTAGCCAAGGGCAATGCATTCCTGATTAAGAAAGATATTTTCAAAAACCTGATGTGGTATACATTGCCCGACAGCAATAAACAGTACCCATTGAGTATTGAAAGGGTAGAAAAAATAAAAACGCTCAATCAACAAGGAATACGTCCCGATGAACTGGAACCTGTTGAATTGGTTTCTTCGAAAGAAGTAGAGAAAGAGCCGGAATTTGTTGAACTGGTCGGACAGATCAGTTTGCGCAGCCTGGATAAGGCGGCGGATAAAAAACGCAGGCAAGGTGGCGGGCAACAGGGCGGCGGAAGAGGACAAAGACAAGGCGGCCAGGGTGGACAGTCCTCTGGATCTGGTGGACAAGGCGGACAAGGAAGTGGTGGACGCCAGCAGGGACAAGGTGGTCAGCAATCAGGTGGACAACGTCCGCAGAGAAACCAGGGTGGCGGTCAGCAAGGTGGTGGACAAGGTGGAAACCAACAGCGACCAAATAATCCAAACAGGAATCAACAAAAACCGAATAATCCTAATAGAAATCAACAACGGCCGAATAATCCGAACCGGGGGAAGGATAAAAGCTAATTCTTTCGGAATTCGTATGTATAAACTGTCCTAAGGACAAGCTGCTCCTGCGAGTTAATTAATTTCATGCGCTTCACTTCTACAGGCAAACCCTGGTCGCTATACACAAGCCTCGTCAAATATTGGGAACCGTCCATTACCCGCATAACAACAGGAAATCCTCTCGTGTCGAACTCGGTTACCACCACATCTTTCATTACCCCGGCATCCTTTTGAGAAATTTTAGCCACCTTTCCCAGGTCATTAGTTGAATAATAAAAAGTGTCAGCGGGAGATTGGATCTCTATTATGCGGTCATGTTTGTTATTATAAGTATTAAAATAAAGTGTCCCGGCTTCCTGGCTTGATACATCTATCGAATAACTATCTTCATTGTATTCGTAGAAATGTGTTTCATCTGCCTTTCCTCTGGTATCAAACCTCATAATCTGACTAACCCTTCCTTTGTCATCAAGCTCTTGCTTGAATCTAAACTGCGGCTCGTTATTATTCAGCTCGAGTGAATCGGCGCCGTAACGTGAATAATAATTCTTTTGCGTATTCATTTTTGTACCGGTCTTGTTGTAGGTCGTCCTTTCAACAGAAAGTATCTTTTTCTCCATGATCTCTCTTCTTGTTAGCTGAGAGGATCCTGCTACCTGTATAAATAGAAAACAAAGTGTAATGCAGCCTTTCATGTAAAACTGTTTATAGTATTGCCCTATAGATCGCATCCTGTATCTTCCCTCTTATCAGCATTTGTCCCAGTTTATTATTATCTCTTGTAGGATAAACACGGTTGGATAAGAAGATATAAACCAGGTCGTTTTTCGGATCCACCCATACACAAGTGCCTGTAAAACCAGTATGGCCAAAGGTTCCAGGTGATGCAAGAGATGCCGGGTATGGTTCTTTGCGGAGTTTGTTATCTTTTTCAGGCTTGTCGAAGCCAAGGCCGCGGCGGCTGATTTTGCTATTATACGCTGTAAATAGATTGATCGTTGCTGGTTTCAAATATCTTTCTCCATTCAGTCGTCCTCCATTGAGCAACATCTGGTAGAGCAGCGAAAGATCGTAGGCATTGGAAAATAAACCGGCATGACCGGCCACACCACCAAACATCGAAGCGCCTTCATCGTGTACATCGCCTCTTGTGGTTTGCTGGCGAAAATGCTTTTCTGTTTCCGTCGGTACCAGGCATTCCAACTGGAAACGGTTACGGGGTTTGAAACCGGTGGAGTACATTCCAAGCCTGTTGTAAAAATTTTTTTGAGCAAACTGATCAAGCGTCAGCCCGGAGATCTCTTCCACAATTTTTCCCAGGAAAATAAAATCATTGTCGCTGTACACGTATTTATTCTTGGGACCCAGCTGGCTTTTCAATATCCGGCTGAACATCGTGTCGTTCCAGTCATTGCGCATATAAATATTCTCGGCCACCCGAACGCCATAACCTTTCTGTAACTTCTTTGAATATATTTCTGGCTTAGGTTCGCCGGTAGCCGGATCGATGGTCTCTTTATAAAAAGCAATAAAGGGGACCAGTCCCGCCTGGTGTAATAAAATATCTTTGATCTTCAGGCCAGATTTGTTGGTGCTTTTCGTCCAGGGCAGATAATCGCCGATGGTTTTATCAAGATCCAGTAACCCTTCTTCATACAATTTCATCACTGAAACGGTAGTGGCCGATATCTTCGTAACAGAAGCGAGGTCGAAGATGCTTTCAGGGCTCATGGCGGGAGATTGCCCATATTCATAATTGCCAAAGGCTTTATGATAGATGATCTCTCCGTGTTGCGCTGCCAGTATCACACAACCGGGAAAAGCTTTTTTTGCGATCCCGTCGAGTGCAATCGAGTCGACAACGTTCAATCTTTCTTTTATCATCGCCCGGGAGGGTTTGATGCCTCCGTGAACAATCCCATCACCAAACTTGAAGCGACAAACGGAAACAGGCAGACGTCCCATGGAAACGATCTTTCCTTCCATCATATCTGCAGCGGCTTTTTGCGTGATCGCATCATCCTGGTAACAGGCTACCAATGTCCAGGCATCACAGAAATTTTTTGTGGCCAGCACATTGCCAAAAGTCATCGTGATGGTCTTGATAAAATTCAGTTCCTTATAGATCTTCAGGGCTGCTGCCGTCAGGTTGAAATTATCAGCGGGTCGAAGTGAATATCCGTGATACCCGATAACGATCGCATCGTATTTCCCATCTTTCTGTACTTCCCTGATAATCTCATCGGCTTTTGCTTCGCCATCCTTATAAGAGAATAAGAATGTTTTAGCATCATGATCATTCTTCATTCTTTTCCCAAATTCCCCAAGCTCGGTCAGACCGATCCCGATATACGCTACCTTTTTTTGATTCTGCGTCAGCGGCACCTGTGCGTAATCGTCGCGGGAAGCCGTCCTGCCTGCCTGTGCAAGCACTGTGATACCGTTCTGTGCCACTTCATAGCGGATCGCGTCGGTTTTGACATTCAGATCATCCAGCAGGTTCTTTGTATCTACATACTGAGTTTGATTCAATCCCAGTGCATATTTTGAAGCCAGTACTTTTTTTACTTTCGCATTGATATCGTCCCAGCTTAATTTTTTATCAGCGATCGCTTTCTTAACGGCTTCAATGGTCTCGGGTACAGATGCGGGCAGACAGAGCATATCATTACCTGCAATCAGTGCTTCGACGGCAATCGTTCCGTCGGGAAAATATTTTGCTACGCCTTTCATCTCCAGTGCATCTGTGAAAGTGAGCCCATTATAACCCATATCCTCTTTCAGCAATTTGGTCACACTGTTCTTCGAAATAGACGTTGCTTTATTCGCGGTATTGTCGATCGATGGAATAAATAAATGGGCGATCATCACACTGCCGACACCTGCGTCAAAAATGGCACGAAAGGGAACCAGTTCCATGGAATCCAATTCTTTCCTGCTTTTATTAATCACAGGCAGATCGTAATGCGAGTCCACATCTACGTCTCCATGACCCGGGAAATGTTTGGCGCAGGCCATGATGCCCGCATCCTGCATTCCTTTCATATAGGCCACGCCGAAACGGGATACTTTTTCTTTGTCTTCGCCGAATGACCGGTAACCGATCACCGGGTTATTGGGATTATTATTGATATCAACTACCGGGGCATAGTTTACATGCACGCCGATACGTTTGCATTGGTCGCCGACGGCAAGTCCCATCCGGTAGATAAGGTTCTCATCATTCAATGCGCCGAGTGTAAGCTGGAAAGGAAATTTGTTCACGCTGTCGAGACGCATTCCCAATCCCCACTCGCCATCGATGGTTACCATCAGGGGTGTTTTGGCAATGCCCTGGTAAAAATTGGTCAGGTTCGCCTGTCGCACGGGGCCACCCTGGAAAAAACAAAGAGCGCCTACATTGTATTTTTGGATATCATTGGTCACTTTGGCCACATGATCGGGTCCGAGATTGGAATGTGCCCGGATGACCATCAGTTGTGCGATCCGCTCTTCTGGGCTCAGGCTGTTGAAGACACTATCGGTCCACTCCTGGACAGTTAGTTTGCTCTTGTACTGGGCGGAACCAAAAAAAATCGAAAAGATGGCAAGGGTGGTTAAAAGGTGCTTTTTCATTTGACTGGCTTAATACAGCAAGTTAAGAAAAATCAAGCTTTTACAGGGTGCTGTATGCCTACAAATTAGAGAAGATTAACGATTTTAGTTCTCTTTGATCCAGATGCTGATATCATGTGGCGCTGTTTCATCACCGCCAAAATAGGGAAACAGTTTGTATCCCTGTGCTTTGATCGTGGTACTCTGCCGCGGTAGCGTTTTACTTACTCCATTGACAGAAAAGATATAAGTGTCCGCTTTAATTTTGATTGAGCAACTATGTTCGGCACCTATGCTGACGATTCCCAGTTCTTCGTAGCTTACCAAAGCATTGTTATAGACATAGGCAAACAAACGCAGGGCCCCATCACTCCATCGCCATCCTATGCGGGCACTATACTGGTGATGCAATGCATCGTTATCTGCAAACCCGTAGAGCTTATTGATATCATACTGGTTGCCCGCCTCTTTCGTGGTATACATGGCCGTGCTGTCAAATTTTACATGGAAACGAAGCTCCTCCCGGGAGATCGATGTATATACAGACTGTTCGGCGTAATGCTGAAACTTCGGAATACGATATTGTGTAAAGCTTCCGGGGACAGCAGGGTCTGGGGGGTAGTGGCCGGTAGTATTTAATTTACTACAGGAACTGAGTATAACGATCAGTCCTAATACGAAGTTTTTTATAGAATTCATGTTTTTCAAAAGGGTAGGCCTGATAAACGAATGTTGGCGCATTTTAGTTTCACCTGGCGTACTGTTATTGCTTAATTAGGTAAAATCTCTTACACTAAAAGCCGGTCAATTGATGGTCAGTCAACCAAGACTCTCAAAAACCGTATTTTTGGCGGCTAAAGAAAGATCTTGTGCCAGATAGTATTGTACTCTTACCCGATCATATTGCGAACCAGATAGCCGCCGGAGAAGTGATCCAGCGACCTTCTTCTGCTGTGAAAGAACTACTGGAGAATGCCGTGGATGCAGGAGCCTCCGAAATAAAACTGATCATCAACGACGCAGGCAAATCACTGATCCAGGTGATCGATAATGGCAGCGGGATGAGCGAGACCGATGCCCGGATGAGCTTTGAACGTCATGCCACTTCCAAAATAAAAAGTATCGAAGATCTTTTTCATATACGCACGATGGGTTTCCGTGGTGAGGCGCTGGCGTCGATCGCGGCGGTAGCGCAGGTAGAATTAAAATCAAAAAGAGCGGCGGATGAAACCGGCATCTATATCGAGGTTGAAAATAGTACCGTCAAAAAACAAGAACCTATTGCCGCACCGGTTGGCACGAGTATCGCCATGAAGAATTTATTCTTCAATGTGCCTGCCCGCCGGAATTTTTTAAAAAGCAATGCGGCGGAAATGCGGCATATCATGGATGAGTTCACCCGGGTAGCAATGTCGTTCCCGGAAATTCTTTTTACGCTTACCGCCAATAACCAGCAATTATTTCACCTGGAGACGGGTAGCCTGAAACAACGTATCGTCCAGCTGCTCGGTAATAATTACAATGCCAAACTGGTAACGGTAAAAGAAGATACCGACTACATGAATGTCTACGGTTTCGTGGGTAAACCCGAAACGGCAAAGAAGACAAGAGGCGACCAGTATTTTTTTGTGAATAACCGTTTTATCAAAAGCCCTTATCTCAACCATGCGGTGATGAATGCTTACCAGGAAATGATTCCTAAGGATAGTTTCCCGATGTATGTATTGTTCATCGACCTGGACCCGGCCGTAGTGGATGTAAATGTGCATCCGACCAAGCAGGAGATAAAATTTGAGGACGAGAAGATCGTCTATGCATTTGTGCAGGCGGCAGTCAAACATGCGCTGGCGCAATTCAGCGTAACTCCTACCCTTGACTTTGACCTGGATGCTTCGATACAGCAATTGCCTTCTATCCAGCAACCTTTTACCGAAGACAAAAGATCGGCGGCGGCTTCCGGATCCATCTATAAAGGTTTCACCCAAAAACACCAGGCGCATTTTATTGAAAAGACGGACAGGACGGAGCTGAAGCATTGGAAAGATTTTTATGAGAGTCCGGGGTCGGAAGACAGAAGTCCGAAGACTACTGACCAAAATGAAACCGTTCTTCGGACTCCGGACTTCGGACTTCCGACTGATGCCGAACTAACGCAATTACTCAACACATACATAACCACTCCTTCAAAAAATGGCTTCCTTCTCATTCACCAACAGGCAGCGCATGAAAGAGTATTATACGAACAATTCAATAAAGCGGGTAAGGATAAGCCGGTAGCCACGCAGCGAAGTATGTTCCCCGTGACATTGGAGTTGACACCCGCAGATGCGGCGGTAATGGAAGAGATCATCGGAGACCTGCAACTGCTGGGTTATTCGATCGAGCCCTTTGGCAAGAATAGTTTTGTGATCCAGGGCACACCTGCGGATGCGGAGACGGGAAATGAAAAACATATTATCGATGTACTGCTGGAACAATACAAGCATTTCAGCAATGAAGTGAAATTCTCCAAACGGGAAAAACTGGTCCGCTCGCTCGTGCGGCAGCAGGCCATTAAGACAGGTACCCGGTTGACCGAAAGAGAAATGCGCCAGTTAGTAAATGATCTCTTTGCCTGTGAACAATCAAATATTACTCCCGATGGTAATCCCACCTATTTAGAATTCAAAGGAGAGCAGTTGGAGAAATTGTTTAAAGGCTAAGAGACTAAAAAGAGTTAAGGAGCTCAAAAGAGACGACTCCTAAAGTCCTATAATTCTCTCTTGCAAGCGGGTTTCCTCTTTCTACCTCTTTTTAGACTCTTATCTATTCTTTCGATCTCCACAACTGGTACCGCAAAAATACCTGCAGCGATGTGCTTCTTTGCTGCTGTACGGGCCCGCCGGGTAAGCTGAACTTTATATAGGGTTGCAGGCCGAATGTATATCTTGCTCCCCCCGAGAAACGTTTCCATTTGTATTCGGTTTCTACCACGCCCAGGAAATAGCTTTTCGTAAACTGGGAAGCAGAGTCGCTTTTTTGCGCCAGGATCGTTTTACTGACTATTGAATCCTGAGAATTGGCATTTCTTCTTTTATTGATCTCTTGTTCGCCTATTGCACCGCTAAAGTTGTTCCATTGAATGCCCCCACCCAGACTCCAGTTCTTTGCTATATAATAATTGAAGGTGACCGGTAACTGGTGATAAAATGTTTTCTTGAGTTGCGTAGATGTGATAGTCGTAAAAACAGGGTTCTGCCCTGTGTCGATCACGGATTGCTGGTCATACACAAACTCCTTATTGTACTGCGGGGCGCCATACCGGAACTCAGCCTGCAGGAACCATTTATCTTTTTTGTTCAGACGGAAATAAACCGATGGAATATAATCCGCCAGGCTTCCCTTCCTGCCTAAAGCGTTATAGGGTGTCAATTTCTGTCCCGCTACAGGCAATTGCTGGTGCATTGCAATACCCGCTGAAAAAAACACTGGATTCTTCTTTTTTGAACTATCCTTTTTTGCTGTTTTGTTTACTACAGCAGAGTCTGTTTTCACATCGATCTTTTTTACCGTATCTTTTTTTGCAGCAGCAATCAGTGTATCCGGCCTAGTCCTATTTTTATCCACCGGCAGAAGGCTGTCTTTTTTATCAACCGCAACATCATCCTTCACCTCCGGGTCCGTGCTGCCGGTTATATCTTCTTTCTCGTCTTTTAGATGTTTGACAGGAGGAGGGCTATTCTTTTTCTCCGGCTCTTTAATTCTCTTCCCCGGTTTGATCTGCTGGGTTATTTTTTCTGTTTTTGTTTTTCCTGTCTCACCAGCTTCCTTTTTTCCCTGGCCGGGGATGCCTGTTTTGCTATTAGTATTCCGTGCAATACTATCCGCGATTGTTGACTGATCAATGATCTGTTCCCGGGGTGGTTCATTCTTTTTGGGTAAATCAACAGTGATCGTATCAACATTGGTTTGATTGGTGAAACTGGTATCGCTGCTCTTTTTTACCTGTACAATGCTGTCCGTCTCTTTCTTTTTTTCAAACCATTTATCCGGCCGGAACAGCCACCAGCCTGTTGCCAGCAAGCCTAATAACAGGAAGCCCCAGAGCATACAGCCGCGACGCCACCAGGCAACCGGTGTACGTTCATCATCTTCTTCCAATCGCCGTTTCATGTCTGCCCATGCCAGGCTCTCATCCGGCAGGGGAAGTGCATCCCATTGATGCAGCAATTGTTCTTCGTATGGTAAGCGTTCACTCATGCAGGGCGATCTTGCTTATTGATCAATTTTCTTAATATTTTTCTTGCTTCGCTCAAATGCCATTTGCTGGTTCCATCACTGATGCGCATCAGTTCACCAATCTCTTTATGCGTATATCCTTCCATCACATATAAGTTGAATACGCCTTGCGTGGCAGGTGGTAACTGCCTGACCAACTGAAGGATCTCCGTAGCGGACATTTTTATAAAGACCTCAGGCGGCAAGTCAATCGCTGCCGCCTGGTCCAGTTCTTCCTGTATAGTTGTGTTGTCCTTTGCTTTAATAAAATCCAGGCAGCTATTTATGATAATGATCCTGATCCAGGTATAGATCGAAGCTTTATATGCATCATAGCGGTTGATATTCTTGTACACTTTATAAAATCCTGTGTTCAACACCTCCATCGCGTCTGCTTCATTTTTGGTATAGCGGAGACAAAGCGTCATCATGGCCCTGTAATAGTTGCGGTACAACTGTTCCTGGGCTTTGCGGTCCTCCTTTTTACAACCTTCTATGATGCGCTCTATCGTCTGCTCTTCGTTGGTCAACTATTTTTTTTATTGATGCCGGAACGGAAACATACAAACAAATCCGGGAAAATCATTTTATTGTCGTCGCACCCGGAATGTACTGGTGATCGTATGCGTCATCCCGCCGATATCCAGGAACTGCCCGGAGAAACTGCCTTCTAAAAAGCCGCCGGCTGCGGGAAAATTGGTCACCGTTATGATGAAAGGTTGTACCACCGGGCTACTTGTAAACGTGTTCTCGTGCAGGAAATGAACGGGGAATGTACCTGCCGTCCTGGTATCCACGAAATTGAAAGCGATATAACGTGCAAGGAGTTGTGAATTGCCGCTGACATAAGTTCCTGTTACACCCAATGAGTCATAGCAAGTGACTGAAAAGAAATCTCCTGCGGTGCTGGAAATATTGGTGACCGTTCCGTCGATACTATAATTGATAAACTCTGCCGATGAAGTTCCGCAGGCCGTGATATCTCCCGCGCTGCTTACTGGGTGACCGATCGTTACATTCACGGGCAATCCCTGTTGTTGCGTAGCAGCATCGATACCGGTCACTTCGCAGGTGGCGGGTGAACTGGTACAGGTGAAAAATGTGGTGGCGAAAGTTCCATCTGCAGCCGTTGGTACATAGCGGACCGTATTATTAAAAACAACCAATGCACGACCGTTGGAGACCGGGTTGCCGGTGCAATTCAGTAATCGCCCGGTAAGAGTTGTAGTGTTTGAATTGATTGTGGTGGTAATGGTTCCCAGGTTCGTATTGGAAGCAAAGGGGCCAATGTTCTGCGAATAAGCTACCGTATAACAGGGTGTCAGTACTTCCAGTGTCAATGCCATATTCGCCGGCACTGCCCCGTTTACCTGGCCCAATGAATCGGTATAGCCATATGCTGTTCCATAGGTATTGGCTGCTATTATCTTCACCGGTACGTAAGCAAGGGGTAACCCATGCGAAGTTTTAAGCGTAAGGCTGAGGTTTATTGCAGGGAAAGGGATATCGCAATTCCAGAAAGAGAAATGTTTTACATCTCCGACATAATTATTACCACTCTTTGTAGCAGTGCCTTCTTCTTTCCAGATACCTGTTTGTTCATCCACGTACCAGAGAGGGATCGTTGCCGGTGCCGTTGCCTGCAGTGAAGCAGGGATAGCGGTAGTCAATGTGGCTACGCTACCCTCCGCCACCTGCAACTTTTCTCCGGATGCGGATTCTAATTCAACTACCATCATTCCATAGGACGATAAAACCGCCCTATTATTATTTTTATCGGTGGCCAGGAATGAGCCCGGAACCAATTCACTGATGTTTGAGCTGGTAGGATCAATATAGTTTGCATATACGTTGACAGTACCACTGTAAGAACTACCTGATTTTTTGACCACTCCATTCGCAGGTAATGCTACTTTACTTCCATTGCTAAGGCTAACTTGTCCTCCCGTACTTGTGCTGACAGAACCCGCCAGTGTTTTTCTCATCAACTGTATGGTCACCTGGTTCACACCCGATGTAGCGCCGAATACCCGGAAGGCTTTGAAATAACCGGCTTTCTCGGCTGTAATCAGTGAAGCGCTTTTATCCAATGCGGCATTGGCAATCCTGAAATAACCCCTTGAGTTCGTAATCGCTGTCTTAGTGCCCGCTTTTATGGTAACGCCCATGGCAGGACGACCACTTTCGTCTTTGATATTCCCTTGTAATGTGGCATTTATAGGGTTTTGGTTGTTGTTAACGGGAGCGGGACCCGTAAAACCCACTTCTTTCTGACAATTGAGCCCCATAATGGCGACACCGAGGAGCAGGATAGCAGCGAGGAACTTTTGCATATATTAATGTTTAAGGCATATACTGCGGGGGAGGGGAAAGGGTTGGGTTCCTAAGAGTCTAAAAGGAGATAAAAAGAGGAGAACCCGCATGTGATAGAGAACTAAATTGCCTCTAGAAACCCTCTTTTGAGCTCCTTTTACTCTTTTAGCTCTTAGCCTAATATGTATTTCTTATCCCCTGCAAAAATTTCTCGATCACCCTTCTGACATCTGTGGCTGTAGCCTGGTGATTATTTACAAGTGTCGAGAAAATGAGCAGGTTTCCTTTTTTTGTGTATAAGAAACCGCTAAAAGCAACAACACCGCTGAGTGTGCCCGTCTTTCCATAGATATAGCCGCTATCCGCTTTATAGTAGCTACTGATAGTACCTTCGCCGCCGGTAGGGAAGATAACTTTGATACGTTCCATTCCAAATTCATTCTTCATTTTATTGAGGATGGCGACAAAATCCTGCGGAGTAAATAGATTATAACGACTGAGCCCTGAGCCATCCACCCACCGGGGCTTTTGCGGCAGGTCTTTAAAATCCGTTTTAAGGATGGTATCAATGATCTTTGCATCGTTCATTACTCCCAGTTTCTCATTACTGACCATTAGTAAAGTCTGCTCTGCGAAAAAATTATCGCTGCGGTGCATCATGGGTTTGAGGAGGGAGTCGGTGGGTTGGGAATGGAAAGCCGCTGCATTACGATCTGCATTCTTTTTAAAAGCAACCACTTTATTTTTTAATCCCTTGATGTCTCCCCCTATCGCATCTTTTAAGAGTTCGATCGCGGACTGAACACCATTCGTGACAAATGGTATTGAAGCGACAATCCTTCTTTTTTCCTGGCCCTGGTATAGTGTGTAATAATTTTTCCCGATATCTCTTTTCACAGAAAAATTCTTACTGCTTTCTTCAGCAAAATTTACTTCCCAATTTATTTCAGGGTTTGAATAGATGAGTGGTGGCTTTGTGCTATCCGTAATTTCCTGCACCCACTCCAATACATTCCCGTATACCGGCAAAGGGCTTCGCTCGGCCATATAGTACTGATCATAATCATTCCAGGACCATCCCGACCCCAGGGCTTCATCGTCCCAATTGGTACTTGCGATGTACACAGGACGTTTCTCTTTTCGCAGCATTTCAACAAGCGGCTGATTGTTGAAATCAGTATGAAGAAGGCTTGGATCACCGGTTGGAATTACGATCACAGCAGTATCCATGTCCAGTATCAATGCAGCCACCAGGCTATCCCCCAGGTATTTCATCGCCGCATAGCAGGTCGGGATCTTGGTATTACTGGCGGGGACAAAATATTTATCGCCCTGGTAATTGTAGAGATATTTATTGGTGGAAGGATCGAAGATGCTGAGACCTATATGCGCCGTTTGAAGCGCTTTGTTAGTTAATACCTCTGATTTTGCGGATCGGGCGATCTGTTTTTCTATAGAGCAGGAAGCGAGAGAAATAAGAAATAAAGAACAAAAAATAAGTAATAAGTAAGTATGGTGCTTCGTAACAAGGATTTTTGGCATTAGAAAATTATTTATTAAAACGTAACAACTCTTTTCTCCGCTGCGCTCTGCAATGCGGCTTCTATGATCCGCATGTTTTTTATTGCGTCAGCAGCCGGTACAGGATTAGGACCCTGGCCGGTCAACGCTTTGTAAACATCATCATAATAGCCCATATAGTTACCGGGAGATGAATTGGTTTCCTGCCGGACCACTTCACCATTGATCTCAGTGTGCAACACCCCATCGGGTGAAGAAGGCGCAGGGCACCATGATTCCAGTGAAGGCTTTACACCTGCCAGTAATTGTTGCTCCTGGAGATCAGACCGCTGCTGTAAAAAACTTCCCTTCATCCCATGGATCACATACGCATAGGTTGATTCACGGGCGATAACCGTGGCTTTTAAGCGTACTCTTAATCTGTCGTAATAAAAAAGCAGTTCGAAATAATCGGGTACACCCACATCATCCCGCATCTTGATCAGATCAGCAAATAAGGCCCTGGGAAAACCAAATAACTGGATGGCCTGGTCTACCAAATGGGGCGAAAGATCATAGATATTCCCGGCCCCGGGGAGATTGCCTTCTTTATGCGGCTTGCCCCCAAATACAGGCCGGTAGCGGTCGTAGCGGATCTCTGCCTCCCTGACCTCTCCCAGCAAATTCTTTTCCAGTACCGCTTTCACAGCCCGGTAATCGCCATCATAGCGGCGGTTCTGGTATACACTGAGAAATAGATTATTCTTTTCTGCAAGAGTCGTTAACTCCTCTGCTTCTTTTACTGTAATGGCAAATGGTTTTTCGATCACCATATTCTTACCCGCATTCAACACCAGTTTCGCCTGCTCGAAATGTAAATGTGTCGGCGTATTCACTACGATAATCTGAAGATCTTTATCAGCACACAATTCTTCTACTGACCGATACAATTTCGCACCAGGATATCTTTGTTTGGAGTCATGATTATGTCTTTCGACAATTGCCGACAATTCATACCCCGGGTGTGCTTCGAGAAATGGAGCGTGGAATAATTTTCCGCTCATACCGAAGGAGCAGATGCCGGTTTTAAACCCCATATGGATCCTTTTTATTTGAGTTAACTACTCCCTCCTCACCCCTACCCTCTCCACATGTGGCGAGGGAGAAATCAATGATACTGTGAGACATTAATTCATTGCCCGACTACTTTCTAATTACTCATTTCTTATTCCTTACTTCTCATTTTCTACCCTCTCTCCTGCGCCCGTAACCACCTCTCCGGTATCTCGTTGCTGCTCGCCAGCAAATAATCCTTATAACTACAGGCAATGAATTTTTTATCGGGCAACTGCATCCACCATCTTCCTGTTTTCTTGCTTTGCAAAAAAATGGTTTCTACTTCTGCGAAAGCAAGGTGGTATTCGTTGAAAGATTCTTTTTCATCGAGCGCCGCCTCCCTTTTGCCCCGGCTTCTTCCATCGAGCACATACCAGAGCATCTGGCTGATCTGTTTGGCCGTGAGCTCGTCCCGGTCGTGCTGCGCATCATAGCCGTAGATACCGATCGTATTCACATTGGGACTCATTCCCGCATAGCGCATCAGCACACAGGCTTCCTCGCCGTTGAGACCATTGGGTGAAGTGGTATTGGCCGGTGCGTAGGCATTGGCAATGGCCGTTATATCGAAAGAGAAAAGATTGCTGTTGCGGATCACGGGTTCCATTTCATCGATATTCTCTTTTACACTCCCGACACGATAACAATCGAAACGTAATTTGTCCATCGTCTCCAGCATCCGTGGATGTACATAATAACTCTGGAAAGCAATATGATTATAATGGCGGATAAAATTGGGTTCGCCGGTCAGCATTTCCATCAGGAAGTTCTCGTGTCGGAATGGTGATTCGAGATTCAGGTCAATCAGGGCATCCACGCAACTGGCTTCGATGGTTCTTTTATTCTCTGCGTAGGCATGGTATTGTGAAAGGGTGAGGTCATGCGAGCCACCGAGGATGATGACGGTCTTGCCATCGTTGATCAGTTCCTGGGTGACAGTCTTCAAAGCCGCGTACGAATCGGTATACAAAGAACCCGCCCTGATATTACCAATATCGGCGATCTTAATATCCTGGTGCCAGTAATAAAGCGAATAAAAATGACGACGGATGATATCGGGAGCTTCGCTGTGACCATGGATGAGACCGCTGCCCCGCTGTTCCCCGCATCCCAACAGTACAATCTTTACATCATCGAGCTCGGGGAATTCTTCGCTGTAGATGGAGATGCTTTTTCCTAACTGGCCTTCTTTATACCCTTCGTCGTGGGAGATTTCGTGGAGGTTGACGGGAGATAAGAAGTCGGAAATATTGAGGTGATCAGACATAGCTACAAAGCTAAGAGTCTAAAAAGAGAAAATGGTTGGCTAAGAGTCTAAAAAGAGGAAAAAGAGATAAAAGAGGATAGATTTCTTAGGACATGAATTCCCTGCCCTTGTTGTTAAAGACCCGATGAAGGCCTTCTTTCATGAGAGAGACTTTAAAGTTTATCAATAGTCCGTGTTTTAGGTTTGTCAGGTATAAATGTGTTCTGATCTGGTCAAAGAATACTGTTGGCAGCGGGTATACAGCCTTTAGTTCCACTACCAATCTATTTTCAACCAGCAGGTCCAGTTTATACGCCTTTCGGATATTTAATTTGTCGTATACTAGTGGAAGCAGTAATTGTCTCTGGACATCAAACCCTCTTTTTGCCAATTCATAATAAAGTATTTCTTCATACACTTTTTCAAAACACCCCGGTCCGATCTTTGAGTGAATCTTTAGACAGTAATCAATTACCACACCTGTCAGTTTATTTATCTCCATACACCTAAAACTATTAGTCGTCTTGCTGAAAACCATGTGAAAATCAACGCCAAAAAATGTTTTTTTCCGCTAGCAGAACCATGTCTGGCTGTAGCTCCGTACCTTGAGCGACCGGCGTCTCTTTCACCTCTTTCCACTCTTTTTAGACTCTTAGCTTATCTTCGTACTATGGAACAACTGCTGAAAAAGATCGATGAATACAAAACCGAGATGGATAGCTCCGTGGCGACTGATGCGAAAGCAATTGAAGAATTCCGCATCAAATGGCTGGGCACCAAAGGCATTGTGAAAGAGATCATGAGTGAGATGAAAAATGTGACCCCGGAGAAAAAGAAAGAAGCCGGGCAATTGCTCAATGAATTCAAACAATTCGCCGAAGCGAGGTATGAAACGCTGAAAGGAGCTGTTTCCTCCAATGGGCAACAAGCTGCGGGTATTGATCTCTCCCTTCCCGGCGATACATTACCGATCGGTTCCCGGCATCCCGTGGTATTAATGAAGAACAGGATCGTTTCTATTTTCCAGCGCCTGGGATTTGCTGTGGCTGAAGGACCGGAGATCGAAGACGACTGGCATAATTTCGGCGCTCTCAACCTGCCGGAGCACCACCCTGCCCGTGATATGCAGGATACTTTTTATGTGCAACAAAATCCCGACTGGGTATTGCGTACGCATACCAGTAATGTGCAGATCCGGGAAATGGAAAAAGGAAAACTCCCGATCCGTATGGTGATGCCCGGTCGTGTATACAGGAATGAAACCGTGAGTGCCAGGAGTCATTGTTTCTTTCACCAGGTGGAAGGACTGTATATCGATGAGAACGTTTCATTCGCTGACCTGAAACAAACACTCTATTTTTTTGTAAAAGAGATGTATGGCAAGGATGTGAAAGTTCGTTTCCGTCCTTCTTATTTTCCTTTTACCGAGCCCAGCGCCGAAATGGATGTGAGTTGTTTTATCTGTGGCGGCAGCGGTTGTAATATCTGTAAAAAAACAGGTTGGGTAGAGATCCTCGGCTGTGGCATGGTTCATCCGAATGTGTTATCCAACTGCAATATCGATCCCACCAAATACACGGGGTTTGCATTCGGCATGGGTATTGAAAGACCGGCGATGCTGAAATACGGGATCAATGATATAAGGTTGTTCAGTGAGAATGATGTGAGGTTTTTGAGGCAGTTTACGTCGGCGATTTAAGGGCTAGTGGGGTTTGGCAAGTGGCTAGTGGGGCAACATTTCATTTATTGCGGCGTTCATAGCTTGTGGCAAGACTCCTTATATTTTTTATACTAATGTTATTTATTGCTTCTTCGTGTAAGAATGAGAAGGAAGGAGAGCCTGTAATTGACTATACCGGATTCTCGGAAAAAGAAGTCGTCTTGGCAGGTGTTACCCCTAGATCAGACGAGCCCGATACGATTGGTAAACTCTTTATAAAAATCTCCGCCAGATTAGATACATTTTATCAATGGCATAGAACTTCAGATTGTTCTAACTGTGGTGCCTTGCAATACAGGTTTGCTGACAAAAGTTACATCCAGTTTGCTGAAGCTGGTTGGTTTTGGACCTACATTCCAGACTCTGTTTATCAATTTACTTTTTCACACAGGCCATTTCGGGACGCTCCTGACAGTATTTCCCTGAAACAATTCACCATTAAAGACACCGTTTCATGCGAAAGACTGGCAAGTCAACTAGATGTCTCTGGAAGATACAGGTTCTTCAAAAAAGAATTTAAAGAAATAAGTGGCCGGGGCTTTTTAATTGTTGGCTTTACTTCACCCTTCGGCTCTCTCACAAATGATACTACGCTTTATCTTACTGCAAAAACCCGGCTGAAAAAAAGAGAGCTTATATTCACAGCGGAATGCGGCGCCAAAGACACAGCCGGATTTATCGCCAACATGTACAAATCCATGCTTTCCATCCGGATAGAAGAAAAATAAAAGGCTGCCCGAAGACAGCCTTTCACTTGTATGATAAAAACATATTGTCTCTTCCCTACTCGCCACTAGCCAAGCCCCACTCTCTTCTAAGCTTTTTTAGGATGATACACCGCCAGTAGCAGCGCTCCGCCCAGCATTACCCAAAGACCAATTCCGAAAGTCTTTACCATATCGCCGATATCCATTCCTTCCGTTACCGGCCTTACGATAATATAGGCAAGGGCCAGGAAGGGCAATATCGCCCAAAGGAATCGTGCAGGTACATACTGCTCGTTGTTCAATGCACAAACCAGCAGGATCAATCCCGATACGGGAACCAGTATCCATAAATATTTCATCAGGATGGCTTCCACACCCGATACAGGATAAGCAGCCTGTACCGAATCGAAAGCGCTGCCGCTGCCGGCAGAACTCAGCGGAAGAAAAAACCCGGCGATAATGGCTATGGCCAGGATGATCGTTATAATTTTTCTGTTCATGTAGTATAAGGTTTAAATTGAAACTTATTGATCAGGATCGCGGATTATAGAAAGCAAGCACTACCGAACTCACAATGGCGAGCCACAGACCGGCGCCAAAGCCTCTTCCAAATCCTTTGAACAAACTGTCGAATTTAGCGCCGTTGATCAACGGGCCCAGGAAAAGGATGAACAGGACGGTCAGGAATGGAAGCCAGGTGAGTAATGATCTTGGGATCACATAGTTGCCATTCAATGCGCCCAGTAACAAGAGCAAACCACAAATAGGGAAAATGAGATAAAGATATTTCTGCCAATCACCGCCTTTTGCCGTCACAAAATCAAGTC
>JANOHQ010000127.1:0-1880 GCA_031406595.1 Chitinophagaceae bacterium
GTTCCTGTACGATCCGGAAGATCACCAGTTCTTTTTCTCCTTTCAGGCGGTCTTTGTATTCATGAAAGCGGCTGCTGGCGTTGATGGCACCGGAGCCGCTGATCTTCTGGAACAGGTCGTTGACGGCCGACTCGAGTCCGAAATTCTTCAGGGTAGGAGGCATCAGGCTATGGCTGATATTTCGGACCAGCTGGATGGTATCGTCGATGATCTGGCGGGCCTGGAAGATGGATTGGAGCTGTGTGGCTTTATCCTGGTTCACCAGGTTCTCGTTCAGGTACAGGCGGGCGGTGGCCAGCAGGGGGCCTGCATCATCGTGCAGGTCGGCGGCCAGGCGCTGGCGTTCTTCTTCCTGGAGTTTGATAGAGGCATTCAGCAATATCTTCTGCTGTTCCTGTTCCATCTGGTTGATCTTATTCTGAAAACGCAGCACCCTACGCTGGTGCAGAATAATAAATATGATCAGGCTGACGGTAAGCACCACCATTCCCAGGGTGCCTAAAAAAAGCACGGTGGAAACTCCGGATTTGGTGGCTTGAAGGAAATACATAAGTGGGTTAGTGGTTGCGGTTTATGTTATGTCTAAATCTAGAAACGGTATTGATTTGGTATGTTCTTTCTTATTGTCAGAAGCATGATGCGCATGAACAAAAATAGCCACACTAAAAAGAACATTCTTTATTATCTCAGCCAGATAGGTAAGGTCTCCGAACGACTTTACCTGCTCATTGGTCAGATGGTCAAACAGGATAAAGAAGAAAAAGGAGCCGCCTAAGTAAATTAATATTCCAACACATATCCAGAACCCATAGTGATTATATATATACCCGGCACCCAGATTTTTTGATGATTGGAAGAAGTAGAAGAAAATATAAATGAGAATGATGATCGTTTCGATGCCAATAGGTACAGAATCGATCGCTCTGACATCTACCGTTAAAACATATATTAATTGAAAGATCAGAAACGCTGTGGAAAGAACGAGGATCAGCCTTCTAAAGTTTTTTTGAGGGAAGTTTACCCAGAAGATGGTGGCAAAAACCAAGTACTCAAAAAAGGTGTAACATGACTGAAAATACATCTTTTGCTCATTCGGGAAGGAATGAAAGAAAAGCAAAAAAAAGAAGCAGGTTATTGCATACAAACACAGCAACAGAGGAATGACGGCATTCCTGTTCTTGTGGATTGAAATTAGATAACTTGCCGGGAGCAGTAGGTAGGAGAAGGTTACTATATAATAAAAAAGCTTTTCTATAATTTGGATTTTTCCAAAAATAGAAAAACTTTTCTAAGATTAAAACTTTAGTCTAGAGCCGATTAGAAAGTTAGTCTTCCCATACAGTGATACCAACCTCTAAATTTTGCCAAGCTCTTTGTTCATTCTTTTTCATAACAGTAACATTTTAAAGCCTTTCAAATTCAAATTTGAACGGTAAAAGTTGGATTTAAGCGGGTGGATTACAATTGGGTAGTAAGCACACAATTAGCCCGTTTAATGCCTAAAACTTCATACCCGCCTATATTTCGTCGGATTTTCCCTCGTAGGATTACAGGAAATAACAGGTAATATTCCCTAGGATTATCCGTATAATTACGGTGGTAAACATAGTAAAATTTCCCGGTAAAAACCCGGTTACCAACAGCTGTGGATAAAGAAAGTGAAGTATTTCGGGGTACCCCGGCCTGGGGTGGCACGGGAACCGTAATGAAGAGGGTCAATTACCCAGGAAGTAAAAAGAAGTTGATTGACATTGGATCTTGCTTATGGCATTCAAAGGATTTGGAAATCTCATTCAGGACGGTTTCTAAGGACATTGGACGATTTGAGGGGCTCAATCTTCCGTCAATCAACTTGTACCAAAAGTATATCCACAAACGGG
>JANOHQ010000324.1:0-4293 GCA_031406595.1 Chitinophagaceae bacterium
AATTTTTTTTATACACTAATAAAACACGACCCTAACCATAAACAGTCATTGCGAGACACGAATCAATAAACCCTCCATGTGATTGTCGTATATCTATGGTTTATTGTTGTTGGCAGATCGTAGTTTTCCATTTTCCAGGTAAAAGTCTTTAGTGCCCGGGTAAATCATAGGATATCCAACTGGGTGATACGCCAATAATGAACGACCCTAACCATAAACCATAGACTATAAACCATAAACCTTTCCATGTGGGAGTCGTATAAAAAAGGATTCAAAGCTTATTTACAATTAGAAAAGTCACTTTCGGATAATTCTGTACAGGCCTACCTGCGGGATATTGAATTGCTGACGCAATACCTGCTCAGCGTCCATTCCGCCAAAAACCCTTCCGGGCTTAGCTTAAAAGACCTTCAGCAATTCTTGAAATGGATCAACGGGCTGGGAATGGGCTCCAGTTCTCAGGCAAGGATCGTTTCGGGGATGCGGGCATTTTATAAGTACTGTATCCTTGAACAGATCTCCAGAACCGATCCCACAACCCTGCTCGAAGCGCCCAAACTAAAAAGAATATTACCGGATACACTGAGTTTTGATGAAATAGAATCCATGCTCGGGCAGATCGATCTCAGCAAGCCCGAAGGCGGTCGTAATAAAGCGATCCTTGAAACGATGTACAGTTGCGGGTTACGGGTGAGTGAAGTGGTGGGATTGAAAATATCACAGCTTTATCTCGATGTGGGTTTTATCCGCGTGATCGGTAAGGGCGATAAAGAACGACTGGTTCCGATCGGCAGAAGCGCCGCGAAATATATCACTATCTACCGGAAAAAAATCCGGGTGCATTCGAGCCCAACCAAAGGCAATGAGGACATTTTATTCCTTAACAAACGGGGAAGTAAATTATCAAGGGTGATGATCTTCTATATCATCAAAGACCTGGCGTTGAAAGCGGGTATTAAAAAAACGGTCTCCCCGCATACATTCCGTCATTCCTTTGCCACGCACCTGGTGGAAGGTGGTGCCGACCTGCGGGCGGTACAGGAAATGCTGGGTCATGCGAGTATCACCACCACGGAGATCTATACGCACCTGGACCGGGATTTTTTGAGGAAGACATTAGAAAAATTTCATCCGGGGTTTAAATAAGAAGCCGGAAAGATCGAGAAGAACCGGAACTTCGATGAGTCGAATTATTGAATGATGAGTTTTTGAGTAAACTCTTTCCCGGTTTTTTTATTACTCAATACTATAAAATAACTGCCGGCAGCTACCGTGGGAATTTCAGTATTCATCAGCCGGGCTTCGGCATCGATCCATACTTCCTGCTGGCGGATCACTTGTCCCGACTGGCTCAACAAACGGAGTTGGTAATAACCTTCTTCCGGGTTTTTAAAACTAATATTGATGGAAGAACCCGAAACAGCGGGGTTAGGATATACGAACAGGCTATTCTCTGCCTCAAGAGGATTTTTGTTGACAATTGTCTTCACGGTCGTTACGGAACTACAGACCACGTAACCGACCGTTATCGATCCATAAGTGGTGAGCACCACTTCCGGTAAAACGAGATTTGCTTTTTTTAATTCCACTGTTATTTTTTTATTGGTGTTTTTCGTATCGGCGATGATCTTTTTTGTGTCAAATCCTGTTGATGAAATATGCAAAGCATGGTCAGTGCCGGGGAAATTTGTTTTAATGGTAAAGACGCCATTCTCATCCGCCGTCACACCATACCCTTTTTTACCCGATTCAATACTGGCAAAAGGGATCGGTTGCCCTTTTTCATCCACCACTGTACCGCTAATCTCATTTTTATTGATCACCGTCTCTTCGGGATCATAGGCCGTTATTCCGCCCATGAGCGGTTGTATACATTCGGGTTCTTTTACCGCGATCTCTCCCTTTGTAATAATTTCCGGGTTTTTAATAGGTGTAAGGATGGTGTCGCCGGTAATGACCGGAACAGTGCGGGGTCTTGATACCATCCCCATCATTTTACGAATATTTTTGTTGCCGTTAGTGACCGTATTGACCCTAATTTCCCCCTGTGTTCTTTGTGCCGATGCTTTTATCGAAACAAGAAATGCAGGGATAGCGATCTGAAAAAAATATTTGAGCCAGGGAATTCTCTTCCTTGGAATTTCCATGGGGCGGTCGAGCTGGTCGGTCATAAAACGACCGCAAACCGATCCAGTAGAAGGCTTTTTGAAAAATTCGGCTACCTGGCGGTCACTCATATCGCTGAAGTCAACGACCTGTTTCTGGCAGGAACCGCAGAATTTCCCTTTATCTACGGGGGTCATCCCGTCCCAGTTCTCGTGACAGGGTTCCGCGATGCTGAGCTGGATCTTCTTGGCCATAAAACGGATTTATTGAATGATTATCTTACCTGATGCGGCTACCCGACCGTTTTCATAAACCAATTGGACAAAATAGATCCCGGCCGTCCAGCGGGGGTCAGTGGGCAGCTGAAAGGGGCCATCACCCTTATTGGAGGGGATATTCATGCTTTTCAGCAGGGCACCATTGGGACCGAGTACCCGGACGGTGCCATGTTTCTTTTTGCCCTGGCTAAAATGGATATTGACCGTTTGGCCTTTTTGAAGAAGGGTTGGGTATACTTTAAGTTCCACTAAGCCGGGTTGTCCCTTTTCTGCGGCTACAGAATCATTGGTGATCCTGATCGCGATTACACCACATAAAAGCCGGTTGCAGGTATATCTTCCACTACACCGTCTTCTTATGTAGCATTGGATCTGTGTCAATATTACTTCCTCACAGGTTTTTACATTTCGTTTCAACCTGATGGTGTCGGTTTGTGAAATATCGCCGTTAAAATACCGGGTTGCCGCTTCATAGCCTGCTGCCGTGATCACCATTTTCAGACCATTGAACTCAACCGGGCTATTGGATGCGAAAACACCTTTATCATCGGCGATATACCACATTGTATTATCTCCATTCTTCATTGTTATACCCGCCGTGGCACGGGCAATAGGACTGTTGTCGGTCGAATCGATAATGATGAATTGCTTGTATTGCAATTTCAGGGTTATTATTATCACTCCATCGACAGCGTCCTTTCCATATAAGGCCATCGCCTGCGGTCCTTTCATGATCGTTATATTCTGTATCCTGTTGGGGTTTAATTTGGAAAACACGTCTTCCCTGACCGGTACACCACTCAGCACGATCAGTGGCTGAGAGTTGCCATCGATCTTTCTTTGATAGCAGTGTATTCTTACTCGTGAGGGATGAACAGTATCTTTTGCTGGTTGCACTAAAAAAGGTTCTCCGCGTTTGCGGGTAGTTATAATTTTTGAACTATCGAAGGGTATTGCAAGAACAGTTTTTGCCGGCTTGATCGCTGGAATACTCAAACCAGTGATCTTTCCTGCTGGTCCACCAGGTTTGAACTCCCTGCATATGTAACCCGCAGGTATCGTATCCACTTTTTTCCGGGTCAGACCAGGGCTATAGATTGTTATTTCTTCTCCGGCAGGTTTACTGATCGTATCTCTTTGTTGAGGTAAAACTGACGACAGCGATCCACGACATATCTGTACAGGTCGATTGACGATCCCGGGAATGCCTGTTTTAAATACAGAAGAGATCAAAAGCTCATTCAACTGGGCTAAAGAATGAAGAGTCAAAAAAGAAAATAAGAGGGTAGAAAATACCTTCATAAGCTTGGTTTGATAAATCAGGTAATTCACACAAATCAAAAAATCGTAGTCAAAATGAAGGGCCCGTAAAAACGGGCCCCGATATCACTAACCGGCTGTTAAATGATTAGCCATTTTTCTTTTGATGCTGTTGCATCGAAAATTGCATATCGTTATGGATAGAAAGTATTAATAAACAGGTGGCGGTACAGAAAACCGGGCTGGTGATACAGTGGTGCCCGTTCCAGCTACCGTCTTGATTCTGAATGTTTACGAGCTTGCCAGTGGTGCTTTCATACCATTTTTTCCAGCTGTCCCCACCCTGCATAATTAAACTCTCGCCTGTCATTAAAAAGCTCATGAACTCCTCCCCTCCATTGTTCCCGAACCCGGCCAATACGTCTTCCCGCTGGGCCTGCGACTGCGAAGCTTTATTGATCGAATAAGCGGTCGACAGTTGTTTGGCATCGGGGGTCGTAACTCCTGCAGCTTTCAGGTTCTCTTCATTCACCACATTATCCTTTATTTTTCCTTCACGCTTTGCTTTATCCACCAGGTCCTGTGCACGTTTTGATTCTTTGGCACTCGCACGGGTAGTGCTTGACAAACCATAGAGCATTACACCTGC
>JANOHQ010000333.1:0-4174 GCA_031406595.1 Chitinophagaceae bacterium
GCCGGGAAGACGGTAAGGCGGAAAGAAAACGATCTTTCATTCAATTGCCCACGGTTGTGTTATTTTAGATTGAAGATTAAAGATTGGAGGAGGTAAGATTTTGAGTTATAAGGAAGCAGTTATTAAGTGTTCCAATACCACATTTCAATCTTCTATATAAAGTACAAATCCTCAATTATCTGGATTCCGGGTTTAGTAAATATCAGATACCCGGGGTTTAAAAAATACCAATACCATCGTGGCACTCTCTTTGGACCATTATTACCGAAAAGGCCTCAAATAGTGAGGTATAACGGAATGCCGGCAACTGGAAGGCAGCACCTGGCGGAACTTCAGGGAACTAAATTCCACAAGTGACGCTATATCGCAGCAGTACCGGTTTTTATAACATTATAAAACGTGATACATGAAAAGAGATGGAGCGTGTACCAGTCTATGGCAGGCCAATATGCCCGATCATAAAGCAAAAGCAACACTATCAGCCAATCAATATTTTGATGTAGTGATAGTTGGTGCCGGTATCACTGGAATTACCACCGGTCTTTTATTACAAAAAGCAGGCAGGTCGGTATTGATAGCAGAGGCACAGAATATAGGTTTTGGCACAACGGGGGGAACGACAGCCCACCTGAACTCTTTTATGGAAACTCCTTTCCCACAGCTTATAAAAAACTTCGGCGAGGATAACGCCGTGTTGGTGGCAAAAGCGGCCCGGCAGGCACTGGAGCTGATCAAAAAGCATGTGGATGAGTATTCGATTGACTGCGGATACAAAGAAGTGTTAGGATATATCTATGCGCAAAATGAGGAGCAGGTAGAAGAACTGGACGAATTATCCAAAGGCTTTCAAAAAGTAGGGATCGATGTGTCAGCATGTAATACGATCCCGGTGAAAATACCATTTGAAAAAGCGGTAGAGATCCCGGGACAGGCACAGTTTCACCCGACACGTTATATCCATGCACTGGTCAAGGAGTTTGAAAAGCTGGGTGGCGTATTAATGGAGAATTGCCGGGTTACGGCGGTTGAGGAAAATGAGATGCTCGAAGTAATTACAAGCCAGGGGGCTGTAAATGCAAAGAGCCTCATTTATGCTACGCATATTCCACCGGGCGTGAACCTGCTGCATTTCCGTTGTGCTCCGTACCGGAGTTATGTGATCGCAGCTAAGTTAAAGAACGAAAGCGATTACCCGGAAGGGCTTGCCTATGATATGGATGATCCCTATCGTTATTTCCGGACACAGGAAGTGGATGGACAGAAATATCTTATTGCGGGTGGCGAAGATCATAAAACAGCACACGAAGAAAATACGGAAGGTTGTTTTACCCGCCTGGAAGCTTACCTGGGAAAATTCTATGAAGTGGATAGCATTGCGTTCCGCTGGTCATCCCAATACTTTGACCCGGTAGATGGATTGGCGTATATTGGTCATTTGCCCGGCCACCAGCAGAGTATGTTTGTGGCAACGGGCTATGGTGGTATCGGTATGACCAACGGCCATATCGCCGCACAATTGCTGACCGATCTTATTGTCAGCGGGAAGAGCGAATTCACACATCTCTTTGATCCAAACAGGCTCAAGCCCGTGGCAGGGTTCAGCAAATTTGTAAAAGAAGCTGCCGATGTGGTAAGTCACCTGGTGGGCGGGATCTTTTCCAGAGAAAAACTGGATTCATTGGTAGAACTGGCTCCGGGTGAAGCGAAAGTGGTGTCGTATGAAGGACATAGGCTTGCCTTGTATAAAGATGAAGAAGGGCAACTCCATGCATTGAATTCAGCTTGTACCCATATCAAATGCACGGTGGGATGGAATGCGGCAGAAAAAAGCTGGGATTGTCCCTGCCATGGCTCAAGATTCTCTTATGACGGAACGATGCTTACAGCCCCGGCCCGCAAGGATCTTGAAGTGATACACCTTGAGGAACTCGTTGAACATTAATGTAAGGGATGGGCCCCTATCCTCTACCTCCTTTCCCCTTTAGGGGAAAGGAGAATTCAAAGCGACAATAATACAGCAGGCTCTCCTGGATATGCCGCCGATGCAATAATGAGTGTTCGTACCATCAGAATTTTAGTAATAACCCTAGGCCAATGAGTGATTTTAGCTGTAAAGCGGGAGAGGTTCTGTTCGGTCCAAAAAGCTTTACATCATCGTCATAGATCATATCCACGCTCCAGGATACGGAAAATACTTTACCGATCCTTGCATTCAGGACATTCGACATAAAGATGTCGACGTTCTGTGGTTTCCTCCTGTAGTTGGAGAACAGGTCCAGTCTTCCTTTGTAGGTAATGAACTTATTGAATTCTTTCAGGTAACCGATAGTAGCAAAAGCACCAAATTCCAGGGCCGATGTTTTACCCGGCTCCACACCATACAGTCCCCTGTTGGAAAGGGCGGTGTCTTTTACGATTACCCAGCGGGCCGTGGCGGGGGAAATAAACATGGATAAATTTTTGGTCGCTTTAAAATCCAAACCAATACCGGCTAACAGGTAAGCGGGCGAGAGGAAGGCCGAAGAAAATGTTTTTACATTATCCTCATAATTATAGCCTTTGAACAATTGCGAACGAAGGTTCACGATACCGGCAAGATTCAGTTTTGGATTAATGGCATGCCCGTATTTTGACAGCAGATCAAAGCGGTCGTCATTTTTACGGCTGCCGAGGCTGCTGGTATTCACATAACCGAGGTTAAAGTCGAAGGTATTGTCCCAGCTATGATGATCTTTTTTATAGAAAGCAAAAAGACTGAGTACCGAATTGACTGATAAAGAAAAATCATCACCACCGGCGGCCCAGTTATTCAGCGTACCCTGTGATACGGAAATGCTGTAGATACCGCCTCTCTTCCATTGCTTGTTGGTCGTATCGGCATCGTCCTTTTTTATTGTTTTACCCGATTCCGATTGAAGTGCCTTCACGTTTTGGTCCTGTGCGGCTAAAAAAAAGGGGGCCGTCAGTAAGAGCGGAAGTAAAAATTTTTTCATACTACTTTATAGTTGGTTGAGCATACTCCCCCAAATGCCATACCACTCTGCTCTGCAGGTCTATAGTTTTTTATCCTGTATAAATGCTTTCACTGTGGGAGATAACTTCAACCCGTTGTTTTCCTTTAGATTGATCTTTGAAAGCTCCGCGAGTTTGGTGATGCTTTCCGGGAGGGAAGCCAGTTTATTGGACTCCAGGTACAATTCTGCCAGTTTGGGAAGGTTGCTGATATTATCGGGGATTGAGGTCAGTTTATTCCCGTTCAGGTCCAGCACGATCAGGTTGCTGAGTTTGGTAACACAGGCCGGTAATGCGGTGAACTGGTTATAGGAGAGGGCCAGGTATTTAAGATTAGTCAGTGTACCCATGCTTTCCGGCAATGATTTCAACAGGTTGCCGCCAATACCTATTTCTGTCAACCCGGTCATTTTTGCAATACTCTCGGGTATGGAGGGAATGATATTCCCATATAAATAGATCTCTTCCAGCCTGGTCATTTTTGAAAAGAAATCAGGGAAGGAAGCCAGTTTGTTATTGTTCAAATAGAGTTGCCGGAGATTGACAAGGTTGGTGATGGAACCCGGGACATAGGAAAAATTGTTTCCGCTCATGTCCAGTTCTGTAAGGGTAACCAGTTTGGTCACAGTTTCCGGGACCGTATTGAATTTATTATCGCTGAGATCCAATTCGGTCAAACGTGAGAGGCTGGTAAAGGTGGCGGGTACATCACTCAGCCGGTTGCCGGACAGGTTCAGCGTGGTAAGATTGGGGAACTGTGTAATGGCTGGTGGTATATCGCTGAGCTTCTCATTATTCAGGTAAAGAATAAAAACTTCGGAAGGGTTCTTTAGTGCTTCTTCGATCGAAGTATAGACTTTGTCTTTTTGGGCGAAGCTGGCCAGGGTGCAAAACAGGCATACAAGGGCTAGTTGGATCTTTTTCATGGTGGTGAATTGGTTTTTATCAATTTATCCTGAGTTACAAACTCAGGATAACAGTGAATTTCGGGTTTTTCAGTTCAATCAGGCGCTAAAGTAATACAGGGAAGTGGAAAAACCTCACCCTCTGAGCTGCGCTCGCAACCTTCGTACTTCGGTTGACTCTCCTGAAGGAGAGGGAGAATCAAAGAAAAAAAGAATCAAGTGATCAATGTATGCACGGTCTTTGCGTTCCTCTGCGT
>JANOHQ010000337.1:0-19698 GCA_031406595.1 Chitinophagaceae bacterium
GGAATAAAAGCAATGAACCCTTTTGAATCCGCTGGTTTTTTCGCCTGCACATCCCGCAATTTCACCAGGTGCTCCATACGTTCTGCAATCGTTTCAACATGACCGAACATCATGGTAGCGGAAGTCGTAAGGTTTATTTTATGTGCTTCCTGCATGATATCCAACCATTCCTGTGAGCCACATTTTCCCTTACTGATCAATCGCCGTACGCGATCAACCAGGATTTCTGCACCGGGTCCGGGTAATGAATCCATACCTGCTTCTTTTAACGCCATCAATACTTCGCGGTGAGTACTTTTTTGAAGTTTGGTAATATGTGCTACTTCCGGTGGACCGAGTGTATGTAATTTAATAGAAGGAAATTCCTGTTTGAGCTGGCGGAATGTATTTACATAATAATCCAGTCCCAGCTCCGGGTGATGCCCACCCTGTAATAATAACTGGTCGCCACCCCATTTTAAGGTCTCTTCGATCTTTTTGCGGTAGGTGGGCATATCGGTGATATAGGCTTCCGCATGACCCGGTATCCGGTAGAAATTGCAGAACTTGCAATTGGCGATGCAGACATTGGTGGTATTCACGTTCCGGTCGATCTGCCAGGTAACCTTCCCATGAGGCACCTGTTTTTTCCGCAGCTCATCGGCAATGAACATCAGGTCGGCTAAAGGGGCGTGATGATAGAGATAAACGCCTTCTTCGACAGACAGGAACTCAAAGCCGGCAGCTTTTTGATATAAATTTGATAGATCCATAATGGTCGTTTTGTAAGGATATCTCAGTTTTGCCGGGAATCCCGAAGCTTCGGGAGGTAAGTCGGTAAGAAAACTCCTTTCGAACCAATCCTTCCCGTTTCCACGTCTTCCCGGCTATTTTAAATACAGGTCACTTTTTGCCTGAAAGTAAGCGCTGAAACAGACGCAAAGATACGTTACCGAAAGTCCAAAAACAGGGCGGTACGCAACCTCACCCGCGGTTGCTATATCTTAGTTATAAGAGAATATATTTATATAAACGGCAAAAGGCATTGCATCATTTTGAATAAAAGGACTGTCATAGAGGTGAAAACTGGTGTATTTAAAACCAACTGCATGAAGAAAATTGCCTGCCTGCTCCTGGCCGGGGTCTTGTTGCTGTCTGCCAAACCACTGGCGGCGCAGGAAGAATTCATTGAACCACCGGCAAGACACCTTACAACAGTTCCTTTTTACCAGCTGACAGGCGGCATTGTGATCATGAAAGCCAAGCTGGCCGATTTCGCGGATACACTGAATTTTATCCTGGACACAGGCAGCAGCGGGATATCCCTGGATTCGACCACTGTCGACTACCTCAAATTAAAACCAACGCCTACCGATCGCACGATCCGCACGATCGGGGGTATCTATAAAGTCGGGTTTCTCTATAACCAGATATTGAGATTTCCGGGGATCACCATCGATAGCCTCAATTTTCATATCAACGATTACAGCATATTGACAGCAGTATATGGCGAACGCATCGATGGGATCATTGGCTATTCCGTGTTGAGCCGTTATATCATGAAAATTGATTATGATAGCCTGAAGATACATTTCTGGACAAAAGGGACCATGCGCTACCCGCGGGGTGGGTATCTGTTGAAACCAACGATCAATATGCTGGTCTCACAGACTTTAAGGATCAGGGAGCAGGAAACTATTACCAGCCGGTTTTTATATGATATGGGAGCGGGGTTATGTATGCTGTTGTCAAAGGATTTTGTAGGAGATAGTTCATTTGTTGATGCCAAAAAGAAACGTTGGGTAAAGGAAGGCGAGGGGCCCGGCGGAAAGATCGATATGGAACTG
The DNA here is from genome assembly GCA_031406595.1 of Chitinophagaceae bacterium. Lineage (GTDB taxonomy): Bacteria > Bacteroidota > Bacteroidia > Chitinophagales > Chitinophagaceae > JJ008. Next base: position 1,827 of record JANOHQ010000337.1, read on the forward strand.
ACCACCATCCGCGAAGTAAAGCTCGGACCTTTCAAATTCAAGAATGTACCGGTGTATATTTTTGATGATGTCAATAATGTAACATCCTACCCCTACCAGTGCGGGTTGATCGGCAATGATATACTCCGGCGTTTTAATGTGATACTGAATTATTCCCGTGGGGATATTTACCTGTCGCCCAATACCCACTATGCAGATGCCTTTGATTATTCCTACTCCGGCGTGGAATTGTATTTTATTGAAGGCCTGATCCTGGTGGGTGATGTGGCCAAAGGCTCACCGGCAGAAACAGCGGGTGTAAAGGAAGGGGACGAAGTGATCGCAGTGAACAAGAATTTTTCCCAGAACCTCAACCAGTATAAGATCGCCCTGCAGGCGCCTAATGAGAAAATAAAACTGATCGTCCGGCGCGATGGCACCATGCGGGAGATCGAATTCAAGGTAAAGAGCATACTATAAATTATTTGGTACCCGGGACCCCGATCCCGCTTTCAACGCCATAATTTCAATACTTTTACTTGCCCGCCGTAGTTTCCGCCTCTGGCGAGACGAAGGCGGGCAATTTTTACCCTGTCATTGAGACCCGCCAGCTGGCGGAAAGCAACCGGAAAATATCAACTTTTACATTCACTGATTGTTATTTCACTATGATCCAGTTTGAACGTTTTACACTTGCCAACGGCCTGCGTGTCGTTGTTCACCAGGACCTGAGCACCCCGATGGCTGTTATGAACATCATGTATGATGTGGGCGCAAGAGATGAGAACCCGGAGCAAACCGGTTTTGCCCACCTGTTTGAACACCTGATGTTCGGCGGCTCGGTGAATGTACCCAGTTATGACGAACCATTACAAATGGCCGGGGGCGAGAACAATGCTTATACGACCAACGATCTCACCAACTATTATATACAATTACCGGCCGACAATCTGGAAACAGCTTTCTGGCTGGAAAGCGACCGGATGTTATCTCTTGCCTTTGATGAAAAAAGCCTGGAAACACAACGTAAAGTGGTCTGCGAAGAATTCAAAGAACACTATCTCACCAAACCTTATGGCGATGTATGGCACAAGATGAGAGAATTGGCGTATAAAAAACATCCTTACCGCTGGATGACGATCGGTAAAGAACTTTCGCATATTGAAAATGCCAAACTGGATGATGTAAAGAATTTTTTCTTCAAGCATTATCGCCCCCTGAATGCGGTGATGGTAGTGGCGGGCAATGTTACCGTGGAGAAAGTAAAGGCATTGACGGAAAAATGGTTTGGTGATATTTCCTCGGGAACAGCATACAAACGTAACCTGCCCCAGGAGCCCGAACAAAAAGAAGAAAGAAAACTGGAAATAAAGGCCAACGTACCGCTGGATGCTTTATATAAATGCTGGCATATGCCCGGCCGGCTGGACAGGCGTTATTATATCATCGACCTGCTCACCGATATCCTGAGTGGTGGTGGTTCTTCCCGGTTATACCAGTCGCTGGTAAAAGAAAAACAATTGTTCAGCAATATTGAATGCCATCATTTTGGCAGCACCGACAACGGGCTCGTAGTGATCGAAGGGAAACTGGTGAAGGGAGTAAAAATGGAAGATGCTGAAAAAGCAGTGGAGACAGAACTGGAGAAAATGAAAAATGAATTGGTGAGCGAAACGGAATTACAGAAAGTAAAGAACAAAACAGAGAGTATGATCGCCTTTGAAGATATGAGTGTGATGAGCAGGGCCAACAGCCTGGCTTATTATGAGATCCTGGGCGATGCGTCCTGGATGAATTTTGAACTGGAGAAATATGGCTCCGTTACCACCGAAGATATTTTACAGGAGAGCAGGGTCATATTCAGGAATACCAACTGCAATACACTTCATTATTTATCCGATAATTAATTAACAGAAGGATCAGTATGCCAGACAGGAAACAGGCCCCCGAGATAGTTGATGCCGTCAATTTTGATCTCCGGTTAAAACCCGCGGAAAAGTATACACTGGATAATGGCGTGGATGTGTATGCCGTGAATGCAGGAGCAGAAGAAGTATTGTCGCTTGAATGGGTGTTCTTTGCCGGCAACTGGCAGGAGGAGCAAAACCTGGTAGCAGCCACCAGCAATTTTTTGTTGCGCAACGGCACTTCCAAACAAACCGCTTTCCAGATCAATGAACATTTTGAATATTACGGCTCTTACCTGAACAGGGCCTGTTACAATGAAATAGCCACGATCACACTTCATTGTTTGACCAAACATGTCAAAGAATTGTTGCCGGCCGTGCGGGAGCTGATCATGGATTCGGTGATGCCACAGGAAGAGCTTGATATTTATAAACAGAACATGAAGCAACGGCTGCAGGTGAACATGAAGAAAAGTGATTTCGTGGCCGGGAGGATGATCGATGTTTGTTTATACGGCGAGCAACATCCTTATGGCAAATTCAGCAGGGCAGAGGATTTTGATGCGGTCAACCAAGAGCAGTTGGTGGATTTTTACAAGCAATATTACCAGCAGGGCAAACTGATCCTGTTTGTAGCAGGTAAACTGCCTGCAGACATGGCCGCTTTATTGAACCAGTATTTTGGTGACCTGCCGAACCGATCAAATAGTACCAAAGAGATCAGTGAAGAAAGAGGAACGGAGAAAAAACTGAGGATCACCAATGATATCAATGGTGTACAAGGCTCGATCCGGATCGCAAGGCCATTTCCCAACCGCCATCACCCCGACTTTTTAAAGGTCCAGGTACTGAATTCATTGTTCGGTGGATTTTTTGGATCGAGACTGATGAGTAATATCCGGGAAGACAAAGGATATACCTATGGCATCCATAGTTATTTATACAATCATGTCCAGCAATCGGCCTGGGTGATCAGCACCGAAGTGGGAACCGATGTTTGCGACGCCACGATCACAGAGATCTATAAAGAGATGAAGGATCTGCGGGAGGAGCTGGTGGATGATGAGGAATTATTGTTGGTCAGGAACTACATGATGGGCGGGCTGCTGGGCGACCTGGATGGCCCTTTCCAGATCATCGCAAGATGGAAGAATATTGTTCTGAATAATTTGACCGAGAAATATTTCTACGACGCGATACATACGATCAAAGCGATCTCTGCCGAAGAGCTGCAACAATTAGCTCAACAATACCTGCAACCGGAAGATTTTTATGAGCTGGTCGTCGTGTAACGGGATTAGCGTTTAGCAAGCACAAATTTTATCAGAAAAGGGGCAAAGGGTTCAGTTTTGTTTTCCGGAACAGGTTCTGTCCGGCTGCTCCCGTAAGGAACGTACTCGTTAATATAGTGAATGCTGTAGAGGTCTTTATTGGAGAGTCTTCGTATTACAGGATCGTAATCGCTGCTTAATGGGTTAATATAAATAAATAACCCTCCCTTTTTTTCATACTCATTTATCATATATGCCGGGAACGAATGAATGAAATTGCCGGATGCGAAAGCATAGGAAATTTTCTCATGATCATAGGTTGACCGGAACGGGGATGTTTGCGTTGGATTTAATACAAAGATCTCCGGCGAGCCGTTCCGGTAAATAATATTGCCATGAATATCCCGGATGGAGATAAGAATATTACTTTCCGTAAAGCCCTGCTCCTCGCCTGCCGAAACACTTACCACCAGTAATGAAGCTCCATCATAGGGACAATGCTGTGCGCTGGTGGAAACTGAAAGCAGCAGGTAGAAAGCGCCTGTAATTAGTTTGTTCATACCCGGAAGTTTGACAGTAAAATTAATCAGCCTTCTGATGCGTCCAACGCGTCCGGAGGGTATTTTTTAAAGGATACTTTTTTTAACATCGCTTTTGTTGGTAGGTTTGCAGCATGACTTTTGACAGGAAAGAGCTATCTGATAAACAACTGGTTGACTTCTACAAAAGCCTGCTTTGGCCCCGCATGATCGAAGAAAAAATGCTGGTGCTGCTGCGGCAGGGAAGAATATCCAAATGGTTCAGCGGCATCGGCCAGGAAGCTATCGCTGTTGGCGCCACACTGGCATTGCAGGAAGACGAATGGATCATGCCCCTGCACCGGAACCTGGGCGTTTTCACCACCCGCAATATGCCGTTGAGCAAACACTTTATGCAATGGCAGGGCGCACAGGAAGGATATAGTAAGGGGAGAGAGAGAAGTTTTCATTTTGGCAACCGCGAACACCATATCTGCGGGATGATCTCTCATTTAGGACCCCAGCTGGCGATCGCTGATGGAGTGGCGCTGGCACATAAACTCCGTAATGGTTCGACGGGCTCACCACAAAAAGTAGCATTGGCATTTACAGGAGATGGCGGCACCAGCGAAGGCGATTTTCATGAAGCCCTGAACACTGCAGCCGTATGGGATCTGCCGGTCATCTTTGTCATTGAGAATAATGGCTACGGATTGAGTACACCCGTGAATGAACAATACCGCTGCATCAGCCTGATCGATAAAGCAAAAGGCTATGGGATGGAAGGTGTACAGATCGACGGAAATAATATATTGTCGGTATACGATACGATAAAAGGTGTGCGGGATTATTGTATCAAAAATCAAAAACCTTACCTGGTCGAATGTCTCACATTCCGGATGCGTGGACACGAGGAAGCCAGCGGTACGAAGTATGTGCCGCAGGACCTGTTCAAGCTCTGGGAGATGAAAGACCCTATAAAAAATTATGAACAGTATTTGATAGGGGAGGATGTATTAACGGAGATCGCGATAGCAGATATAAGAAATGAGTTCAAAGACAAGATCGATAGCGAACTGGCGATCGGTTTTGATACGAAGCCGGTGGTGGCGGATACGGAAGAGGAACTGGATGATGTGTATGCAAAGTCCGGAGTCGGAAGTGCGAAGACGGAAGTCAGGGTCATTGACAATGCGGGTCTGCAGGCTATTGACTCCGGACTCCCGACTTCCGACCTGCGTTTAATTGATGCGATCAGGCAAGCCCTTCATCAAAGCATGCAGAAACATCCCAACCTCATCCTCATGGGGCAGGATATCGCTGAGTATGGCGGTGCTTTTAAAATAACGGAAGGATTTGTGCAGGAATTTGGAAAGGAACGGGTGAGAAATACACCGCTTTGTGAAAGTGCAATTGTTGGCGCTGCGTTAGGATTGAGTTTGGAGGGATACAAAAGCATGATGGAAATGCAGTTTGCCGATTTTGTCACGGTCGGATTCAACCAGATCATTAATAACCTCGCCAAGATCCATTACCGTTGGGGGCAAAACGCGGATGTGGTAATAAGGATGCCAACGGGCGGCGGCGTGGGTGCAGGTCCCTTTCATTCACAAAGCAATGAGGCCTGGTTTGTAAAGACTCCCGGCTTAAAAGTGGTTTATCCTTCCACACCGGCAGATGCAAAGGGTTTGATGATCGCTGCGATCAATGACCCCAATCCTGTATTGTTCTTTGAGCATAAAGCATTGTATCGTTCTGTGAGTGGTCCAGTACCTGAAGAGTATTACGAGATCGAGATCGGTAAGGCAAGACATGTACGGGAAGGGGATGAGGTTTCTATTATCACTTATGGGGCCGGTGTGCATTGGGCAGAAGACTATGCGGCGGCTCATCCTGAAATAGCTATCGATATTCTTGACCTGCGGAGCTTACTGCCACTCGATTATCACGCGATACGTGAATCCGTAAAAAGAAGTGGCCGGGTACTATTATTACACGAGGACACATTGACCGGCGGTATCGGGGGCGAGATCGCTGCCTGGATCGCGGAACATTGTTTTGGAATGCTTGATGCGCCGGTGATGCGCTGTGCTTCGCTGGATACGCCGGTTCCTTTCAGTATTGAATTGGAGAATAATTTTCTCGCCAGATCAAGGTTGGATGAAACGGTTCAAAAGCTCTTAAATTATTGATCATGAGGCAGGCTCATAAACGAAGTGGTTGGTGTATATAAAAACTAATACTCCATCGTTTCCCCTTCTTTTATTTCAATATCCCGGTCCTGGTTATCAATGGACAGCTTATACTTTCCAACGGGCAAGCCTCTTTTCTGTGCCGACATACTATTGATCAGCACCGTCTTTTTTGTTTCGTCATAAAGTGTCCATGATGTGGCGCTGGTAATATGAAGCGTACCGGCTTTTAGCCTTGTCTCATTTCCTTTTTCAATCTTTACTCCAGTAATTCTGATATGGTTGATCTCCAGGTCATAGCTACCAGGTAGCAACGAGAAATTTGTTTTCAGCATTGTGTTAGAAAGAACTTTGTCACTCCCGGCAGGAAATATGGTCATATCCCACGCAACGTCTTTTGGAAGAGTTATGATCAATTTACCGGTATTAGTTTTAGCATTTACTTTTTTTACCTGCCATTTATCATTTTGGTTTCCGGAGCTTTCACTATTAATGCTTCCGGCAATTACTTCATCCGGCAAATTGTCCACTATTTCTTTAATGTCATAAGCCCCCTTACATATTTCGAAATATTCAGGGATAACTTCCTTTGAAAGTTCAATGAACTGGGAATAGAAAACATTGAACAGCCCTCCATTGAGACCATCTTCAAGCATGTCTTTTCCAAGGTGATCAAGATTATTCTGCATAGGTTTTAGATTGAGACCACCGATACGCCATTTAAAGAGCACATTGTCCGCCAGTGCAAAAAAACACACACCTGAACTGCCCGCCAGTGCACGGGCCACGGGATGAAACACAATAGTTACAGAAACATCTGTAGCCTCGCCACCAATTTCAAACTTTGGTCCGAAATGGCAGGGACTCGGAATGTGCTGCGGCTTGGAACATGGCCGCATTCTTATTTTCAATGCGCTCAGGTATATTTTATCCAAACCCAGTTTGATCGTGATCTTACCCATGCTACCTACTTCAAAAACGGGATTTTTAAATTTCACATTGAATTCACCTGCACTTACTTTAAATCCCAGGCAGTTATTAATCATGTATTTGTGTTGAGGCAATAAAGTAAAACCATATTCTCTCCCGATCATCTTATCAATAATATCCTTGATGATCTGCAAACCATTTTCCATATCAGAGACATTGCTTTGATTAGAAACCTTCTTAGGACTATTTGCAGGAAAGACCAATGCCTTAAATGGTGGATCAGTGTCGTTGTTCTCGTTTTCGCTGTTGGGCGAGATCTTACCTTTGAATTTTAAGAAATCGACTTTTGTTTGAGCACTTATTGGAAGTGCCTGTGTTCCAGATAACAGCATCAGCAGTGCCAGGTAAAGCAGTATATTTTTCATATCTGTTGGTTTTTGGCGGGTATTAAAAAATTCGTACGGTTGATGGATTTGGACAGCCAGCGACCTCTTCCGATCTTTTATTTCACTACCTGGTTTCCAACAGGAGCAGTAGAGAAGCCAGGTTGATATAGGGAGGACATAGAAGGTAAGATTTTTTAAAACAAAAACTAAAAAAACCTCCAGGCCAACATAAAGCGTTCACAATCATTTCGGCAGCAGGGAGCACCATACCTGCGGGATGACCCCTGTGGTGGAAATTCCTGGCGCATGGAGTTTCTGCACAAACGAAAACTCTTAAAAATGGTTGACCTGCTAAGGCTCATCTCCCGCATAGACGGTTTATTGTACGCCTGTCCTTTTGATCGAATCCTTTGTATATTTATTAAGTTCATCCGGTGTCCATCTTCAAAAATTATTTATGAAAAAGCTACTCGCGGCGATCGTGTCCGCCTTCTTACTATTTTCCTGCAAACAGCAAACGGCCAGCGCAACCAAAGAAAAAGAGCAACCGCAGTTTGATTCCTCCTACCAGCCAGCCGTGTTTACCGACCCGGACCGCCTGGAGAAAATAAAAAAATTGTTTCCTGTCATCGATTCACTGTACCGGCAGTATGCGGAGACGAACCATTTCCCGGGCATCGCATTCGGGGTGGTAGTGGATGGGAACCTGGTGTACACCGGCAATCATGGCTATACGGACATTGATAAGAAGATCCCGGTCACTTCTTCCTCCCTGTTCCGCATCGCTTCCATGAGCAAGAGTTTTACTGCGATGGCTATTTTAAAACTGCGGGATGAACGAAAACTCAACCTGGACGACCCTGCCTCCAACTACCTGCCGGAGTTGAAGAACCTGAAATACCCGACTTCTGATGCGCCGCCGATCACGATCCGGCATTTGCTGACACATGGAGCCGGTTTTCCCGAAGATAATCCCTGGGGTGACCGGCAACTGGCGGATACCGACAAAGACCTTTTGGAATTTATAGGGAAACAAATTTCTTTTTCCAATCCCCCTGGCCTCGCCTTTGAATACAGCAACCTCGGCTTTGCCTTATTGGGAAAGATCGTTACCAAAGTTTCGGGAAAACGTTACCAGGATTATATTAAAGAAAATATATGGCAGCCGTTGGGAATGAAAACCTCTGAATGGGAGTATAGCAATGTTGCCCCGGATAAACTGGCTCATGGGTACCGCTGGCTGAATGATACATGGAACGAGGAACAATTATTACATGACACACCCGATGGCTCCTGGGGTGCGATGGGAAGTATGATAAGTTCCATTGAAGAATTTGGGAATTATATGGCGTTTCATTTGGCGGCATGGCCACCTTCCAACGCAGCAAATAAGGGGCCGGTAAAAAGAAGTTCAGTCAGGGAAATGCATTATCCCTGGCGGGTAAATGCATTGTTACCCGAATTCAAATATCCCGACGGAAGAATATGTGTTGCTGCCGCTGCCTATTGCTATGGATTAGGATGGTTGAAAGACTGCAATAATAAAATTTATATCAGTCATAGCGGAGGTCTGCCTGGTTTCGGAAGTCAATGGCGGATCATGCCCGATTATGGGATAGGTGTGGTGGCTTTTGCCAACAGGACCTATGCGCCCATGGGATCGATCAACCTTCAGGTACTTGACACAATGATAAAAGCCGCCAGCCTGCAACCCCGCCAGTTGCCACCTTCAAAGATCCTGGAGCAACGGAAAAATGACCTAGTAAAACTTTTACCTGACTGGAACAACGCAACGACCAGCGGGATCTTTGCGGAGAACTTCTTTCCCGATTACCCGATCGATACATTAAAAAAATATGCAAGGGAACTTTATACAAAGGCAGGAAAGATCCTTTCAGTGAAAGAAGTGAAACCCGAGAACCAGTTGAGAGGAACATTTATCCTGGAAGGAGAACGAACCAATATCGAGATCTATTTCACCTTATCACCCGAGAACCCGCCATTGATACAGGAGTATCATATACGGGAATTGCCAAAGAGCAAATCTTTGTAATATGATCAAAGGATAGTTCGATATTAATGGAAATTGTTATGGTATGAAATGTTTTAAAAATACCGTCAGGACGGCATAGGAAACGGCAAGAAAATACTGTTTCTTTATGCAAAACTTACACAAACATGAAAAAGCTCTCATTCTTTCTTTTTTTATTTGCCGCAGCACTCACCCTGCATGCCCAAAAACCTTTAAAGGCTTCAATTACACTAAAAATGCCACGCAGCGTGGATGATGATATGCCCGGTACAAGAGGCGCTTCCGTGGTCTGGCACCCCATTCAGAAAAAATACTATGCTGCTATGGCCGGTAATGTTGGTTACCCGCTCGGCGTATATGATGCTACAGGTAAATTACTTTCAACAGATGACCTGAGCACCGAACAGGACATTCGGGGACTTTGGTACAACCCGGTAAAAAAGCAAATACAGGGCAATGCCTATAATGATAATGGATGGTTCTATTATACTTTGAATGCAAAGGGAATCCCTCTTTCCTCAACTGTTTTTGCAGAAGGCATGAACCAGCCCGATGAACAATCGGTTGGCGCTTTCAGCATATCCAAGCAGCAGGTTATGTTCTTCCATGCAGGACAGGTATTTACTTATTCAAGTGCAGGAGAGTCAATGGGAGACCCGCTTACCATTCATTGGGGACGTAAAAAAGCAGATGGAGTAAGTGATGATGAACCAGAAGAAGCAGAAACACCGGAAGATTATAACTATACTACTGTTGTTTTCACTGGTGGCAAAGGTTCGGAACTCGGCTTTCTGAACATCACAGAAATGCAGATCGAATTATATGATATGAGTAATGGATTTATGACTAAAACATTGAAACTGCCTGAAGATGCACCGATGAACCAGTCGTTCAATTTTTCTTATGCCAATGGCATGTACTGGTTGTTCAGTATCGAGGAAAGGACATGGACAGGATATAAATAAGATTACTCTTCTTCTTCTTCGCTACCGGTTTGTACTATTGCTGTTTTGCGCTCGCCGATCTGCTGGCGCCACATGGCATAGTACAAACCTTTTTTATTGAGCACTCGTAAAGAGCTATTATTAGTGCTATACCCGCCAGTGACAAGGCGAGCAGGAGCCACCATTTATAGGGTTTAAGATATGTCCATAAAATTGTCATGTATTGACCCCTGCTTCCACATGTTCTTAGGCGGTGGTCTTGGTTTTGATGAATTCGTATCCTTTCAGGGTCTCACTGCTGTCGTTTTTCAATGCGCCCATCTTGCTGGAATTAAAATAATGTTTCTCACCGGCGGGGGTAATGATCGAGAACCATTTCAGCCAGCGCCAGTCCTTCTCCAGTTGTATAGAACACTCTTTCATATTGAATGCGATCGGGGTATCTTTTTCATTGGCTTTATAGTACACCATCTGTCCGATCACGTATAGCGCACCATAGGAATCAAAGTACTTAAAACTCTTGTTGTACCTTTTAAAGGACGCATAATGATACATTGCTGAGTATTCAACCGCGTCTGTAACGCTCTTCATAACAGATTTATACCGTTGCGCTTTCGCGGAGGACTGGACGATGACAACAACAAGGCCGACCACGGCGCCTATAATAGCTCCTTCAAGTATTCCCATATTTATTTTTTTTGAAAAGTTACAAACTATTTCTCAAAGCTCTTCCAGCCCTAACACCCAAATGTTTTCCGTTTTCCACGGTCAGCGCTCCATTTACGATCACAAAATGAAAACCGGTGGAGTAAGCATGAGGTTTTTCAAAAGTAGAAAGATCCTTCACTTCTTTTTCATCAAAGATCACTATATCGGCGGCATAACCCTCTTTCAGCAACCCACGGTCCTTCAATTGGAATTTCTGCGCGGGCAAGGAGGTCATCCGGCGGATCGCTTCTTCCAGTGAAATAACTTTTTCTTCCCGTACATATTTGGCCAGCACCCTTGCATTGGTGCCGTATCCTCTTGGATGGGGCATACCAAGGTTCAGTACCCGGATCGTGGCATCGCTGGCAAACATATTGAAGGGATATCGCATGATCCTTTTGATATCATCTTCGCTCATACCATGAAAAACAGCGCTGGCGCCGCCATTCATCATGATATCGATCACCGTCAGCGCTTCTTCTTTGGCCTTGTGCTTTCTTCCCTTCATCCGGTTGATCTGTTCAATGCTCTTTCCATTATAGGAAGTGTCGGGAGGATAATTGGCAACGACAGCGTAACCGAAATGTTTCAACTTTCTTTTTTTCAACCGGGCCAGCATGGAACTGATAACGTATTTTTTTATCTCCGGTCTTTGCAGCCTGGCTTTGATCGAATCCTGTCCATCAGCCAATATTTCATCGGGGATCAATGTGCTGATCGATGTACTGCTGGCAGTATAAGGGTATTGATCAATGGTTACTTCGATACCTTCCCGCCGGGCCGCCTCGATCATCGGCACAGTTTCTTTGCTTCGTCCCCAATTATGCTGGCCACTTAACTTAAAATGCGAGATCTCTACCGGGATCCTTGCTTCCCGCCCGATCGTCAATGCTTCTTCAATGGCCTGTGTCACACTATCTCCTTCATCTCTCATGTGTGTGGCATAAACGCCATCGTATTTTGCAGCGATCTTTGCCAGCGCAATGATCTCCGGAGTTTTAGTATAAGTGCCGGGGATATAGATCAGTCCTGTTGACATTCCTACGGCTCCATCCCGCATGGCTTTGTCAACGATGTCTTCCATTTTTTTCATTTCCTCAGGTGTTGCATCCCGGTTGGCCCGGCCCATCACGGCTTTGCGAACATCGTTGTGGCCAATGAGCGTAGCTACATTGATGGACAGTTTTAAAGAATCGACCCAGTTCAGGTATTTCCTGATATTGATTTCGGAAGAACCGCAGTTGCCGGTGATACAGGTGGTAACTCCATCCAGAATAAAACTGGTGGCATTGGGTTCCCTGGCTTCATCGCCTTCAAGATGGGTATGCACATCAATAAATCCCGGGGCTATGATCAGTCCCTTTGCATCGATGGTGTTTGTTGCAGTAAAATTTATATCTCTCCCGATCTTAATGATCTTTCCGTCTTTAATGGCGATATTTCCATAGTACCAGCTATTGCCGGTGCCATCAATGATCTTTCCGTTGGTGATAAGGATATCAACTGGTGTATTATTTTGTGCGCCGGCAAAAAAGGGGGAAAATAAAAATAAACAGATCCATTTCATGCAGACAAGTTACTGAAGATTTGTTGTTTTGGATTGAAGGGGATTGTTAAGGACTCCGGATGGTGGATTCAGGCTCTGCCGATCGAAAATAGCCCCGGAACCGGTATATTTATCCGGTAAAATGATGTTCAGGCATAGGGTAAAAATATTTTTAGTTTTTGGATTGCTTCTACTGGCTATCTTTTCCATGGCGCAATCCAACAATAACTTTTGCATCACCGGGTATTATGCCGGTCCACCTGAAAGACTGGATAGTTTCCCGGTTGGAAAACTGACGCATCTGATCTTTTCCTTTGGTCATCTGGAAGGAAATCGCCTGCATATTGCCAACGCGACGGATACCGCCTGCATCAAAAAGATGGTAGGATTCAAAAGAAAATACCCGGGTCTTAAGATCATTCTTTCGCTCGGTGGCTGGGGTGGCTGCGCTACCTGTTCACCGGCATTTGCAACGACGGATGGAAGGAATGAATTTGCAGCTTCGGTAAAGGATCTCACCAATTACTTTAAAACTGACGGGATCGATCTTGACTGGGAGTACCCGGCTATTGCAGGTCATCCCGGTCATCCGTATACGGCAGCAGATAAACAAAATTTCACCTTATTGTTGCAGGCGCTTCGCAAAAGCCTTGGTAAAAACAAGGAGATCAGTTTTGCCGCCGGGGGGTTTAACCAGTTTATTGATTCATCGATTGAATGGAAAGAAGCCATGGGTATCGCTGATAAAGTGTATGTGATGAGTTATGACCTCGTGCATGGGTATAGTACGGTCAGCGGGCATCACACCCCGCTTTATTCCACGCCGCAACAGGAAGTGTCCACCGACAATGCTGTTAAACGCATGCTGGCAGCGGGTGTACCAGCGAAGAAGATCGTGATCGGGGCTGCCTTTTATGCCCGTATGTTCCGGGTAAATGACACACTTAATAATGGATTGTACCGGCCCGGGAGTTTTTACAGAGGCATATCTTATGCGCATCTTTATGATAGTATTTCAGTTGCAGGAGGATTTGTGCGCCGTTGGGATGCAGTGGCTAAAGCACCGTATGCGTTTAATGCCGAAAGAAAGATCCTGGTAACTTATGATGATGTCGTTTCAGTTGTAATGAAAACCGGGTATGCAATAAAACAAAAATTAGGTGGGATCATGTTCTGGCAATTGGCTGATGATAAGTACAGTAATGGACTGCTTCAGGCGATCCATGAGGCCCGGTATCGATTCGGCAAACGATAGCTTCGGATTGTCAACGAATCCTTGCAGCAGCGTCGGCTTTGTTTGGAAAGATCCGCAAAGCAAAAGACCCGTTGAGAAGAGAGATAGCCTGTTCCTCTTTGCTGCCCTTCTCTCCCACAAAATACTGCTCTTTATTCCTGAATAAAACATTGAAAGTTGTCAGAGATTCATAAGAGCGGGTGATATACTGCCGGAGATTCACTTTTTCTTCATCACTAATGGGTTTATTACTGTTGATGTTTTGTACAAGCACCAGCACCCGCAACATTACTATTTTATGAAAAAAAATCCAGGTATTCCACTCCTCCCACACAATATTATAAGATGCTGTACAGGAAGGGAATAATCGTGACAGGAATACGACAGGTTATTAAATATAAAATAATTAGCCGGCTCGACAAGCTTTATAAAATTTCGATGACATGGCAGGATATTGAATTACTCAGATAATTAAGTCGAATACTCAATAAATCCCCATAAGGCTAATTAGTTGCAATAAACTACCCCGAAAAAGATAAGATTTGTATCTTAATGAACGGATGAGGAAAACGACTACAATATTCATAGCACTGATTTTTTATTTCTGCAGACTCGCAGCGCAGACAGATAATTTGCGGTTTATAAATTTTACTGACAAAGATGGCCTTACAGAAAAGGCAGTAGTCGGAGCAGCACAGGATACAAAGGGATTTATGTGGTTTGCTACCGGTAATGGGCTGTTTCGGTATGATGGCATCAGGTTTAAGAAAATAAAAGGAAATAATGCTGTGCCCCGCCGTATCAGCACCAATGGAATGCAAACTTTATATACAGATAAACAAGGCATGATATGGCTTTCCGGCTCCACTGCTTTTAGCTGGCTGAACCCGGAAACAGGAGTGGTTACCAACCCTGATTATTCAAAACCCTCTGTAGCCAAACTGGCAGATGCTATCATAACCGATTTTTACCAGGACACAAAGGGAACGATGTGGATGGCTACTTCCGGTGTTGGGATTGCCAGGATGAATAAAGCAGACAGTTCTTTTACTTTTTTTGCACCCACACAAAATACAACTGCTTATGCCAAAGCTATCAACCAGATAATAGAAACACCGGGCAATAAATTGTGGATGGTTTCATTGGCTGGCCTGCATGAAATGAACCCGGCCAATGAAACCATTACTTCTTATTATGTACAGCCAGTTACCGAAAACAGTAACTGGTTTACTGATGGCTTTTATGACAGCACCTTAAACTGCCTGTGGCTGGGCTCCTATAATGCTTCTGTGATGCGGTTTGATTTAGCTACGCACCTGTTTACAACAATTAATGTCACTAGCAAATTCAGACAGGTAAACTTTACCGGGCTTATTAATGTCGTGGCTCCTTACTCATCTTCTTCTATTTGTTTTGAAAATCTTGATGTAGGCTTTGGTATTATGGATAAGAAAACCGGGATCATCTCCTATGCCTACCCAGGCACACAGGATGAATTTGGTTTTAAAACAGTATCTGCCACTAAAATAGTAACGGACAAAGAAAATAATAAGTGGATTTGTACTTCTGGCTCGGGCCTCTCCCTGCTTGCCTGGCAAAATCAATTTTGGTACTCGACTAAATTAGTTGATCATCGAAATTATTCACTTCAGGGGTTGAAAGCATGGCCGGTACCTTACTCCAACGATTTATTGATTGGGATAAAGACGGGTACCGGCCTTTGTTATTATAACAGCAGCACTAAGCAAGCAACGATACTCCGGCACCCGGAAAATAAAATGTTTTCTGACAATTATGGTATTCATTGCTTCGGCACCATTCGTGGGGATAGCATAATCGGTGGCGATGATTACGGGTTGATCTATTTTAATGCCACCAGTAAAAAAATTGCACGACTGCAATATACTGACCAGTTTGGGAAACCGGTCAGTAACTTATCAGGAGTGCTTTTAGTAAGTAAGGATAATACAGTATATGCTTCCAATTATAAAGGGGGGGTGTATATTATTAATCCATCAAACAAGTCTGCCAGGCTCGTGAGCCTGTGGGATGTGGACCCGGCAGCAGCAACCGGGGAACAATCCAATACATTATTACCCGGATTAGAAGACAGCGAAGGCAATATCTGGTTTACCTCAACAGACGGAGTGTATTGCAGGAATAGCAAAACAAAAATTTTTACTCATTATGGATACAAGGCAGGAACAAAAAATTTTATTCATCAGCCTGTAAGAATGGCAGAAGATAACCAACATCATTACTGGATTACGACTGTCAATGACGGGTTGTTTGAATTATCTCTTGACGAACAGGGGAGGGAAACGATAAATAACTATAACAGTTTTTCGGCACAGCCGCTGTCAAGCGATAATTGTTTTGGTATTGTAAAAGATGAAAAAGGGATTTTATGGATAGGCACTTCCGCGGGACTTATTCAATTTGACCCGGTACAGAAAAAACAAATAAGGTTGCTGCGGCAGGAAAATGGACTTGCCTCTGATTATACCGGCTTTGGAATTAGTTTATTACCCGGTAACAGGCTGGCCACCGTTTTTTTTGGAAGCATTTCTATTATCAATCTTGATGAGTTTAACAGTAACAGGTACAAAGTGCCGGTAGTATTAACGGTCTTAAAGATACAGGGCCGGGAAATAAATTTGACAACACAGCAAACAGCAGACACCACCTTGATATTGCCATACCGGCAAAACTCAGTAGAGCTGGAAT
The DNA here is from genome assembly GCA_031406595.1 of Chitinophagaceae bacterium. GTDB lineage: Bacteria > Bacteroidota > Bacteroidia > Chitinophagales > Chitinophagaceae > JJ008. The sequence continues at coordinate 18,201 of JANOHQ010000337.1, forward strand.
TTGCCGCACTCGGGTTTAATAACAGCCGGAAAAACAACTATGCTTACATGCTGGAAGGAGTAGATAAAGAGTGGGTGTACAGCGGCCAGCGAAATTATGTGGCATACGGTGGGTTACCAGATGGCAATTATACTTTCAAAGTAAAAGCGGCTAACAACGATGGTGTATGGAATGAACAAGAGCTACAATTGAAAATTAAAATTCGTTCACCCTTCTGGAAGAAGTGGTGGTTTACTGCCTTGTGTTTAATACTGGTAGCGGGGCTTGTTTATTGGTGGAACCGCTACAGGGAATCGCAGGTAAAGAAAGAAGAAAGACTAAAAGCGACTTTAACACAGCAGATTGCCGAAACGGAAATGAAAGCACTGCGGGCACAGATGAATCCTCATTTTATTTTTAATTCACTCAATAGTATTCAAAAGTATATATTACAAAACGATCATTTTGCAGCATCGCAATACCTGACCAGGTTTTCAAGACTAATCAGGTTGATATTAGACCATAGTAATCAAAATAATATTTTGCTCAGCAGCGAACTGGATTTACTGAAACTGTACATAGAAATGGAGAGCCTCCGGTTCGATAATAAATTTAATTATGAAATAAAAGTAAATGAGGGTGTAAACCCTGAAACAACTGAAGTTCCCTCCATGCTTATTCAGCCATATATTGAAAATGCAATCTGGCATGGCCTGTTGCACAAAGAAGAGAAAGGAAACCTGCTGATTGTTTTTTCGAAAAATACAGGTAGCGAGTTGGTGGTAACCATACAGGATGATGGTATTGGCAGGGAAATGGCTTCCGAATTAAAAAGCAAGCAGGTGCTAAAAAAGAAAAGCTACGGAATGCAGATAACAGAAGACAGGATAGGGATTATTAACAAGATACAAAATATAAATGCTACCTGTGCTATTGAGGATGTTATAGACAGCCGGGGAAATGTTGCCGGAACCAAAGTGGTACTTACTATTCCGGTTAAATCTTTAAATAAATAAGCCATGTTAACAGCAGTAATAATTGACGATGAAAAAAATGCTTTGGATGTGCTGGATATGCAACTGAACCAGTTTTGTAAAGAAGTAAATATTGTTGCCAAATGCGATAGTGGCGAAAAGGGGATTACTGCCATAAAAAATTACAATCCCGATTTGGTTTTTCTTGATATTGAAATGCCACACAAAAACGGTTTTGATGTATTGAAAGAAACCAGCCAGTTTAATTACGATGTGATTTTTACCACAGCCTACGACCAGTTTGCCATCAAAGCATTTAAGTTTTCAGCCATTGATTATCTGCTGAAGCCAATAGACATACTGGAGCTGCAGGCTGCCGTAGGAAAAGCAAAAAATAAAAAGGGCGGTATTAACCTCGAAGAAAAATTAAAAACATTACTAAGCCAGTTGCATCCTTCTCCCGCAGCACAGCAGCAGCGAATAGCACTGCCTGTTGGCGATGCCATGCAGTTTATGCAACCCGACGATATTTTGCGTTGCGAAAG
>JANOHQ010000131.1:0-2032 GCA_031406595.1 Chitinophagaceae bacterium
CTATTCAACTGCGGATCGTGTTTGGCTTGCATATAGTTGGGAAGCTGGACAAATAAGAAAGGAAAATTGTTCTGCCATTTGTTCCGCCAGTCCCCGATCAGGGTCTCCATGATGAACCGGTAATTGTCCGGGTAATTGGCATTCGTTTCCCCCTGGTACCAGATCGCTCCTTTGATCGCATAATTGGTCAATGGTGCGATCATTGCATTGTGAAGACCACCGGGTTTATTACGTATCGGCGTGGTGGCGGGAGCATTTTTTGCGGCTACAGCACCCTGTTTGTATTTCCAATCCCCAGCAAGACGGATCGTGTCGTTTGTGGTGGTGAGCTCGTAAGGTTTAGCCGGTCCAAAACCTGCATTATTGCTATTGCTTACCAAACGGATAACGATCACACTCTTTCCTTCTTTTAAAAAACTCTTGTCGAGCTCATACCTTCTCGCCGGATACTGATAAGTGGTGGTACCGGCAAACCGGCCATTGATAAAAACAGAATCTGCATCGGTCATCCGGCCTAATTCTATTTTGGCTGCTTTGCCTGTCATCGAAACGGGAATCATGATCTCTTTTCGGAACCAATGCACGCCGGCTAAAGGTTTTGACGCTGTGCCAGGCCAATTAGGAATAGCGATGAGTTTCCAGTCAGTATCATCCAGGGATACAGCTTTCCAGTTGTTTTTAATTCCTTCGTCAGCTCTATTGATCTCATTCACCCAGGTGCTGGTAGCCGCCCGATCTCTGCTTTCAGTTTCACCGATCAGTTTGTCCTCTTTCCACTTTTGCATTTCGGCCAGGTAGTCCGGGAATTTCTTCAGTGACTCTTCGCTGATCCACGCTTCAGCAGGTGAACCGCCAAGCGCAGCATTGATGAGCCCGACAGGCACTTTATATTTTGCATACAATTCTTTGGCAAAAAAATACCCCACTGCCGTAAACTCTGCAATATTTGGAGGAGTAGCTGCTTTCCATGACCCGCTTTCCACATCGGTTTGCGCAGCCTTGAAATGATATTTATCAGGTACCAGGAAATGACGGATATTATTATTGCTGACGGTAGCGATCTCTTCTGCATATTTATATTTCAAACGGGCACTCATGGGTTGCTCCATATTACTCTGCCCGCTGCAAAGCCATACATCCCCGACCAGGATGTTTTCGAGGAAAATATTATTTTCACCCGCAATACCCATGCTATAGGGGCCGCCTGCTTTTTGTTTGGGTAAAGTGACAGACCATTCTCCTTTTTCATTGGTAAGAACAGAGTAGATTTTTTTAAAATCCGAACTAAATACAACCGAAACCTTTTCCCCGGGTGAGGCCCAGCCCCAGATCTTTAAAGGAATGCCCTGCTGCAACACCATCCCATTACCGATCAGCCGCGGCAATTTTACTTCAGCACGCAGCTGCGTATTCACCAGGAACAGTAATAAAAATAATTTCGGCATACTAATCCCTTTTTTTTATGAACTCGCTGGAGCCATACCTGTTCAGTTGAAATCCGTTTACTTTATCATTGGTAATGTTGAACTGAATATTGAGAAACTCCGCTGTCGAATAGAAATCGGCTTCACCTGCAGCATCGAGCAGGTATTTGTTGTTGGCTGAATAGTACAATACCAGCGATCCGTTCTCCTGTTTTAATTCTATCGTATTGCCGGCGGGTGATATGTAGATACCGGCATATTTATTCAAAAGGTTGTTGTCAGATTTCAGTTTAGGTTTTTCAAAAATGTATTGCAGCCCACGGCTATAGGTCTCACTTTTTGTGCCCGAGTGCCCCGTATTTTCTAATATCCTGGAGAGAACACTCATCCCCGGGTATTTTCTGTTTATTAGCGTAGAAGCGAATCTTTCATAAGCAGGACGGCTTCTTTCCACATCCCCGATGGTCATATAGACACGTACGGGATGCGATAATTTCTGCTGGGAAAAAGTCTTTTCGTAGTTATATAATACTTCCCGGTCCCAGCCAATGGCCGGACTGGCAACTGCATAACCATTATGCTCGCCATCATTGGCCACGGTTGCCGCC
>JANOHQ010000351.1:0-26017 GCA_031406595.1 Chitinophagaceae bacterium
GAAGATCACAAAGTGAACACGAAGACCACAAAGAAAAAATTGATCTGCTAATATATTATTCTTAGAGTCCTTTGTGATCCCTGGTGGCCTTTGTGCTCCATTTTTCAGGAACACGAAGATCACAAAGTATACACGAAGGGCACAAAGTTCATTTATTCGTATTTCATTATCGTCCTTTTCGAAGTGCCGTCGTCATACAATTCCATAATCGCGTAAGCCGGGGCAAATTCCTGGAAAGGCCCGTTCCACCAGTTACCAGAGACGGCGCCATTGCAATAATAGTTGATCCCAAGGTAATTTACTTCATCCTGTAAATGGATATGCCCGCTGATACAGACCCGGATATTCGGGTATTGGGCAAATAATTTTTTCAATGCCAGGAAATCGGTGTGCATCAGGTTCCGTTTGATGAGCAGGTCGCCATTGGTCTCTGTTTTTTCAAAAAATAGCCCTGAGCAGATGGACAGGACCGGGATATGCGAAACGATACAGATGAATTGGGATGGAGGGGTATTGGCGAGCTCCTGTTTCAGCCATTCCAGTTGCACTTCGTCGAGTTTACCAATATAACCACCTGCGGGGTTCAATTGGGTACTGTCCAGCACAATAAAACGCCAGTTGCCTTTTGTAAAACTATAATACCGGTTACTCATCTCCAGCATTTCCACGGCCCATATTTTTCCGTACAACCTGTCGTCCACCGGTTTATTCTCTTTAAGGAACCAACCCCATATATCGTGGTTTCCAATGGTATGGTAGATGGGAAGGCTATTCTCTTTTTTTAATAAGTTCCGGAAAAGGTCCCACTGGATCTGTGTTTTTTCTTTGTCGGCATTCAGGGCGTCCATAATGGCATCGCCGCCGTTGATGATAAAATCGACCTTCTTATCCAGCGACTGTACATGTTGAAAAGCTTTAGCCATTCCTGCCTCGGGAATTATACCGGGTTTGACATGGATATCGCTGAGATGCGCAAAGCGAAGGGGCTTTTTCTTAGGATCGCCCGCAAAGGATAAAGAGGGAAGCAGGGTAGAGCCGATGACAGCGGCGGAGGTTTGGAGGAATGATTTTCTTTTCATGAACGAAGCATAAAATTAGCTATGCCGGGAATCCCGAAGCTTCGGGATTTCTGGGTATTTTCATTGCAATTGTACAATCAGCTCTTCCAGGCTCACCGTTCCCTGTTTGCGCCAGGTCTCTTTTCCATTCTTATAAATAATAAAAAAAGGTATCGGCTCAATATTCAGCTCCTTCATTATATCTGTATGGATACTGGCATCAATTTTTACCAGTTTGAAATCCAGGTCCTTGTTCTTTTCGAGTGTATCAAGTACCGGGTTCATTTTGATACAGGGAGGACACCAGCTGGCTCCGAAATCAACCAATACGGTGTTTTTTTTGGTAACTTTTTCCCGGTACTGGGAGATGGTCATCTGTGGTTGGTTGCTGCTTCCTTCCAATGATTTACCGGCTGCTTTCCAGGCATTGATCCCGCCGGCCAGTTCTACCACGTTTTTGAAGCCATTATTCCGCAACCAATCTGCCGCGGAGGCGCTCCGCCCGCCAACCAAACAATAAATATAAACGGGTTTATCTTTATCCACATATTGGACCCTTTCCGTGAACTGGCTTCTTTGTGTCCAGTCTGCCTGCAGGGCATGCTTTATATGACCGGTTTTAAACTCAGCGGCGGTCCTTACATCCAGTAACTGGGCATTGACTCCTTTCATGTTTTTGTCAAATTCTTCGGGGGTTTGAAGAACGGTGCTGCCCTGTTGGGCCTGGCAGGTAATAAAGGAGAAAAATAAAAAGAGAAAATAAACGTTTCTCATCTGTTCAGGATTTCCTCAAAAATAGGACTTAGTTCGCCTTTAAACCATTGAATTGCTGTGAATTCTTATTCCGGGCGGTAGATCCCGGTAAGCAAAATAGTCTTATTTTTAAGGGCTTAAAATAATTCCCCTTTTATGAAAAAACATGTTATTTACTTGCTGGCGATGGTGATGGTCTTGGCGTATGGGTGCAAGAAAGAAGAGAGCTTCGAATTGGGTAATACCCCTTCTGAAGGAAGTCTCCAGAGTGATGTTACCGGTGATTGTCTTCCCAAGACGGTCAATGGCGTGTATGTGGCAACCACCCCGCTTATTCCTGCTACCAATACGATCACGATACAGGTAAATGTGACCCGCACGGGTACTTACCTGATCACTACCGATACTGTGAACGGTTATTTTTTCCGTGGCACGGGCACTTTTACTACGCTCGGTAATAATAATGTAACACTCAGAAGTAATGGAACCCCGTTCATCAATGGCACCGATAATTTCGTGGTCAGCTTTAACGGAACGATCTGTGATATTGCCGTCGATGTATTGCCTGCGGGTGCGGGTGGACCGGCTACTTTTACATTAGTTAACGGTGGTGGGCCACCTGCGAATTGTGCCAGCGCTGTTGTAGGCGGTACTTATATAATGGGTACAGCTTTAAACGGATCGAATTATGTGGACATACAGGTAAATGTTACGGCTATCGGCACTTACTCCATAACCGCTACAGGAGGGGGGATGACGTTTTCAAAACTTACAGCCGCATTTCTTGCTCCCGGAGTTCAAACAGTAAGATTAGATGGTAGTGGCACACCAACAGGACCTGCGGGACCTGTCACGGTAACTTTTGCAGCGCCTTTTGCGAGTTGTTCGTTTACCGTTCCGGTAACCGGGCCTGCTGTTTATACGATCAATTGTCCGGGTGCAACGGCCCAGGGTAGTTATCAGGTTGGCGTAGCATTAACGGCTGGAAATACCGTCACTATTCCTATAACTGTAACAACAGCTGGTGCTTATAGCATCTCGGGTACAATCAACGGGATGACGTTTTCAAATTCCGGTAACCTGACACTGGCTACTACGCAAATCATACTTAATCCAACGATCCCGGGTAGTATACCTACAGCAGCGGCTGCGCCAACATCTAATCTCGTAGTAGGAACGCCGGCTTGTTCGATACCAATTACGGTTGCACCTGCCGCAGGGCCGGCTACTTACACGATCAATTGTCCGAATGTAACCGTGCAGGGAAGTTACCAGGTAGGCGTTCCATTAACCGCTGCCAATACCATTACAATACCGGTTACCGTTACATCCGCCGGCTCCTATAATCTCTCGGGTACAATCAATGGGATGACTTTTTCCAATTCAGGTAACCTGACACTGGCTACCACGCAGATCATATTGAATCCAACATTGCCCAGTACGCCGACGGCTGCAGCTTCGCCCATTTCAAATCTTTCTATCGGTTCACCAGCGTGTATAATACCTATCACCGTGGCTCCCGCGCCTGTAATCGAATGGAGTTTTACTGTAACCGGGCCTGGGGGAGCAACTTATTCGGGTGCGACCTCTGATGTCATTGGAGTGGATGATTTGGTAGTCACACCCTTTACTTACAAAATTGTAGACTATTGGGGTGAATATGGCGGTACACCTGATCTTTTTAATATAACATTTGGAGACCCTGCAGGTGGAGCATTTACTGCCGGCGAAACATACAACTCAAATGTTGCTACGCTAGGTGTTAATTTAGGATATTTTTATTTCGACGGGCTCCCGGGAATTGAGCTGGAAGCTACAGATCCTTCTACAACACCTGGAGTGAATATAATTTTTACAATAACCAGTCATAACACCACCACTAAAACGATCATTGGTACATTCGCAGGAACGGCTTTTGATTATGTGTCCAGTACTAATAAAACGATCACAGGTGGTACATTTAAGATCGTTTATCCAAATTAATGATCAGCGCTAATATGTTATAACAAAAATGCCGCCCGAAGAGCGGCATTTTTGTTTTGTAGAAAAAGCAGTTGACAGGCTCCTTTTCTTTGGTTTCCGGGAGAGATCGTCCCTTATTATTACCGAACGGGTTCTTTTTTTTATCCGCCTGTCTTAGTGTGTTAATATCATCTTTTTTGAGTCTATTAGTTTTCCTTCTACAATTAAAGAATAGACATAAGTGCCGGCAGATAATTTGCCTCCTGTAATTTCAATGCTTTGCCCGCCTTTGTTTACAAGCTCATATTCTGCAACTTTGATTCCATTAAGGGTTTTTATAGTGATCATTGCAGTTTTAGTGTCAGCGGGAATTGAATACTTGATAGTAGTTGATCGGTTAAAGGGATTGGGTGCATTCTGGAATAGCTGTGCAGATGCAGTTTCACTTGAAATTTGTATAGTCCCTGTTTTGTTTTCGGTCATATTCGTTCTTACCAGTGATTTCAGGTCGTCTATTTCTTTTTTTAAGGATAGGTTTATTTGTTGCTGTTCATTTATCGTTTTCTGCATTTCTTTGTTTTGTTTGCTTAACTCCTGCACGGATTTTACCAGGGGAACTACAAATTGTCCATAGGCAAGACTATAATTGTCAAACTCTGACGAAGGCGCATGAACGCCATCAAAATCATAACCCGCTTCTGTTGCAGCCGCCTGGACTTCCTGTGCAATAAAACCACTGTGTCGGATTGCTGTGGAGGGTTCGAAATTTATCCCGTCAAAATACCTGGCCTTCAAACTGTCAGGCATACTTTGCACCAGGAATTCCTGAAAACTTCTTGTGTCAAAATTATAAACGACCGGGCGCAGTTTCAAAATAAAGTCTAACCCGCTTACTGTTTCTGTAACATCAGTTTTAAATCTTCCGTCTGAGGGCCAGCTGTAGGCTACCTGGCCTTCAATTGTGGTAACACCCACGCTTCCGATCCTTACTTTGTCGCTTGTATTCATAATGGCATTGTATCCGAGAGCAGTTGAGAAACTGACAGGAACACCAGAAATAACATCGGCATTTTTTCCTAATGCCGTATTATAGCTACCGTTACTGTTGAAAAGCGCTTCATGTCCCACAGCGGTATTTCGAATACCTCCCCGGTCATTGGCCATGGCCCTGTATCCCATTGCTGTATTAAAACCACCATTACTTTGGCGTAATGCAAAATTACCAACAGCAGAATTCTGAGATCCTGTGGTGTGCAATTTAAGCGCGTCTACACCAACAGCGACATTGTCGGCACCATGTGTATTGAATTGCAGCGCATGGGCCCCGACTGCGGTGTTATAGTGACCCTGGTCGTTATACTGTAGTGTCTGGACTCCAAAGGCCGTCTGGTATTGTCCCGCGGAAAACGGGCTAACATTATTACCCGACAGCAAACCAAAATAGGTATTACCATAATTAACATCTGGTTCGATCCTGCCGGACCGCTGTCCATTAACCCGGATATTAAAAGCTACGAAGTCGGTAGTGCCAATAAAATTTGTGCCATCTACCGTGCCCGCATTGCCTGTTAACGACCATCCGCTACCACCGGTGCCCCCACTGGGTGTTTGCCAGGTTGCATTGCCGAATGCGTCCGATGTGAGCACTTTGCCGACACCGGGCAAACCCCAGGTAACCTGCAAGCCTCCTGTAATTAGTTTTGCATTGGTACCGGTGCCTGCATACACGGCAGTTACTGAAGAATTACCCAGTTGAATGCTGTTACTTGCATTTACAATAGCTCCATATCCTATAACTGTGGCATTTGTCAGATTGGAGGATCCCACATCCGCATTAGCTCCTAAAGCTGAATTATTAGAGCCGGTAGTATTGGTATAAAGCGAGTTATAGCCATCTGTTGTGTTATGCGATCCACTCGTGTTGGATACCAGCGAGTAAAGGCCATTAGCAGTATTGTAAGACCCTGTAGTGTTCAAATAAAGCGAGGATAATCCAAAAGCTGAATTAAAGCCTCCGCTGGTGTTAGTCCCAAGTGTTGATTGGCCAAACGCTGTATTGTAGAACCCGGAGACGTTGTTCATGAGTGCGCCTACACCAATAGCGATATTAGAAGCGGCGAAAGTATTGCTACTAAGAGCACCGGTGCCTATCGCAATGTTTTGGGTTCCTGTAGTATTGTTGGCAAGCGCATTTAAACCGATGGCTACATTACTGGACCCTGAAGTATTTGAAGAAAGTGCCATATGTCCAAATGCAGCATTTGAATAACCGGTAGTGATGTTATTCCCGGCATTCATACCAAAGAAAGTGTTTAATAACACCTGATCTATACGTCCCGCTTTCTGGTTGTTGACCCGGATATTAAAGGGCACATTGTCGGTAGTGCCAATGAAATTAGTCCCATCAACAGTACCTGTATTTCCCAATAAAGTCCAGTCATTACCTCCTCCTGTTCCTCCACCAGGAGTTTGCCAGGTGGCATTTCCAATTCCATCCGAGGTAAGCACTTTACCAACACCGGGAGAACCACTGGTCACCTGCAGGTTGCCGGTGATTAATTTCGCGCTGGTTCCGACACCCGCATAGATTGTAGTGACCGACCCGTTTCCTAATTGTATCGAATTGCTGTTGTTAACAATAGCTGCAAATCCTATTGCTGTAGCATTGTCAAGGTTATTAGCACCCACATCGGAATAAGCCCCGATGACAGTGTTATAATACCCTATCGTATTAGTATTAAATGCATAGGCACCGATACCCACATTGCCGAAGCCGCTGGAGTTATTAAAAAGAGCTTGAACGCCTATGGATACATTGTTACTACCTGTCGAATTAGAAAATAGTGTACTTTTTCCAATCCCCGTATTGTTACCACCTGTAGTATTTCCCATAAGGGCTGTCTGACCTACTGCAGTATTATATTCTCCTGTGTTAGAATACAGCGACTGAGTACCAACTCCGACATTACCAAATCCGGTAGTATTCGAATACAAGGATTGCCAGCCTAGCCCAAGATTATAAGACCCGGTAGTATTGGTGAATAAACTCTCAGAGCCAAATGCTGCATTGGTAGTACCGGAAGTATTGGAGTAAAGCGACCGGTATCCCAATGCGGAATTAAAAAAACCGGTCGTATTGGAGTAAAGGGAACGGTACCCCAATGCTGCACTATTAGTCGTGGAACTTGTAGCGGAAAAGAGGGACTGATATCCAAACGCAGCATTATTAAAGCCATTGATCGGTATGGAATTACCATTGTAAGAAGAGTTTTGAGCACTCGCTTCCAACGCCACAACCAAAAGACAACTGGAAATGAAGATGTTTTTTTTATGACTGAGTAGTCCGGAAAGAGTATATCTCATAAAAGCAGGGTTTAATTAATAGTGAAAAAATAGAATAGCATATGGAAATTAAAAAAAAATTGCTGAAATGCTATTATTAGGACGGGGAATCCTGCACTATGCCGGGCTTTTTCTATACCTCATAAAGTACTCCTACGGATGCAGCTGCCCTATGCCGACCCGGTTGACTCGGTGGCCAAAAAAGTCGCTTTAAAGCGGCTTTGATATGTGGACATAAATTAAAACCCTTTTTTCTTCCCACTCTCCAGCGCCGGCAGTTTAAAATCATCCACCGCGCTTTTCTGGGATACCATTTTCTCGATGTCTTCTATTTTACGGGGAGCAAAATGGGAGAGGAGTTCGTATCCATCCTGGGTGATCAGCAGGTCGTCCTCGATACGCACGGCAATACTCCACCATTTTTTATCGCAGGGACTTCCTTCGGGGATATAGATGCCGGGTTCGATGGTGATGACCATATCTTTCTTTAATGTTTCATAGAAACCGCGGTCGTGTACATCCAGTCCGATATGATGGCCGAGACCGTGCGGAAAGTATTTGCCTACATCTTTTTTATCGGCGATGATACCGAGTTTTACCAGCCCTTCTGCGATCGTGTTCCGCGCAGCAGCATTGGCATCGGCCCATTTGGCGCCGTCTTTCAGGGTTTTAAAAGCGGCTTCCTGTGCATCGTAGACCAGTTGGTAGATGATCTTTTCTTCCCCGGAGAATTTGCCATCGGCAGGAACGGTCCTGGTTACATCGGCCGTATAGCCATGGTATTCGGCACCCACATCCATCAGGATCATCTGTGTACCGATCTTTGTTTTGGTATTCTCCATATAATGAAGGATACAGCCGTTCTCGCCGGAACCCACGATGGAACCATAGCCCACATTTTCGGCCCCATGTTTTTTATGGACATATTCGTGCAGACCCTGTACCTCGAGTTCTGACATGTCAGGACGTAATGCTTTCATTACTTCGTTCTGTCCCTGGCAGGATATCTCCACCGCCTTGCGGATCAGGATCATTTCTTCGGGAGTTTTGATCTGCCGCAGGGTGGCCGTCATGTCGCGGTAGAGTTTTGTATCAAATTTTTCCTGTTTGCCCAACGGCTCAGGCATGGCGGTTTTTTGTTTGAATTGCTGGACCAGGTCGAACAGGTCGGCATTATCAAAACCATTGGGGATATCGATGGGGAACTTATCGTAAATGATCTTGCTGAATTTGGAGAAGTCTATGTTGAAATTCTTAAAATCGGCGCCGTTATAAACCGTTTTGAATCCTAATCTTTCTTTGGCTCCCTCTGTTCCCACCCGGCGACCGGTCCATTGTTCGGCCTGTGCATTTCTTTTTTGCACAAAAAGGATCTCGTTGTATCTATTACCCAGTGAATCGGTTTGTTCTTCCTTGAAGAGCAGCAGCAATGAATGCGGCTCTTTGTACCCGCTGAAATAATAGAGATCGGGGTTCTGGTGATACAAGTATTCTACGTCATTGGAAAAGGTGCGGGTCGGAAAGGCAAAAACTGCCATCACGGAGTTGGCGGGCATCAGTTCCCGCAGCGCATCGCGACGGCCCGCATGGAATTCTTTGCTAAGGTAGTCCGTGGGCAGGTTATCATCGTTGCCAACCGGAGCGGGTTGCGCCAGGCCAACTGATAAAAATAAAAGGGTGATAAACGTAAACAGCGTAGCTGCTCTAAAAGTTTGGGGCATAAAAAAAGGAATTAGGTACTGAAAAGTAACTTAATTCCCGTATCCCTGTTAATAATATTATATAAACGGAAGGACTTTAGTTTATAGTTTATGGTCTATGGTTTATTGTTCTGCTAGTGCAGGTTTCCTTCGTAATTCTCAGGGTCTTTAGATTAAAACGACCCCAACCATAAACCCAAAACAATAAACCATAAACTCTATCTATTCTTCGTCATCCTCTTCATAATACGCATCCTGGTTGTTCTGGTAATGTTCTTCCCAATTTTTTACCGCTTCATCGCTCAGGCATTCGACGATATCATGCAGGGAGTCTTTCTTCAGTTTCCATGCAGTTGCCATCGGTTCATCAAATCGCTGGATGAACAGGCAATGATCCGATTCCACCGCTACTTTGATCAGGGTGATCGGCGATACTTCGGTTTCTTTTACCAGGTAGTAACAACCGGTTTCCATCAGGTCATAGGTATACATAACTCCTCCTTTTTCTTTTCTATAATTCGTTTGTCCTGGTTAGTAAGTTCAACCATTTACAGGTGCTCAGTTGCAGTCGAAATGGGGGAGAATCTGATGGGTCAGGGGTCAAACCAAAATTAGTGATTTGGAGGGCTTCCCGGGTGTGAATTTTTTGTGACGGGGTTGCGTAAGCAAATTGACAGGCTATTGAACGTTGAAATTCAGCAAGTTGGAAAGGCTATCGGAAATTTACAATTCGTTAATTTATTGGGCCTTTAAACAGGTCATTTTGCCGGCATATTGCCAGGTTTCCCTGCGGCCTTGCTCGCCAACGGTGAACTGGCTGATGCTCTCGTCAAAGGAACGGTTGACGAGTTTATTGTTCAGATCAAGTGAAAAATCGATGAAGGAGCCTGCCACATTTCCTGTTCCGGCCTGGTTCATATCCCAGGCTTTGGCCGGTGCCGGACAACTGAAATTGAAAGCGGAAAAAGCGATCTCTTTAACAGTGGGAAAATCCAGTGTTTTGAAATGGATCTTCCTGTTGGTGATATCATACACGATGCTCCATTTGGTATGAGAACCCTGGGCCACGAGATCCAGGATATTGAAAGAATAATCAACGACGGGGGTATTGATACCTGACTGTTGGAACGCCTTCACCCTGTTACAGGCTTTTGCAAAACGATCAATGGAGTTATTGGTAAAAGATTGCGTTCCGCCAGAAGAACTGGTGGCTGTTTTAGTTTGATCAATAGAAGTAGAATAAACATCATTGGTCAATACGGGGAAGAGGAGATCGTTACCCTTATGCACCACCATTTTGCCTTCCAAAAATTCGATGGTAGCTGCATTACCGGTAGCATCGGCCACGAGGTAATGAAGCGGTGTATCGTCTGAAATACGGATCGTTTTATCGGCGGCGATCAGTTCTTCCACGGTAGCGCAATTGTCGAGCTGGTATTGTACCCATTGCAGCACACCCACAGCTGGTCTTTTATCGGCGGCGGGATATTTTGTTCCGTCCAGCCACATCAGTTCCACCACCAGGCCTTTTTCATTCATGCCACCTGTGGGGAATTCCTTACCGTATTGATTGAACGTGATGCTTCCATATTGCGATACCCAGCTGATCGTTTCACCATCTTTTGTCCTGTCGGATGTTTTGGATAGTCCTTTCTGGTTGGTACAGATCATGCCGTTGCCTGTGACCCAGTCATAGTTACGGCCGAATACCATTTGCCCGTTCTTATTGATAAAAAAGGTAGTGCAGGCAAAACTGAGCTGGGTAGAAAAAATGGTCAGCAGGAGCAGGGCGGCTATCTTTTTCATGCACTGAAATTAGTGATAAGGTTAACAGGGTATAATTAAAATTGTACAGGCGGCCATAAAAATACCCCGCTGGTATCCTATGGAACAGGCGGGGTAGTAAGATTTTAAAAACGGGTCAGCTAAAGCTGCAGGTGCGGGTACACTGTTTTTTCTTTTTCTCCATTTTCTTTTCCGTCGCTGTTTCTTTCTTGCGGTTGTTATTTAAACTGGCAAATGCAACAGCTGTAACACCTCCCAGCAGAACTACGGCCACCAATATTTTTTTCATAGCTGAAATTTTAGAAGTAAAAGTTACGGGATTTTGGGTTGACGAAAAAACGGATTTGATGAGTGGTAGTTTTTGGAAAATGTAAAACATATAGCCCGGGGTTTAAACCCCCGGGCCACAATTTTGGCGCGGTTCAGGGCAAACCATTTAAATGGTTTGTATGACAACCCCCTGTCAATTCAATCCCGGGGTTAAAACCCCGGGCTATGTTACAGTTTTGTGACTTTCATTTCCACCCGCCGGTTCTTTGCCCTGTTGGCTTCGGTATCATTCGAAGCGATGGGTTTATCCGGTCCATGACCTGCTATCGTGATGCGTACTTCGTCAATTCCTTTGGTCGCCAGGTAATCTTTACAGGATCTTACTCTTTTGAGAGAAAGCTCACGATTCAGGCTGGCACTTCCCTCGGAAGAAGTATGACCGGACAATAATATTTCGAGGGAACGGTTTTGTTTCAGGAGAGCAGCCAGTTTGTCCAGTTCCGCTTTACCTGCAGGGAGAAGCGCAGCGCTGCTGACGGTAAACCGGATATTGTTCATCACCAGGTCATCGCCTTCCTGTAATGTCTTGTTATTATAATTGACCTTACCAGAACGTTTCAGTTCGAGTTCGATTCCCTCAGTGGTCTCCTTGCTGATAACGTCGGCCTGTTTTATTGCAGCAGCATAGCCGGTAGCACTTCCCTTTACGAGCGCAAGTCCTGCCGGGATATTCTCCAGCATAAACTTCCCTTCCGGGCCGGTTCTTACTATTCCAAAACCCTCCACTTCCGCGGTCGCATTCGCAATAGGTTCCCGGGTGTCCATGTCGATCACCGTTCCGCTGATAGACCCTTTATAGGTGAGTTTGGGATTAATCAGCAGTTTTACAAAATCAATAGCAAATCCATCTCCAATACCTGTAGTGGGGTCATCAATAAAGATGACCAAAGAATCACCCCTTAGTTGTTGAAGCAGTTCCGGGGTGAAACGGATATTGACCAATTTGCCAATCGGGCCATCCTGGCTGATCCGGTTGATCATTTTTTCTGCTTCTGTAAAACGGGTGCCATTTATTTTGATCTGAAATTTTGAGGACATGGACGGGGACTGAAAATCATCTATAAAAAGTTGAAGCGATGCGGAGTCGATTGTTGTCCCTTTCAATTCCTCTAATGGAATGAACAGGGCAACCGGTTTATTCGCCGGGCGTTGTGTTGTATTGGTATATCCTTCGCTTCCTTTGGGAGCGTCGTATTTAAAACTGCCGGGTACCATGATCCTGTCTGTGCCGGTTGCATCCATTTTGTCCAGTTCCCAGGGATAACCATGCGAAGGAGTGGACCGGCCCGAAAAGGGATTGAACCCTTCTTCCCAACCAAAGCCCAGGTTATCAATATCACCGACCCGTATCATAAGTCCGGCTTCAACGGTATTTTTCAGCACCATGAATTGTTTGGACCAGTCACCGTCGGTAGCTGTTTTTTGTTGAGAAAAAGAGGATGCTGACAGGAGCAGCTGCAGGAAGAGGAGACCTGTATTCTTCATATTATTGGTTTAATCGCAGATCAAGTTAAGAATTTTCCAAAAGGGAGACGGGAGTGACTGCCCGCAAAGTTGTGTGTCATTCAATTTATATTTGCAGTCGGCTCCGGCTGCAGCGGATAAGATGACTTCGTAGCTCAGTTGGTAGAGCTACTGACTCTTAATCAGTAGGTCCAGGGTTCGAGTCACTGCGAGGTCACAGCTTAAACCCGGTTATCCCGGGTTTCTTGTTAGCTGCGGCCATCAACACGGTTTGTTTGATCCTTGCTGCCCTGGTCTCCGGTCTTTTTGCATTGTCGATCCAGTACAAGAATTGGCGCCGGGTAGAAGGAGGGAAGCTGGTAAAATGAATGCCCGCTTTTTTATTTTTCACAAAAGCTTTTTGCAGGTCGTTGGGTATTTCCATCTGATCCGGGTCTCCATATAGATTGTCGAATTTCTCCCAGCTTCCATCTTTTTTTGCCGCTTCGATCTTCTGCATTCCCGCAGAAGTCATCAACCCGTTTTCGATAATTTTCTTTATTCTTATTTTATTAATGCCGCTCCAGCCGCTTTTTGGTTTGCGGGGGCCGAATCGTTGCGCAAAGCGTTCCTCATCAAAAGATCGCCGGGTGCTGTCGATCCAGCCAAAACAAAGCGCTTCTTCCACCGCGTCATTGTAGGATAGTTTTGACTTGCCGCTTGATATTTTATAATAAATAAGCCAGGCACCGGCAGATGAGGAATGATTTTTCTCCAGCCATTGCCGCCACTGCCGGCGGGTTCTTGAATGTGTTATTTTGTATCCTTGTATAAGCACGGCTGAAATTAATTCTTTCCGGCCGTTCATTCAAAGTGGCCCCGGCTAAAAAGCAAACAGGCGATGGAAACCCATCACCTGTTGTCTGAAATACTGGAATATGAAATGATTAAAAGCCTAAACCAACGGCAAATCCTTTTGCTGTATTGGGTAATGTGGACAATTCAGTTGCCGCGCCGGTAGTAAGATTGATCGTATAGATCTTCGTCACACTGCCGACCGTCAGCAAGGCGTATCCCTTATTGCTGGTACCCCCGATATCAAATCCATTGTTAGTTTCTACGTTGATCCCCAAAACACCCACTTCTACCAGTGTGCCGTTGTTGGGAGGAACCTGTGTATACAATTTATCAGTTGAAGGATCGATATCAAATAAGACCGTGGCCGTGGACCCTGCGAAATTATTGGTATAAGCTACAGCAGAGACCATTGGCACGCCCGGGTTCAATACCGCATCGGTAGCAGCCGTTGTACCATCAATAGGATTCAGTCGCAAATTCTGGCCGAGATTGCTGACCACCCTGATCCTGTCAACGGTTGGGTTGAAATCAAAACCAAATGAAGTACCTGCCAGGGCCGGAACAAAGGGACCGGCACCTACCGCAGTGGCAGCACCTGACGCCATATTAATCGTATAGATACGGCTGGTGCTACCCAAGCCATATAGCTGGCCGGTCAATGGACGCATATCGATTCCCAATAACGTTTCACCTGCCTGCAAACCCGTGATCGGCTTGCTGACCGGTGTACCGGGTGTGGTTAAATTAAATACCTGGAGATTGTTGGTATTATCCAGCGCATAAGCCACCGGTGCAGTTGGAATAGCGATGCCAATGACACTGCCTGCAAAAGAGCCCAGGTCGGTTCCTTTACCCGTGGCCAGATCGATCTGGTATAATTTATTAGCGGATCCGGAAGTGAAATTTGCCAATGCTACTGCATTATCCGGTGATATATCAAAACCGCTTTCATTACCGGCAACGGGTGTAAAGCCCAGGGAGCCTATTTCCACCAGTAAACCATTATTAGGCGGATCCTGTTTGTACAATTTGCCTGCTGTAAGATCGAGATCGAATAAAGTGGTAGTTGTGGAGCCGGCAACACTATTGGTATAGGCCACCGAGACAACACCGGGAGTTCCGGGATTCAAAGCGGCATCGGTTGCCGCAACGGTTCCTGTTTCGGGATTAAGTCGCAGGTTCTGACCGCCGGATGTAACCATGCGGATACGGTCCACGGTCGGATTAAAGTCAAATCCTGCCAATGTGCCGCTGATAGCGGGTGTAAAAGGGCCTGCGCCTAAAGCCGTGGCGGCACCGGTCTCATGGTTGATCACATACAGGCGGCTGCTGTTGCCTAACCCGTACAGTTGTCCTGTAGCCGGGCGAAAATCTATCGCAATGATCTTTTCGCCTCCCGGGAGACCCGTGATAGCATTGGTTGAAATGGCAGTTTGCGTGGCGTTGGCGTTGTATTTGATCAACTGGTTGGAGTTCGATAATGCATAAAAAAGGATATCGGGTTTTACGACCGGTACAACAGTCCCGTCGTCATCATCGCAGCTGCTGAAAAGGCCGATACCAAAAAATCCGAAAAGGGCAAGGAGAAGGTTGAGTCTTTTGTTCATATAACTTATTTTGAAATGACTAAAGACCCAGATACGTGAACAAGGGGATAAGGGATTTAAAATGTAAAAATGATTACAAAATGCACAGAATTTTCCCCATCTGTGAATAACTACAAATCCTGAGTGCAGGGGCTGTTTCGGTATATTTGCTCAACCCCACCAACTGCCTCCCTCCTGAGTTTATCGAAGGATGAGGAGGTTTTTTGTGATAGTAAGTGAGAGGTTGAATTGTTTAACTTATTAACGGTTGCGATGGTTTAGTTAATTAAACAAAAGCTCATACTTCGACATGCTTAGCAGCGAACCGAATGATGAAGAGCCGGATGCTTCGGCTTCGCTCAGCACAGGAAGATGGCTAAATAAAATAATAACCTCACCCTTCGATCCTTCGCTATGCCCCCACGCCATTCGGGGGGCAGGCAGGATGACAAGAGTGAAAACATACACATGGCAAAAGAAAAAAATACGACTCCGAAGGAGTCCTCACGGACCAACCTTTTTGATTATACCGAAGACAGTATAAAATCTCTCGACTGGAAAGAGCATATCCGCCTGCGACCCGGGATGTATATAGGTAAACTGGGCGATGGTTCCTCACCCGACGACGGGATCTATGTACTTGTAAAAGAAGTGATGGATAACTGTATTGACGAGTATACCATGGGGTATGGTAAGAATGTTGAATTGTCCATCGAAGGCAAGACCGTTACCATCCGCGACTATGGCCGCGGTATTCCTTTGGGAAAAGTGGTGGATGTGGTCAGTAAGATAAATACCGGTGCCAAATACGATAGCAAGGCTTTCCAGAAATCGGTCGGTTTGAATGGTGTGGGTACCAAAGCGGTCAATGCATTGAGTCATTATTTTAAGGTGACCGCTGTGCGGGAGGGAAAGGAGAAGACGGCTGAATTTGAAAGAGGCGTATTGGTCAAAGAATACAAAGAAGTAAAAACTGCTGAATCGAACGGAACGCTGGTTTCATTTATCCCTGATGAAACTGTGTTTAAGAATTTTAAATTCCTTCCTGAATTTTTAGAGAGCCAGATATGGAATTATTGTTTTTTGAATGCGGGCTTGCGGATCAATTTTAACGGGAAAAGTTTTGTCAGCAAGAATGGTCTGCTCGACCTCCTGCAACGAAAGACCAATGAAGATGAAATACGATACCCTATTATCCACCTGAGCGGTGAGGATATTGAAGTGGCGATCTCACATACCAACGATTACGGGGAAGATATTTACAGTTTTGTCAATGGCCAGCATACCACCCAGGGAGGTACACACCAGGCTGCTTTCCGCGAAGCTTATGTTAAGACTATAAGAGATTATTTCAAGAAAGATTATGATGCAGCGGATATCCGCACCGGTATCGTGGCCGCGGTTTCTGTCCGTGTGGTGGAGCCGGTATTTGAAAGCCAGACCAAGACCAAGCTGGGTTCCCAGTTCATGGAAGAAGGCGGCAAGAGTATGCGGCAATTTATTGGCGATTTTTTAGCGAAAGAACTGGATAACTACCTGCACAAAAATCCAACGCTGGCAGATTCGTTGAAAAAAAGGATTGAGCAGAGCGAACGGGAAAGAAAAGAACTGGCAGGTATTAAAAAACTGGCGAATGAGAGAGCCAAGAAAGCCAACGTGCATAATAAGAAGCTGCGCGATTGCCGTTACCATCTGAATGATGAAGCCCCTTCGAAAAACAAAGAAGAATTTATTGTCAAGCAAAACGAAACGACCATATTCATAACAGAGGGAGACAGTGCGAGTGGTTCCATTACTAAATCGAGGAATGTGGAGACTCAGGCCGTATTCAGTTTGCGGGGTAAACCGCTGAACTGTTTTGGGCTGACCAAAAAAGTAGTATACGAGAATGAAGAGTTTAACCTTCTTCAACATGCGCTGAACATAGAGGAAGGCATGGAGGGTTTGCGTTTCAATAATATCGTGATCGCTACCGATGCCGATGTGGACGGGATGCATATCCGTTTATTATTGATGACATTCTTCCTTCAGTTTTTCCCCGACCTTGTCAAGCACGAGAAGATCTATGTGCTGGAAACTCCGTTGTTCCGTGTCAGGAATAAGCAGGAAACGATCTATTGTTTTGATGAGACCGAAAAACAGGCGGCGGTCAAAAAATTAGGCAGCAAACCCGAGATCACCCGGTTCAAAGGTTTGGGAGAGATCAGCCCGGACGAATTTGCCCAGTTCATCGGTGGCGATATGCGCAAGCAGCTGATGCGGCTGGAGCAGGGCGATCATATCCAGCAGTTACTTGAATATTATATGGGAAAGAATACACCGGACCGGCAGGAGTTCATTATTAATAATCTGAAAGTGGAGTTGGATGCGCCGGTGGAGAGTTGACAGATAAAAGTGAAAAGATAATAGATAATAGTTGTCGTGCTATGCGGAGATTGTTTACTTGTTTGATTGCCTCAAAAACTTTTAGTTATTAACTATTATCTTTTATCTAACCAGCATGTTTGAATTTCACGCCGATAGGAAAAGATATTTTGATATCCAGGTTGCGAACGCGGAGCAATATGTTATTCCTTTTATTGAAGAGAAATTCCTGGTGCAGCCAGGGATGCGGGTATTGGAGATCGGTTGTGGGGAAGGTGGCGTGTTGAAAGCCTTTATCAATAAGGGTTGTGAAGGGGTGGGAGTGGAGATGGATGCGCCGAGGATCGAGCATGCAAAACTGTACCTGCCGGAAGATATTGCAGCCGGGAAATTGACATTCGTGCTGAAGGATATTTATAAAGTAGATATTGAGAAGGATCTGAAGGGGCTGTTTGACATCATTGTGCTGAAGGATGTGATCGAACATATCCATGACCAGGCAAAGCTGATCGGGTGGATGAAGAATTTCCTAAAGCCTGCCGGTATCGTGTTCTTTGGTTTCCCGCCCTGGTATATGCCTTTTGGCGGTCACCAGCAGATATGCCATTCAAAGATATCGCGGCTCCCCTATATTCACCTGTTACCGCGGTTCCTTTACAGGTGGGTATTGACAAAGAAGAAGGAGGATGTTCGAGAGCTGATGGAGGTCAGGGATACGGGGATTAGTATTGAACGGTTTGTAAGGATCTGTAAAAAGGAAGGATATGATCTGCCACACAACCGGCATTATTTTATCAACCCGATCTATAAATGGAAATTCGGGTGGAAGGCAAGAACACAATCCGCCATTATCAAAGCGATACCGTTTGTCCGGAATTTTTTTACGACCTGTGTTTACTATATCGCACAACCTAAAAAATAATTGTTTATTATGATACATGTTGTTTTCAATGAGAGTGAAGTTGGCCTGATGAAGCAGGTGATCGAAATGGATGAGACCATCCAGGGTGATGTGGTGCAAATAAAAGATGATTTTGCTGTTGGCCCCCTGCAGGGTATCGATACGGAAGAAGGCTGGCAGGCAAGACGGGATTGGTGGAAAAGCCAGTTGGTGGGTTCGCCCTATAGCGAAACGCTGGCGGGCAGTTTTGATGACCGGCAAACGATTAACGAACTGAAAGCAAAACTGGACGAGAACCCCGAAGAGGAATTGTGGATATGGATGGGACAGAACCAGCATGATGTAACGGGTTATTACTGGCTGATGCCGCAGTTCCGGGAGTTCCAGGGACGGGTTATGATCCTTTACCTGAATAATCTTCCTTTTATCAATGAGAAGGGGCAAATATTTTATCCTTCCTGGTTGAACGAGATCCAGCCTAAGGAGTTTTTAAAAGCAAAAAAACTGGCGAGACCCATTACGCTGAGTGAATTTGAGATCGATCCGGATGAGTGGAGAAAGATCGCCGATGAGAATGCGATGGTCAGGATACTGGAAGGAGGCAAAAAGATCGCAGGTAAAGAGGAGCATTTTTATGATAACGAGATCCTGAAGAACCTGACTGCGGAGTGGCAAAAAGCGACCCGGGTGCTGAGCAATACCCTGAATCGTATGAAGATCAAGACCGGTGACCTGTTCCTGATGCGGAGGATGAAATACCTTGTCAATGAAGGCCGGATTGAGGTGAATGGAGATATGAACAAAAGCTGGAAGGAATTTGATGTGAAACTTGCGGGGAAAGGAGAGGCCGTGGCGGCAAGCGATGAGCAGACGAATGTTGAATAATCGGAATTGTTTAATATATCGCCCCTACGGGGCTCTGATCTTTCATATTGATCGTTTTTCTACTGATATATCGCCCCGCTGGGGCTTGCCAGAGAGGATCAGTTGAAAAAATTATCAGAGCTCCGGAGGAGCGATATATCAGTAGCAGCAGAAAAGATTGACCGGAAAGATTATCAGAGCTCCGGAGGAGCGATATATCAGCAGCAGGAAAGGTTGACCAAAAGATTATCAGAGCTCCGGAGGAGCGATATATCAGTTGCTTTTGAAACGAAAAATCGATGCAGAACCCGCAGGGTCATATATAAAAAAATAAAATGCCAAACACCTATTCACAATTATACATCCAGATCGTATTTGCGGTACAGGGGAGGCAGTGTTTTATTAAAGAACCTTTTAGGGATGAATTACAAAAATATATGTCCGGAGTAATAGCAGAAAAAAAACAAAAACTATATGCGATCTATTGCATGCCTGATCACACGCATATCCTGGCAAGTATGAAACCTAACCTCGCCATATCCGACCTGGTGAGAGATGTAAAAGCAAGCTCATCCGCGTTTATTAAAGACAAAAGGTTTGTAAACAGTTCTTTTAGCTGGCAGGAAGGTTTCGGAGCTTTTTCCTATCATAAATCACAGGCAAAAGATGTTGTAAAATATATACTTAATCAACCTGAACATCATAAGAAGACAACGTTCAGAGAAGAATACCTGGGCTTCCTGAAAGAGTATGAGATCGAATACAATGAAAAATATTTATTTGAATTTTACGATTAAATAACTATGAGCGCCGCAAAGAATAAAGCAATAGAAACACAGAATAATGAAACTGGTTTGCATGGTCAGTACCGCACATGGTTCCTTGATTATGCTTCCTATGTGATACTGGAAAGAGCTGTACCGGCCGTGGAGGATGGCCTGAAACCCGTACAGCGCCGCATCCTGCATGCTATGAAGGAAATGGATGATGGCCGTTATAATAAAGTGGCCAATATCATCGGGCAGGCGATGCAATACCATCCGCATGGAGATGCCAGCATTGGTGATGCGTTGGTAAATATGGGACAAAAGGACCTGCTCATTGATACACAGGGTAACTGGGGTGATGTTCGTACCGGTGATGATGCCGCTGCAGCACGTTATATTGAAGCGAGATTGAGCAAATTTGCCCTGGATGTTGCCTTTAATAATAAAACAACAGAATGGCAACTCAGTTACGACGGAAGAAAAAATGAACCGGTAACGCTGCCCATGAAATTTCCGTTGCTGCTTGCACAAGGGGCAGACGGGATTGCGGTAGGTCTTTCTACCAAGATATTGCCGCATAATTTTTGCGAGCTGATCGAAGCCGCTATTAAATCCTTACGGGGGAAACGTTTTGAATTGTATCCTGACTTTCTTACAGGTGGTATGATCGATGTGACCGACTATAACCAGGGTAAAAGAGGTGGTAAGGTGAAAGTGAGGGCGCATATTGAAGAAGTAGATAAGAAAACGCTGGCGATCAAAAGTGTTCCTTACAGTGTTACTACCAGTCAGCTGATGGAATCTATTGTAAAAGCCAATGACCAGGGAAAGATCAAGATCAAAAAAGTAACCGACAACACAGCCGCGGATGTGGAGATACAGGTGGACCTGGCGCCGGGGATATCTCCCGATATGACGATTGATGCCCTGTACAAATTCACCGATTGCGAGATATCAATTTCTCCCAATGCCTGTGTGATCACGGAGATGAAGCCACAGTTCCTCGGTGTGCAGGAGTTGCTGAAATTATCGGTGGACAGGACCAAGGACCTGCTGGAAAAAGAGCTGACCATTAAACTGAACGAATTACAGGAGAAATGGCATTATACATCGCTGGAGAAAATATTCTTTGAAGAAAAGATCTACAAGGAGCTTGAGAAAAAGCACGAGACCTGGGATAAAGTGCTTGAAGCGATTGACAAGGCTTTTGTTCCGTTCAAGAAACAGCTGAAAAGAGCGATCACGAAGGAAGATATTATCAAGCTCACAGAAAAACCTGTTCGCCGGATCTATAAACTGGATATTGATGACCTGAATAACCAGATCAAAGTACTGGAAGCGGAGATCAAACAGGTAAAACATGACCTGAACAACCTGGTGGATTATACGGTGGCCTATTATGAGAACCTCCTGAAGAAATATGGCAAGGGCCGGGAAAGAAAAACGGAGATCAAACAGTTCGAAGTGATCGAAGCCAAGAATGTGGCGATCGCCAATACTAAGTTATATGTGAACCGGGAAGAGGGATTTATTGGCACCGGTCTGAAAAAGGATGAACTCCTGTTTGAATGCTCGGATATCGATGATATCATCGCTTTTACCCGGGGAGGTGTTATGAAAGTGGTGAAAGTATCGGATAAGATTTTTATCGGGAAAGATATACTCTACGCGGCTGTATTCCAGAAGAATGATGAACGTACTACGTACAATATGATCTATATGGATGGCAAAAGCAGGAAGAGTTTTGCAAAACGCTTCAATGTGACCGGCGTAACCCGTGATAAGACATACGATCTTACGAAAGGGGATGAGAATAGTAAAGTCCATTATTTCAAAGCCTGGGCTAACGGGGAAGCAGAAGTGGTGAAGATCCTGCTGACACCCGGAAGCAAGGCGAGGATCAAGGAGCTGGAATTCAATTTTGCGGAACTCGAGATCAAGGGACGCAGCAGTATGGGCAATACGGTGACGAAGTACCCCATCAAATCGGATGGAGTGAGGTTAAAAGAAGCCGGGATATCCACCATTGCCGGTAAAAAATTATGGTATGATGACCAGTTTGGAAGATTGAATACCGAGGAGAAAGGAGAATACCTGGGTATGTTTGGCGGAGAGGATAAAATTTTGGTAGTGTACAATGACGGTTACTACGAGATCACCGACCAGGAGCTGGTGCAGAAACTGGATTCCGAAAAATTGATCTTCATCGAAAAGTTCAACCCGGCTAAGATCCTTACGGCAGTTTACGTGGATATGAAGACAAAACAATTCATGGCCAAGCGGTTTAAGGTCGAGACCACGACATTAAAGACCAAATTCCTCTTTATTAAAGAAGGCGATGGAAATTATGTAGAAGCTGTTACCACCATGGAAGAACCCATGCTTGCCATGCAGCAGGGCAGGGGAGCCCAGGTTCGCAAAGGAAAACTGAAGATCGCTAAGATCGCGGAAGTGACCGGTTACAGGACTGTTGGCACGAAACTGGCAGACTACAGTAAATCGACTGAAATGGAATGGGTAAAAGGAAAAGAGAGTAACCAGGCCGAATTGTTCGAATAAATTTGTTGAATGCTGGATCACTGGGAAATACTGGACGTGTTCAAGGCCCTGATGGCGGTGGCCGCGGGTGTGATCTTAGGTCTTGAAAGAGAGCTAAAGGATAAGGTGGCTGGTTTAAAAACTATCACCATCATTTGCCTGGGAGCCACGCTGTTCGGTATACTTTCTTATAAAGTGGGGGTCAACAATCCCACGCAGATAGCAGCCTACGTGGTAAGTGGTGTTGGTTTTATAGGAGCTGGTGCTATTTTCAAAGATGGATTTACTATTTCAGGTCTCACCACTGCCGGGATCATCTGGCTGGCAGCTGCTGTTGGATTAGCCATCGGTTTTGGTGAGTTTTACCTGGCAGCTACTTTCATGGGGGGCTCAATGATGATCATACTGGCTACTCCTTTTATCAATAAGTTATTTCGGACAAAAAAAATAACAAGGTCGCTGGAGATCCTGCTTGCCAGGGAACATGTCGGGCACAGAGACGAGATCATCAGGGGCATCGGTAAAATAGTAACTGGTATGGAAGAAAAGAAGGTCATCTACAAAGATGAACAATTGCAGCTGGTGCTGGAAGTGCTGTTAACTGAAGACAAAATAAAACAGGTTCAGGAATACCTGCTGACCAGCACCTATATCAAATCATTTTCCTTTTAATTGTATGAAACTAGCTTTGATCTTCCAGTTTGGGAAGATTATTTTGATGGTTTCGGTCTTTTCTTAAAGCGGATCGTTGCATTCTTATTCATATTGCTGGAGACGCGGATCTCGTGTCTTTTTTTGCCATCGATGATCACCATCAACGCTGTATTGGGCGGGATCAATCCCAGGTTCTCCGCAAACATCGATATTTCGTTGTTGTCAGACAGGCTGTCGAGTTCCAGTGTCATGCGGATGGATTTATGCGTCAGCTTCTGGTTATTCAGGATGAGTTTTTTGTTGAAGAATACGGAAATGATATCACCGTCAATCTCCCCGTTGTCATACACATCCACTTTCAATGTATCGGAATCCACTTCCAGTTCATTGATCAGGACATTCTCTCTTTTGACGAATTCGTTTTCGGTGACATAATTGGTCAGTTTACGGGGAATGACGGTCAGGCTAACCAGTGTATCTACAGCACCGGGTGTCCAAACCTGGCGGGTCTCTTTGTATTCGCTGATCGCCTTCAACACAGAGTCCTTCTTACTGATATCGGCATTGAAATGAAGATTGAAGTTGATGGAAGGACACATATTCCTGTAATCCGGTAAACCGGTAAAACTGCCGATAAGATCAGATCCGGCCTGTGCTACCCGTAAAGTGGCCCGGACATTCATTATGCAGTCGACTTCCATATTAGCGATCGATGCATGGTACACAACAGGCACATCGTACAGGTTCAATTCCCGGGTAGTGGCATTATAATTACCTTTTACTTCGATACTGCGGTAGGTATCCCTGAAATAATAGTTCAATATGCCTTTTACATAGGATTTCTCCGGCTGGAGGATCAATTCTACCAGGTAATTATTGGTGGAGTTATTGACTTTTACGTTCGCATCCCCATACCAATAACCAAATACCGATTGGGAATGGGAATGAAAAGAACTGAGCAGGAAAGCTATGAATAGTATTTTTCGCATGAAGTCGTAATATCGGCAAAAACCATGCTACAGGGAAACGAAGTTTTACACAGACCTGCATGCCATGCCTTCGGCAGGTAAACTTGCAGGCAGGTTATTTCAGAAACCGTTTCATTTCTCTTTGCACATCTTTTTGTTTGATGCTTTCCCGTTTGTCATGTAATTTTTTTCCCTTGGCGAGACCGATCTCTACTTTCGCCAATCTTTCCTTAAAATAGATATGTAGCGGCACCAGGGTATAACCTTTCTCTTTCAGTTTGGCTTCGATCTTCCGGATCTCTCTTTTTTCCAGCAAGAGTTTACGGTCACGCAGAGGATCGTGGTTGTTGCCCGTGCCATGAGTGTATTCGGCGATATGGAATGATTTCAACCAGATCTCGCCTTTATGGATCTGGCAATAACTGTCATTGAAACTGGCACGGCCCGCCCTTAGTGATTTTACTTCTGTACCCAGCAATACCATGCCCGCTTCATATTTGGCATCGATAAAGTATTCGTGGTAAGCCTGCCTGTTTTTTAGATCTGCCATCTCCTAAATAAAATAAGAGGCGAAATTACCTCTTATTGTTTGAATGATCTTTTATGTTACTTAATTCTTGAACAATTGCAATACTGTCGAGAGTTTTTCTTTCAGCTCTTTTCTCGGAACAATAAAATCTAAAAAGCCGTGTTCCAAAATAAATTCACTTCGCTGGAAACCTTCCGGCAGGTCTTTTTTGATCGTTTCCTTGATCACCCGGGGACCAGCGAATCCGATCAATGCACCGGGTTCTGCAATATTCAGGTCGCCCAGCATGCCAAAAGAAGCAGAGATGCCGCCAAAAGTCGGATCGGTCAATAAAGAAATATAAGGAAGCTTTGCATCGCTGAGTTGTGAAAGCTTACCACTTGTCTTTGCCAATTGTAAAAGAGAGAATGCACTTTCCATCATCCGGGCACCACCGCTTTTACTGATCACCATATACGGGATCCTGTTCAGGATGCAATAATCAACGGCCCGGGAGAATTTTTCACCCATCACGCTGCCAAGCGAACCGCCGATGAATTCAAAATCCATACAGGCGATCACGAGGTCATTCCCGCTCACTTTACCCACACCCACGCGGATCGAATCCTTCAGATCCGTCTTGCTCCAGATATCTTCGAGTCTTTTCTGGTAAGGTTTCAGATCTGTAAATCCCAGGAAATCCTTGCTCCGGATATTCTCGAACAGTTCGGTGAATACATTATTGTCGAACAATATCTCGAAATAATCGCTGCTGTTGATGCGGTGATGAAAACTGCATTTGGGGCAAACAAAGAGGTCTTCCCGTAATTCGGTAACGGTGCAGATGAAATTGCAATCTGGACATTTTACCCAAAGCCCTTCCGGAGTTTCTTTTTTCTCCGATGTTTTGGTATTGATCCCTTTTTTGATGCGTTTGAACCAACTGCTCTTCGTCTCCTCCGTTTTTCCTTCTTCGCCTGCGAGGTTGGCATCAAAATCTTCAAATTGTTTGGCCATAACCGGTTGTTAGCTACAAATATATAGAAGTTTATCGTTTATGGGTCCTGAGTTTATCGAAGGATGGTTTATAGTCGGGGTCGTTTACAATGAAATCCTCCTTTTTAATGCCAAATGGGCTTAACCCGGGTGTTCAAGAGTCTTTGCAATCGTTCGGAACTCTTACACTTTCAACAACAATAAACAAAAAACCATAAACTATAAACGTCAATTACTTTTTCAATGTTGTTTCAAATAATTTAAATATCCGTTTATACTCGTCCGTCCAACTACTTGGTTCTACAAACCCATGGTCTTCCATCGGGTAGCTGGCCAGTTCCCAATTGTCTTTCCCGAGTTCGATCAGCCGCTGTGTTAGTTTTACCGCATCCTGGTAGTGTACATTCACATCCACCATGCCATGACAGATCAACAGGTGACCCTTTAGCCCTTCCGCATAATAATAGGGTGAGCTTTTCCGGTAGGCGAGACTGTCATTGAAGGGTTCATTCAGGATATTCGAGGTATAGCCATGATTATAGTTGGCCCAGTCGGTCACAGGACGAAGTGCCGCGCCCGCAGCATACACATCCGGTTCGTTGAACATTCCCATCAGCGTGATAAAACCGCCATAGGATCC
>JANOHQ010000359.1:0-9967 GCA_031406595.1 Chitinophagaceae bacterium
GGAAATTACTTCCCGCTGTTTCAGCCCAATCATCGGTTTTCCTAGCTATCTGAAGGCTTGTTTAAAAAAACAACTCTGCTTATTTAATCTTGAACCCCTAAAGTGAAAACGATGAAAACTTTTTTACCCTTTTTAGCGACTCTTTTGATCAGCACTGCAGCATTGGCGCAAGGCAACCAGGGACTGGTTTTTAAAAACCCGATCCTTGATTCTGGCAATGCGCTGGAAGTAAATTCGGTTTACCTTTTTAAAAGTGTCACAACTGGTACGAATGCAAAGATCAGACTCGACAGTGCTGTGAATGGTGCTGAATTGAAAAAGATCGATGATAATTCAGGCGGCCTCGGTTACCTGAATGCATTTCAACCTGAGATAAAGATCCCTAACCATAGTACTAATGCGTATTTGGTGTTTACTGTTACCTTTTATGATTCCGCAACGGGTAATATCAGAAGCCTGAGCGATATACAGGCAACGGCCCTTGATATCGACGGTAACACGGCCATGAAAGAATTTATTGAGCTGGGAATGAGTGGCGGTACTGCTTCTTTCAGAACAGGCACACTGGACATTTCTGTTCTCAATTGGTTATCGAACAGCTTCCGTGCACAAAATATCTTAGGTATTGAAAGAACCGGTATCGACACTGCTGCCCTGGGAAATATGTTCACGGTAAGCAAAGGCAATGTTTCGTCTTATACGATCCGCGCCGGGGCTACTAACTCGTTGGGAGGCAGCGGTAATCGCCAGTACAGCATATTCATGAAAGGCTTCAATTATATTAATACTACAACCTTGCCGGTAAAACTGGAATCATTCAATGCCTTTTTAACCAGCTCTTCTAAAGTGGATCTGAAATGGGCTACTGCCAGCGAGATCAATGTCAGCCATTTCGTAGTAGAAAAAAGTTATGACGGTGTAGTGTTCGGTGAAGCAGCTACTGTTTTCGCTTATGGTAACACAACCACTAAAATGAATTATGCTGCAGCCGATAATATAGCCAATACCACTTCGCCTGTTATTTACTACAGATTGCGTTCGGTTGATATTGATGGTAAAACGAGTTATTCAGAGATCCGTATCATCCGCCTCAGCAAGCAAACAGATAATACAGTCACCATCCTCACCTACCCTAACCCGGCCATCAACGAACTGCGGATCACCATCCCCGCAAACTGGCAGAACAAGAAAGTTGTCTATGAATTGTTCAGCGCCAATGGCCAGGCGGCTAAAAAGGTCGAAACATCCAGCAGCAGCCAGACAGAAACTTTGAATATCAGCAGCCTGAAAAGCGGTTTCTATATCGTGAAAGTGAGCTGCGGTGTCGAAACAGCGCAACAAAAGATCGTCAAGCAATAAGCTTAGTTTTATTTTGGGGTTCCGGCCGTCCCGCATGTGCGGGACGGTTTTTTTGTGCACTCACTCAAGATTCCGGCCTTTAGTCGCTACCATATACCGCAACATTGTCCTGTAATAGCTGTTGATTATCAGCAGGTATCGTAATTATACTGCATAAAATCCTGCTTTAAATAAGAGGAAATGCTTAAAAAGCTTGCAAGTAAAAAAACCGCGTATTATGTTTATACCCGAATCGAACAATCCCTTAGAAAACGACGAAATCCGAACCCCCTGAAACGAACCTTTCTCAAAACGGGAAATTCCTTCCCGCTGTTTCAGCCCCTTTATCGGTTTTCCTCACTGAGTCTTGCGGACCCAGCTATCTGAGGGCTTGTTTTAAAAAAACAAATTGACCTATTTAAATTCTTAACCCTTAACTGAAGCCGATGAAAACTATTTCTACCCTTTTACTTGCCTCCTTCACCTTGTTTTTCTTTGGAACGAATGCCACGGCTCAAAACTGTAACACCACTGCAGGTGGTAACGGTATTTCTTCAGCCTTAACAGGCGGAATAAGTATCGACGGTAACATGGCCGATTGGGCTCCTTATCTGAACGACCCCGACAACAACTCGTATGATGCTAGTGGTAGCAACGACCAGGATGCGCCATTCTCAGAAGATGCAAGAGACCTGCTAAGGTTAACCTTTACTGAAGATGCAAACTACCTTTATTTCAACCTGCAAAGGGCCGGCTCCACTTCGAATACAATTGATATTGTTTTTTATCTCGATATCAATAACAATGACCTGATGGAATCGGGTGAACCAGTGTACCATATCAGCTGGGCAGGGACGAACGGAAGTGTATCGATCGAAGTACTGAATTACCAGCCGTCTACTGCCGGGATACATCATAATACGCTTTCCCAGCACATTGATGGATCTAAATTGATGGGTACGTTGACTAACCGCTCAGGCCAGGGCCCTGGAATCAGCACGGGCAGCGGATCTTCTGACGGGAAATCAGTAGAAATAAAAATACCTTTTAGCCAGATCACACGGGTGAATGATGAAGAAATAGTGACCGGTCAGCTGTATTTCGGACAGGACTTTAAATTTCATATCTCAACGATCAACAGCAATGTATCCAGTATTCCCGCGGCCAATTCGATCAATGATAATTTCGGTGGTTGTTTGAACGCACCGTCTACGAACATCACGTTGCCGGTAAAACTGGAATCATTCAATGCTTTCTTAAGTGATCCATCAAAAGTGGATCTGAAATGGGTTACAACCAGCGAGATCAATGTAAAGCACTTCGTGGTTGAAAAGAGCTATGATGGGGTAGAATTCAATGATGCGGCTACCGTATTCGCATCCGGCAATACAACTGGTAAAGTGAATTATTCAGCCACCGACAATATTGCAAACGCTACCGCACAAATTGTCTATTACAGGTTGCGTTCAGTAGATATCAATGGCAAAACAAGTTATTCTGAGATCCGGATCATCCGCCTCAGCAAGCAAACAGATAATACAGTCACCATCCTCAGCTACCCTAACCCTGCCATCAACGAACTGCGGATCACCATCCCCGCAAACTGGCAGAACAAGAAAGTAGTCTATGAATTGTTCAGTGCCAATGGCCAGGCGGCTAAAAAGATCGAAGCATCCAGCAGCAGCCAGACCGAAACGCTGAATATCAGCAGCCTGAAAAGCGGTTTCTATATAGTAAAAGTCAGCTGCGGTATCGAAACAGCGCAACAGAAGATCATCAAGCAATAAGTTTAGGTTTATATAATTGCTCCGGCCGTCCCGCATTTGCGGGACGGCTTTTTTGTGTAAAATAAATTTGGTTTATAATGTAAACTACTTTACGTTTGTTGTCCAAATATGTATTCGTTATGAGAAAAATGACATTCGGCTGGTTCCTGCTCCTTGCCACAAGCCTTTTCCAGGGCCTTTCGGCACAGGTTACTATCAAAGGCGTGATCAAAGACAATAGATCAAAACCGGTGGCCGGGGTAAGCATCTCCATCAAAGACAGTTATGACGGAGGCACTTCCGATTCAACCGGGAAATACTCTTTTAAGACAACAGAAAAAGGACAACAGCTCCTGGTGATCAGTTCGATCGGGTATAAAACGATCGAGCAGACTGTGAAGCTGGAAGGTGCTGCGCTGAGCATCGATGCAGTATTGAAAGAAGAGATCAGCGAACTGACCGCAGTTGTACTTTCTGCCGGCACGTTTGAAGCCAGCGACAGGAAAAGAGCCGCAGCTGTCCTCGACCCGATCGATATCGTTACTACTGCCAGTGCTAATGGTGATATTACCGGCGCTTTAAAAACATTGCCCGGCGCCCAACAGGTTGGAGAAAGCGAAGGCTTATATGTCCGTGGTGGCACCGCGGCCGAAACAAAGACATTTATTGATGGCACACTCGTGAATAATTTCTTCTATAGCAGCGTTCCCAACATTGCACAGTTTGGACGATTCTCTCCTTTTATATTTAAAGGAACGGTTTTCAGCACCGGTGGATACTCGGCCTTATACGGGCAGGCATTATCATCGGCATTGATACTTGAATCGATCGACCTCCCGGAACAATCATCTGCCAACGTTGGTATCACTGTGCTCAGTCTCAATGCGGGCTTGCAACATCTGGCGAAAGATAAAAAATCATCCTGGGGCTTTAATTACGGCTATACCGATCTCAGCCTGGCTTTTGCCCTGATCAAACAAAAACAGGATTTTTCCAAAGTGCCGACCTTTCATAACCTGGATGGCAATTTCCGGATCAAAACATCAAAGACCGGGATACTAAAATATTATGGTTATTTCAGCAGCAACAAATTAGCGTTTACTACCAACAGCATTGATTCACTGGGTTACCTGGATAAATTTTCCATTGGCAACAAGAATTTCTATCATAACCTGGCCTGGAAAGAAAACCTGGGCAAAGGATGGAAAGTCAATACAGGTATATCGTATTCCAATAACCGGGATGATATCAATAGCAGGATGCAGGACCAAAACAAACAGGACGTGGTCCTGAATGACCTGGAGTTCAAAAAATTCGATATCAAAACAAAAGGAAATTATTTCAATGCAAAATTGGTCCTCGAAAAGAGACTGAAAGGTTTGAGTGCCGTTCGTTTTGGAACCGAGTATAATTACACCAATGATAAATCGGTGTATACCGCTTACGACGGGCAGGAGTATCCCGATACGTTGAAAGGACATCTCAATGCCATCTTTGGGGAAGCAGATGTGTATGCCACCAATGCGCTGGCATTGAAAGGAGGCGTTCGCCTGGAATATTCTTCCCAGCTCGACAAAGTAAATATTGCTCCCCGGTTTTCGATAGCCTATAAATTGGGAAAGAGCAGCCAGGTTTCTGTTGCCTATGGTATCTTTTACCAGGACCCGGAAAGAAGGTACCTGCCTTCACCGGCTGATCTGGGCTTTATGAAAGCCACGCATTATATACTGCAATACCAGAAATTCGCCAACCAGCGTTCCTTCCGGGCAGAGATATTTTACAAAAAGTATGACAACCTCGTAAAGACCGGGCCGGTCAATTTCCGGGAGGCGGCGATCAATAACAAGGGTTTTGGCGATGCCAAAGGGATCGAGTTTTTCTGGAGGGATAAAAAGACCATCAAGGATCTTGATTACTGGATATCGTATTCCTATCTCGATACCAAAAGAGATTTCCTGACCTTCCCCTTTGCCATCACGCCCAATTTTGCAGCCAAACATACCAGCTCACTGGTAGTGAAAAAATTTGTACAGAAAATAAAGACGAACCTGAATTTTGCCTATAACTATGCCAGCGGCCGTCCTTATTATAATATCGGCTATGATGGCGGAAATTATAAATTCAATGACAGGGGTACGATCCCGGATTATCATAACGTAAGTTTCTCGCTCAACTACCTGCCGTTTATCGGTAAGAAAGATCCGAAGAGCTTTGCGGTGTATGTGTTCCAGGTAAGTAATATCTTCAATATCAAACAAACTTATGGATACAATTATTCTTACAACGGTTACCGTAAGGAAGCGATCGTACCCACTTCGAGGATGTTTGTGTTCATTGGTGCCTTTATCAGTTTTGGAGTAGACAGGAGCGACGAAGTGATCAACAATGGTTTATAAATAAATTCAACCTAATAGTATGGAACAACAATCTTCAACGACACCTGAGAAAGACCCGAAGCTCTGGGCCATTGCCAAAAAAAGAGCAGGCTTTAAAAGAGATATGGTCACTTATGTGGCCGTTAACGCCTTCCTCTGGTGTATCTGGTTATTGTCAGGCGATCATTATGATAGTAAAGTTCCCTGGCCTGTATGGCCAACAGCCGGCTGGGGACTGGCGATGGTGATCCAGTATTTCGAAGCCTATAGTTTCCCCAAGGAAAGCACGGCGGAGAAAGAGTATGAAAAATTGAAACAACAACAACAGAAATAAAAACATCACACTTAAATCAATTACAATGAAACAGTTTTTTTCTTTCCTTGTCGCCTCTTTGCTGGTGACTACCAGTTTTGCACAAAATGAACGCTATACAAAAGCGATGGAAGTATTGCTGCCCGGTATCGATTCTACCCGCGACCATGACGCATTGATCACCCTGGGGAATTCTTTTGAAAGAATTGCCAATGCTGAGAAAACACAATGGCTTCCTTTTTATTATGCGGCGATGGCCAATATCAATGCCGGTTATACATTCAGCATGGATGGCAGTTTTGGCGATAAAAGCGCCTCGGTGGACCCGCTGGCGGATAAAGCAGAAGTGTTATTGAACAAGGCCGAAGAATTAAGTAAAGACAATTCAGAGATCTGGGTGGCAAAAAAAATGTTGGCTTCTTTACGTATGATGGGTAATCCAATGGCCCGATTCCAGGAATACGGCCCTATTGCAACAGCAGCATTGGAGACAGCCAAAAAACTGAACCCGGAAAATCCAAGAATTTACCTGCTCGAGGGACAGGACTTGTATTACACGCCGGAACAATTTGGCGGTGATAAAGCAGAAGCAAAAAAGAAATTTGAAACAGCGATCAGTAAGTTCGGGACCTTCAAACCGGAAACAAGCCTGCACCCGGGCTGGGGATTGGGACAAGCCAAATATTTCCTTACGTTGAACTAAAGCAAACAATATTCTTGCCGGGACCTGCACATGAAATTTCAGGTGCAGGTCCTATTAAATAACGAACCAATGCAAGAGGAAAAGTTTTCACCCGAGCAAAGCCTGCAGCTTATCCGATCGATGATAAGCAAGACCAGGCAGGATATTTCTGATAAAAGTATTTATTTCCTGGTTTGGGGATGGCTGACGTTTATTGCCTGCACCGGGCAATTTGTGCTGAAGCATATTTTTGAATATGAGCATCATTACCTGGTATGGACCGTTGTCTTTATTGGGATCATCTTTTCTATTTACCAGGGAAGAAAGGAAGATAAGACGAAAAAGGCCCGCACCTATATTGATGACAGTATTGGCTATCTCTGGAGCGGGATGGCCGCCAGCTTCTTTGTATTGGGCATGATCCTGACGCGGCTTGGCTGGGACAGTGTAGTGTTCCCTTTCTTTATTATGCTTTATGGTCTTGGCACATTTGTATCCGGAAGTATTATCCGCTTCAAACCATTGATCATTGGAGGAATCGTTGCCTGGGCGCTGGCGATCGGCAGCACGTTTGCCAGCTATGATTACCAGATGCTATTCGGTGCGGCTGCTATCCTGGTCAGCTACATCATACCTGCTTATATGCTTCGGTCCAGGAACAAAACTGCTAATAAATAAGTTTCTATGACACAGCCTGAAAAAAAATTAACGGAGCAGGAAAGTCTTGACCTGATAACCAAAATGATCAGCCAGGCAAAGAATTCTTACCACGATACCGGCAGGAGTGCGATGTTGTGGGGAACCGTAGTAGCCGTGTGTGCGCTGGTAAAATTCACCGAGCTACAGTTTAACTACAATCTTGGCTTCGACATCAATTGGCTCTCCATCGCCGCGATCATCCCCCAGATATTTATCAGCCGCAAAGAAAATAAGGATAGGAAAGTAACGACCTATGATGATATCTATATGAACTATGTATGGCTTGGCTTTGGGATCTGTATCGGTTTAATGATCCTGATCATAAATGCGATGGACTATAGCTGGCAACCCGTGGCAGCGGAATATTACAAATTATCGGGAAAAAGACCTTCCTTCCACTTGTTCGAATTTGTAGGTCCACTGTTCCTGTTATTGTACGGGATGCCCACTTTTATTACCGGCGCTGCCTGTAAGTTTAAACCCATGTTATGGGGGGGGCTTTTCTGCTGGGTCTGCTGCGTGATCTCCGTTTTTACTCCGGTCGAAACCGACCTGCTCTTAGTAGCACTTTCTGCAATTTTTGCCTGGCTGATACCGGGGATCATTATGGAAAGAGAATACAGGAATGCAAAAAAAGGATTAGCGCTGGCCAATGTTTAAAGATCTCGACCCCATATTACATTCGCAGCTCCGGCTGGCCGTCATGTCACTGCTCATCAGTGTAAAGGAAGCGGAGTTTATCTTTATACGTGAAAAAACAAATTCGACAGCGGGTAACCTGAGTGTACAGGTGCAGAAATTAAAAGATGCCGGCTATATTGACGTGATCAAACAGTTCAAGGATAATTACCCGCAAACGATCTGTAAAATAACCAAACCCGGTATCAAAGCTTTTGAGGATTATGTGATCAATCTTCAATCGTATCTTGGTAACGGTAAACTGTAGATCATGAATATATACCTTCTTCTAAAGCTGGTGCATATTATTGCTGTTGTCATGTTCCTGGGAAATATAATCACCGGTTTGTTTTGGATGAAGCAGGCTGACAAGACAAATAATGCCGCGATCATTTCCTTTGCGATAAAGGGAGTGATCCGGAGCGATAAATTATTTACCCTACCCGGGGTTGTTATCATTACTGCCGGGGGAATAGCTGCAGCAAGTCATGCTAGTATCTCCTTTACCCAAACGGGCTGGTTGTTCTGGCCGATCGTACTGTTCTCCTTTTCCGGTATTGCATTTATGTGGAAAGTAGCTCCTTTGCAAAAGAAAATTTACAAAGTTGCCGGTTCTGGCTCAGCATTTGACCGGCCTCTATACAAGTCACTGCTGAAGGAATGGGAACTATGTGGCCTGGTAGCATTGCTTACACCTATGGCAGCATTGGTGATGATGGTGCTAAAGATACCGGTGTCATCCGGGTTGTAGAGAAAGATCGTTTGGGGAATAAATGCTCAATACACAGGACACAATGTTCACTATGACGTACTAATTGTTGCGTCTATACTTACTTATTCCTTATTTTTTGTTTTATGTTACTTATTAATAAGATATCGTGAAACATAAAACAAGAAACACCAAACAAAAAATAAATAGGTCTTTAAAACGAGAAAGCCCCTGAAAAGGGGCTAATGCTCAGTGGTACTCTAAGTGTATGAAAAAAATTAACGAAGATGAGTACCCCTCAAATATTTTTTATCGCGGACAGGTTGTAAAACCAATTGGGGTGTCGCTTCCTGTTTTTGGGGTTTGATCATTTTTTCGATTGCGTTCTTCAAACGGTTATACTCTTCCCGCAATACTTTTTTCACAGAACGGCTCATAATTTTTTAGTTTATACGTTTGGATTGATTTCCACTACCGCAGAATATTCTGCCTGGCGGTTCTTATTAATCAGCTTGATGCGGTAAAGGGTCCTTTGGTTGCCAGCTTTTTCATAAAACTGGTACTTTTCGGTGACCGGTTTATCGGTTCCGAAAACCAGGGCGGCCATGGTAAAATTCTTACCATCGGTGCATTTTTCCACTTCCATCTGGTCGGCGGTCTCGTTTTCTCCAACGACCCAGTTCAGGATCACTTTATTGCTGCTGATGCTACCGTCAATACTGATCACTTTTGCTGGTGAGGCGACATTAGTGGTGTTGGGGAGAGGCGATGGGCTGGCAAAAGGGGGAATATCTGATTTGGCATTTAAAGGATGGTATAATATCCTCAATGCCAGTATAAATATGAAAGCTGCGTATTTAATCATTTCTTAGGGTTTAACGGCCCACAGAAATATTGGATGTTAGTTTCGGCGGGAAAACATCTCCGGCAAGATTACTTTAAATAGAGCTGTACGGAAAGCAGGTGAAATCGATGGGTAAGGTACAGATGTTTAACGTAGTTTTACGTGGGTATATGTGGTTTTCCGAATACAAAACAAACCTAGTAACTCCCCCTTATAAATGCAAGTCTTTTGCTTAAAATATTTTCACAAAGATCAAAATACTTTCACCCCGGAGGCCGTGCTTGTAATACTTTTGCTTACTAATCAATGAGCAACGCAGTCATAGAGGTAAAACATCTCTCCAAACAGTTTAGGGAAATAAAAGCAGTCGATGATCTCTCATTCAGGGTAGAAGAGGGGCAGGTCTATGGCTTCCTTGGTCAAAATGGGGCGGGTAAATCTACGACCATCCGGATGCTGCTTACCCTGGTAAAACCGGGATCCGGATCGATCGAAATATTTGGGATGAACCTGCTGAAACACCGGAAGGAGATACTCCGCCAGGTGGGTGCGATCATCGAAAG
>JANOHQ010000370.1:0-2414 GCA_031406595.1 Chitinophagaceae bacterium
AACTTGAACCCCCGACTTGTGTGATAGATGCTTTAGGCATCATTTGGTCTCTTCTAAGCCCAGCCAACATTGCCTGGTTTCGGTAGGATCTTGCAATTGGAGTATTAACGGGACCAGATGAATTTTCCCCATTAATTGGGAATTTTTCTAAACCCTCTAATTCAACGTGGACAGTTACGTGATTTTCAGAAAAAGCGTATGTCGAGTTATAAACATAATCTTCAGCAAGCGGGTCCATAGTTATGAACCTTCCTATCTGAGGATCGTGGCTACGATATCGAAATTCACAATAATTTAAATCAAGTTCATTTGTAAACTCTTGACCTTGAAATTTGTATTTATTCTCCAATTTCCCCGTTCCAGTACTGCTAATGGCATCCATCACCAACCC
This sequence comes from Chitinophagaceae bacterium, assembly GCA_031406595.1. Lineage (GTDB taxonomy): Bacteria > Bacteroidota > Bacteroidia > Chitinophagales > Chitinophagaceae > JJ008. Next base: position 392 of record JANOHQ010000370.1, read on the forward strand.
AAAAGGGTAATAATGGTTCTCCTCCATCACTGGTCCTTCGTTCGTGATCAGTCGTAAATTATCAAAATAAACATTTCCGGTATTCATATCTGCAGTAGGTTGTTCTTCATTGCTCACATATATTAAAAAATAGCCTATTTGTGTCGCTTCGATATCCTGTTCGGCCAGGCTCTTCCAATCCGGATTATTGGGGTCGATATCTCCTACTCGCAACGCTCCCCCTTTTATAAACTGCATGGCGGTATCCAGCAACATATAGTTCAGGTAAGCCCTCGGACGACGGGCTGTTTTATCATCCTCGTTATCCTCGTTGTTATAGTTTCTTAATGCCCCTGGGTTTGAAAACGGGCTGCTGTTCAGCGTTTGCCCTGTACCGTTGCCATGTCCGTTACCATTTGTCCCGCCACCCATTGTCATGATGCTATTTAGTACGTTTTTCACTATATCTTCCCGGACATTTTTTCCATTTGCTTTGCTGCCGCGCTGGCGGTAATAATATTGGACGGCAATGCTAAATTTATCGCCCGGAGCGGCTTTTACGATCTTATAAGGAACTTTTACTGTACCCGGACGAAGCAGGGCCGCTTTCCGGTTGCCCGGATCTTTATCTTTAAGCTCATCCGGAAGGGCATTTCTGACCGGTTGCAGAACTTCTTCACCAAAAAGCGCTTTTTCCATGGCTATCTGCTCCTTGCTTACTTTCTGTGTTGGCTCCGCCTCAAAAGTGGCCAGGTATTGCCGCAGCGTGCTCGGGTTCGGCTCTTCGGTAAGCACCATCCGCACATTCCCTAAATGATCCTTAATCATCCAGTCGTATTTATATTCCCGGGTACTGTTGGGCTGCAGGGCCCAGCGGATACGGCCTTCTTCGTAAGCGATCTGGGTTAGCTCATTATTTACATAGGTAAACCCTCCGCAATAGCTGGTAGTGGTAACGCTTAAGGGTGGCTGACCCGCCATTACATCATACTCAGTAACATTTTTCTGTAGTTTATTCCCAAGAGCATCATATAAATAAACGATATCCCCTTTTGTGGCGTTTTGCCCAGGGTAAACTGGCAATCGATGAATGGCGTTCTGCGCCGGCAGGTTCAGATGATTGTAGGCAATACTTTGAATTTTTTTATTGTCGTCAGTAACCAGGTTCCCATTATCATCATATGAGTAATCGCTGGGACTCCCTCCATTCCAATACCCGTTTTTATGAAAATCTCCTAATTGACTGCCGAAACTGTGCATGGGTGATGCATCACTTACAGCGTTAAGCCGGTTACTGTTGCCATTATTTAAATAGGTATAGGTCATTACATCTATCTGGTCGATGGCAGTGCCGTCCACACCCATCTGGTTCATGGAAAGTATATTTCCGTTCTCATCATAGCGGATCCCGTTGTCATTACCCGTGACGCTAAAGTTCTTTTCCGAATTACCCCACATACTATTTTTATACTCAGTAAAATCAGCCTTTTTTAAGCGGTTAGTATTGTCATAAGTATAATCATATTTTCTTTTTATCCCGCTAGCCGAAGGGAACCATATACCTTGCGCATCCCTTCCAGCTTTGCCTGCACTGGCCCATACCACCGTTCCAATATTCCCATTCAATTGTGGTGTTGGAAAAGGACCTCCGGACGTGAGGGTATTATAGGCCAACTCGTATCCAAAATAACGCTGGTTGGTCGTCAGAATATTCCCGTTCAGGTAATTCATATTTACTCCCCGTACCCATCCCCGGATATTATAAGTATAATCCTCCTTATTCTCGCAGATGGTGGCTGTGCCCGTAGTTTTTATACGCAATCTCCCCAGCATGTCGTACTCATTTGTTGTCACAAGTTTGGTCGCTGTTGAGCTGTTTGTCCCCTTGTAAATTTTAGTTGTCCGTCCTTCTAAGTCCAGTTCGTTCTTTGTAATAACCGTTACGGCATGTGGTGAGTGAATCTGGTAGCTACCTAACAGTTTTCCTGTAAAATCATACTGCATGGTTGCGATATCCTTTCCATTTACCTGGATATTCTGTTTA
>JANOHQ010000401.1:0-19374 GCA_031406595.1 Chitinophagaceae bacterium
AAAGATACAAAGTGTATGTCACCGATTCAATGGGTACTACACAATGGATACGTTTTACCAATGATAAAAGCCGCAACTGGATCTATCGTTTTGATGAACGCATTCCTTATGGAGTTTATAAAATGACTGCAATGGCTACCGATCTCGTCGGTAACTCGACAACGAAAGAATGGTGGTTCAAACGCTATCCGTATACGCCACCGCCGAAGAAGAAAGCGGTGAAGAAGGGTAATAAGAAAGGTTCATCGGGCGGGGCGAAAAAGAAGACAACGACAACAAAGAAGGCTACAACGAACAAGAAAGCTCCTGTGAAAAAGAAAAAATAGCCTCCTATCCTCTGGCTCCTTTCCTCCTTGAGGAGGAAAGGAGAATGCAAAGAGACAATGATGCTTTGATCCGTTGAATTCTCTTCCTCTTTTGGAGGAAGAGGTAGAGTAGGAGGCCAGAAATAAGGAAGGTTGTTTCGGCTTTCCCTCGCAATGAGGAAGTCGTGTCACGATGGCTCAGAGACCAATCTATGCAGCATTTGTCAAAAGAAAATAAGCCGTACAATGCCCCAGCTGGGCAAAATGTCGTTAGAACGAAAGCAGAAAATTGTATCAGCGCCCCGTAGGGTGCGCAACTAGTTTGCAGTCGTTTATGTTAGCTAAAACCAAACGGGTGTGTAATCTTCGGAACGAGTCAGAATAAAAACGAGTGTATGGTAACATTAAAAGAAGGCGACAAAGCCCCTCTATTCTCTGGCACCGACCAGGACGGAAAAAAAATATCCCTGTCGGATTATAAGGGAAAGAAATTGGTGCTTTACTTCTACTCCGAAGCAGGATCACCCACCTGTACCATCGAATCCTGCAATCTCCGGGATAATTATTCCCTGCTTATAAAAAAAGGTTTCGAAGTGGTAGGCGTCAGCCCTGATACCCCAACCCGTCAAAAGAGTTTTGCAACAAAGTATAAATTACCTTTCCCGCTCATCGCCGATACCAGCCATGATATCCTGGAAAAATATGGTGTATGGGACATGAAAAAGCTCTTCGGCCGGAAATATATGGGGGTGCTCCGGACCAGCTTCGTGATCGACGAAAAAGGGGTGATCCGGAAAATCTTCTCCAAACCCAGGAATAAAGCGCATTCCGCTGAAATACTGGCTGCTATGAGATAAAAGAGCGCCGGCCCGGAAGCAACCCTTTAAGGGGCGTTCCCGATTATTGACAGGTATTCGTAACACTAAAACCTGCGATATGAAATGAGCTATAAGAATTACCGGGCAATTTATATAGTCTGCGATGATAATTTTTATAGCGAATAACGTGTGGCAAATTCTTTAAAATAAAAGATAAACACATGAAATTAGCCTGCTTATTAGTTTTCCTGACCATCGCTGTCTGTGGATTGTCCCAGGCAGATTCTGCGAGAACACCGGTAGAGATCTTTACTTCCGACAAAGCTATCAACGCCACCACTACTAAATTGGTGGGAAAGGGTAGAATGGACTTTAACGTAGTACACCATTTTGGAGATATTGCGGGCAAACAAGGCGGAGTCGGCAATTTCTTTGGACTGGATAATGCCACCGATTTCCGTATCGCTTTTGAAGTGGGTTTAACGGACAGGCTTGACATGACCATCGCCCGCTACCGTGGTGCTTCTGTACAACAGAAACTGATGGAGCTGAACCTGAAGTACCTCATCGCACAACAGCTGGAGAATGATCCTTCTCACCCGGTATCTATCCTGTTATTCGCCAATATTGTAACGGCCTGCAGCAAATCATCGCATATACCCAATACGGAAAATTATTTTGAAGATTTTGGTTCCAGGACCAGTAATGCATTCGCATTGGTGATCGCCCGCAAGATGGGTAAAGTAAGTTTGCAATTAAATCCTACATTGGTCACCCGCGGTTATTCGATCAGCTATGATCAGAAGACCATTTTTGCGTTGGGCGGGGCCATTCGTTTCCCCATATCTCCCAATATGAATATCATTGTCGATTATTTTCACCCGTTCCGTTCGCAGGCCAGCAAAGATTCTTTCAAGTTGAAACCGGCGACACCGATCAAATTCTCCAACCCCCTTGGTATCGGGCTCGAGATCATCAAAGGCCGTCATGCTTTTCATTTGAACTTTACGAACTCTACAGAGATCGTGGAGAACAGGTTCATTCCCCGTACGGTGCATGATTGGGGTAAGGGCCAGTTCCGCTGGGGCTTCACGATCTCCAGGCAGTTTACGGTGTGGAAGCCTAAGAAGTAATAGGCAACAGTCAATGGACAATAGGCAAGAGGTTGCGAGAGTATAGGATCGTCATTGCGAGCGGAGCGAAGCAACGCAACGAATATTTTGTTGTTGCAGTCTTTCGGACATGAAGGTGAGGATCAGGGAGAATTCATGGATAGCGAAGCTGGCTGCACGAAAAATGAAAGCAGCCAAACTGGCGATCGTTTTTGGCAACACGATCCATCTCCACAATACAGGAAGGGAAGAATTCTTACAGGACAGCCATTGGGTTTGTCATGAGCTAAAGCATGTGCATCAATACAAGCAACACGGCTTGGCAGGGTTTTTATTTAAATACCTTATTGACTGGATGAAGAATGGCTATTACAATAATAAGTTTGAAGTGGAAGCGAGGGAGAGTGAGGGTAATATAGGGTTGATAAAGGAAGTTCGGTTTATTTAGATCACCCATTCCACCTCTCCAAAATCAAATTCTTCCCTGATCGAATGCTGAACGATCAGCTTACCAGCAGGTGAAACCCCTTCGATCATCGCTTCGAATACTTTAGCCCCTTTTTTCAACCGAACCGCTGCTTTTCGTTTATATAAATGAGCGAGATATTCTTTGTAAATATTCTCAAAACCATTTTCCACCAGTTCGGTATATCTGCTGTCGAGCATACTACAAAGCTCTTTGGCCAGTTCCACAGGGTTAAATTCCTTACCGGTGATCTGCTTCAGCGAAACGGGGTTTTTTATCTCCGCATCAAAGTCGGTTTGGTTGATATTGATCCCGATCCCTATGATCGAGGTCCACTCCCTGCCACTTATATCGGGCGCCTGACCCCCGACAATATTCTCGATCAGGATGCCCCCTGCCTTTCTGTCCTGCCAGTAGAGATCATTAGGCCATTTTATTTTGGTATCATCTCCCGCATATTTCATAAAAAGATCCCGGGTAGCCACTGCCACACAAGCACTTAGCCGGAATTGCTGCCCAAGCTGCAAGGGACGTGGTTTTACAATAATACTCAGGATGAGATTGGACCCTTTTTGGGTGGTCCAAACCCTGCCCCGCTGCCCTTTTCCCGCTGTTTGTTCCTGGGCAAAAATGGCCATTCCATGCTGTGCCAAACCAGCATGTAACTGCTGACGGGCATAGTTGTTGGTACTGTCAACCGATTGCAGCTCAATGAATGGCAAACCAAGGGGTTTTGTCGGAAGGGGTTGTGGCAATTAATTGCTATTTTTGACAAAGTAACAGAGTTTTATGGTTGCGGGGTCCTGAGTTTATCGAAGGATAGTTTAGTAGACCCTCGCAAATAGTGAACCCAACCAAAAACTATAAACAATAAACGAAAAACATTTTCATATTTGGAACAACTCGCATCCCTGTCCAACCGCAAAAAAAGTGCAGCCCGGTTAACGAAGAATTCAAAAATCATCAAAACCATTATTGCAGCTATCCAGGAAAAAAAGGGAGAAAATATCATTTCCCTTGACCTGCGAAAGATAAACGAGGCCGTTGCCGACTTCTTTATTATTTGCGAAGCCGGCAGCCAACCACAGGTGCGGGCGATCGCGGATAATGTGGAAGATAAGGTGAAGGAAAAATGTGATGAGAATCCCTATCATCATGAAGGATTCCAGTCATTGCAATGGGTGCTGATCGATTATGTAAATGTGGTGGTGCATGTGATGCACCCGGAATCGAGGAAGTTTTATAGTCTCGAAGAATTGTGGAGCGATGCGCCGGCACAACAACACAATGGATAATGTTAAATGTTCCGGTAACAGGAACTTTTCGTGATAATAATTATTAATTAGCAGGACACCAGAAAATATATATGTCACAGGAACCCAACAGAAACGAGAGCAGGCAACCCCGGTTTGGCAATCGCCCCGGTGGTGGAGACGATCCCAATAACCCGCCCAAAAAAGGCCCCCGGTTCAGTATCTACTGGATCTATGCCATCATATTCGCTGTATTGATCGGCTTCCAGCTATTCAGTCCATTCTCTCCCAATATGGCCAAGACCAATAACCTGGTCTTTAAAAGCATGTTGCTGGCCGGCGAAGTAAGCAAGTATGAAATAATCGATAACCGGAAAACGGTAAAGATCTACCTCAGTCCCGCGGCGATTGAAAAATATAAGGACAAATTAAAAGAAGGCATCACGGGGAAGATCAGTGAAAAAGGCCCACATATGTCGTTCAAGTATTCGGGCGACTTTGAGAAGCAGATGGAAGATTTTTATAAAGCAAACAATCTGCCGAGTGATAAACAGGTATTGTACGAAGTAAAAACGGACAAAGACTGGCTCGGTGGTGCTCTTCAATTCTTATTGCCAATCTTATTGTTTGTGGGTCTGTGGATATTACTGATGCGGAAGATGAGTGGCGGCGCCGGTGGCGGCGGTGGTCCCGGTGGTATCTTTAATATCGGGAAATCAAAAGCTACATTATTTGATAAAGGAACAAAGGTCAATATCACGTTCGCGGATGTGGCAGGATTGGATGAAGCGAAAGTGGAAGTGATGGAGATCGTTGACTTCTTAAAGAATCCAAAGAAATACACCAACCTCGGTGGTAAGATACCGAAAGGGGCGCTGTTGGTAGGCCCTCCCGGTACCGGTAAAACATTGCTGGCAAAAGCTGTCGCCGGCGAAGCACAGGTTCCTTTCTTTAGCCTGAGTGGCTCCGACTTTGTAGAGATGTTCGTAGGTGTGGGTGCCAGCCGGGTAAGAGACCTGTTCAAACAAGCCAGGGAAAAAGCGCCCTGTATCATCTTTATCGATGAGATCGATGCGATCGGTCGTGCAAGAGGAAAGAACGCGATGATGAGTAATGATGAAAGAGAAAGTACCCTGAACCAGTTGCTGGTTGAAATGGATGGATTTGGTACCGATGTGGGAATTATTGTTCTCGCTGCTACCAACCGTCCGGATGTACTGGATACGGCATTGCTTCGTCCCGGTCGCTTCGACAGGCAGATAACAATCGATAAACCCGATCTCGTAGGTCGTGAAGCGATATTCAAAGTGCATTTGAAACCGATCAAGATCTCCAAAACGCTTGATATTCATAAACTGGCTGAACAAACACCCGGTTTTGCCGGTGCAGACATCGCCAACGTTTGTAATGAAGCCGCGCTGATCGCCGCCAGGAAAGGAAAAGAAGCAGTGGATATGGAAGATTTCCAGGATGCGGTGGACAGGGTGATCGGTGGTTTGGAAAAAAAGAACAAGATTATCTCGCCCGAAGAAAAAAAGATCATTGCCTATCATGAAGCAGGTCATGCCGTCTGCGGCTGGTACCTCGAGCATGCGTACCCCTTATTAAAAGTTACGATCGTTCCAAGAGGAACAGCGGCGCTGGGATATGCGCAATACACACCGAAGGAACAATATTTATACAATATCGATCAGTTGACAGACCAGATCTGTATGACGCTGGGTGGACGTGCAAGCGAAGAGATATTCTTTAATAAGATATCTACTGGCGCACAAAACGACCTCCAGCAGATAACAAGGATCGCTTATGCAATGGTCACGGTATATGGAATGAATGATAAGGTCGGTAATATCAGTTACTACGATCCGCAGCAGGAAACCACTTTCACCAAACCGTATTCGGATGAAACGGCGAAGATGATCGACCAGGAAGTGCGCAAGCTCATCGATGATGCTTACGTAAAAACAAAAGCATTGTTACGGGAAAAGAAAGGCGACGTAGAAAAACTCGCCAATGCATTGCTGGAAAAAGAAGTCTTATTCCAGAGCGATGTGGAAGTGCTGATTGGTAAACGTCCTTTTGAAGTGGCGAAACCGCTGGTTGAAGAAAAGAAAGAAGAACTGGTGAGTGATAATGGTGAAATATCGGCGGGTGTGCCGCCTTATGACAGCGATGTGACCAACAAATCACTTCCATGATCACTCCTTCGAAAGAAAATATTTTAAAAAAGATCCGCAAGGCGTTGAGTCATTCAACGCCTTTGCCTTTTCCGCAAAGTGAAGGCCACCAGTCTGTGTTTACCCCGCTGGAGCAGGAAATAGAAATTGAATTTGCCGAGCAGTTCACCCGCTTACAGGGTAAATTCATTTATTGTATAAACCAGCAGGAGTTTGCTTTCCAGCTTAGCAGCCTTATAAAAAAACAGGGCTGGGAAAAAGTTTTTTGCCTGGAAGATAAACTGATCACCGCCGCTCCCCAATTATCCGACAGGATCGTAAAAACAGGACTGGCCGATTGCGATGTATCTATAACGGGCTGCGACAGTTTAGTGGCCAGGACCGGCACGATCGTCATGAGCTCCGCACAGGCCAGTGGCCGGAGTGCCAGCGTTTATGCTCCTATTCATATCTGTGTCGCTTACACCAATCAACTGGTATACGATCTGAAAGATGCGCTCCAGCAAGCAAAGGATAAATATGGCCAGAACTTTCCCTCTTTACTTACGTTTGCAACCGGTCCCAGCCGCACCGCCGATATTGAAAAAACATTGGTGGTGGGTGTGCATGGACCCAAAGAGGTTTACGTCTTTTTAGTGGAGTCTTAAGACCGGGGAAGCGACCCATAATTTTCAGGGTCAACTCTTTTGCTCATTCACTCTTTTAAACTCTTAGCTTATCTTTATACCATGACAAATCCCGGCATTTACCACTTATTTGTTTACGGCTCGCTTCGCAGTGGGTTTCACAGTCCTGTGTATGAGTATATCAGCCGCTTCTTTAAATTCATCGGTGAAGGGAAGGTCAGGGGCAACTTGTTCGATATGGGAAGTTACCCCGCCGGTATAGCTACCAATGATCATCATTTTATTACAGGAGAATTATACCAGGCGAAAAACGAACATGAGTTTTCCTGGGCTATTGGCCAGCTTGATGATTATGAAGGAGTATCCGTGGAAGCCGATGAAGTACAGTTATACCGCCGGGAGATCGCTGAAGTACATATCAACAGGCAGGTGACCCACGCATGGATCTACTGGTATAATGGTGATGTAAGCGGAAGACCACTGATCGCTTCGGGTGACCTGATGCAATACCTTACTGACAAGAAATAATTGCTATGCTGCGGAAATCCCTATTCTATTATCTTATTCTTACTTCCCTATTGTTACCCTCATGTGAGTTTCGTTGTACTGTTGGTGACTCAGACAAAAAAGATGACTCAAAAAAAGCATACAAACCCGTACAAAAAGACGGGGCGCTGCTCTATAATGGGATTCATTTGGTAACCCGGGGAGTACAGGTCGAAAAAGCTTACCTGGTCACAGATGATGAACAAGCTGATAGGATAGGGGAGGATAATTTCATTGATTTCAAGCGGGGCGTCAAAATGGTCCTGCACATCAAACAGGGTTGGAAGGAGGTAGTGGAGAAAGTACGAATCGGGGCAAGTATGCTTGCTGTATTAGAAAATGGATCAGTACTCACAGAAGAGCAGGATCTGTTCAGGGAATATGATGAAAAGGGTATTGCGGCAGGCGACTCAAAAATAATCAGCTTGACACTGTTCTACAAAGAAGGGGATAATAGTCGCCCCGTTTCCATTAAAGTTTCGTTTAAGGTTTGGGATAAACAGGGCGATGCATTTGTTGAAGGCGATTACACTGTACATACACGATAGTTGAACAATACAAATTCCAAAAAAATTTATTTTCTTTCCGACTTCCATCTCGGGGCACCTCATCATGATACCAGTCTTGACAGAGAGAAATTGTTGGTGCAATTCTTCAATGAGATCAAAAATGACGCCGCCGAGATCTTTATTGTCGGCGACATGTTCGATTTCTGGTACGAGTACAAGAATGTAGTTCCCAAAGGTTATGTACGGTTGTTAGGCAAACTCGCTGAGCTCACCGATACCGGTATCCCCGTTCATTTTTTTGTGGGAAATCATGATATGTGGATGAGAGATTATTTTCAAAAGGAACTGAATATTCCTGTTTACTTCAAACCGGAAGAATTTGAGCGCGGCGGTAAAAAATTCCTGGTCGCACATGGAGACGGTTTGGGTCCGGGTGATCATGGGTATAAACGGTTAAAGAAAGTATTCCGCAGCCCGGTCTGCAAATGGCTGTTCGGGGTATTCCCTCCCCGGCTGGGAATGGGACTGGCCAATTGGCTCAGCCGGAGAAGCAGGGCGCAGGGGCTTCGCGAAGAGGTTTTCCTGGGAGAAGACAAAGAATGGCTTATTATTTACAGCAAAGAAGTGCTGAAACAAAAAAAGATCGATTTTTTTGTGTTTGGGCATAGACATTTGGCTGTTGATTATCGTCTAACCTACCTCTCCCATGATGGGAGAGGGGGTGAGGAAGAGAGCCGGTACATCAATCTCGGCGACTGGTTATTGTATTATAGCTATGCAGTTTTTGATGGTATCAATATGGAATTACGATCATATAAAGGAATGGATGCGCGGATCATCCGGAAATAAATGAAGAAATTTTACAGTATATGGTTTTTTTTGTTGCTGGTCCTTTCAAGCCATGCACAGGCAGATACTACTTTTCGCCTGATAAAAACCATGCAGGGGGATATTGTAGATTTCACCGTCGACAACCTTGACAATGTCTATGTGCTGAACAGCCGGAACCAGGTCAAAAAATTTGATGCAAAAGGGGATTCGGTTGGCGTATACAATGACGTAAAAAAATTCGGGCAGGCCACACTGATCGATGTATCGAACCCGCTGAAGATATTATTGTATTACCGGGATTTTGCTACCGTGGTGATGCTGGACCGCTTCCTGAATGCAGTCAACCATATCGATCTTCGCAAGCAGAATATTTTCCAGGCAAAAGCCATCGGCCAGTCTTATGATAATAAGATATGGGTGTATGATGAACTGGAGAGCAAACTGAAGAAAATTGACGAGGATGGAACACTGATGCAGGAAACACCGGATTTCAGGCTATTGCTCGGTGTGGCGCCCACCCCACTGAAGATATTTGATGAGAACCGGTATGTATATGTCTACGATTCCATTTACGGCGTTTATGTTTTTGACTATTTTGGCGCTTTGAAGAATAATATTTTGATCGATCACTGGCAGAATTTCAAAGTGGCGGGCAAGTATATCTTTGGTTCCCGCTCAGATACTTTATACCGTTACGAGATCAGCAGTTTCCGCTATGATGAATGGACAATGCCGGAGCCGATCCGCCGGAGCAAGAGCTTCAACTTTTCCTCTTCCCGCCTTTATGCCCTGAAGAATGAATGCAATGGCAAAGAAAGTTGTATTTATATCTATTCTTTCCGCTGACGATAACCCGTATCGTTGAATAGAGTATTTTAGCCATATATTTTTTGGTGCGGTATATTTTGATCATACTACTTCTTTATTTACTGCCGGTACTGGTATCGGGACAATCCTCCTTATCAAAAGGGACGGAGAGGGAAAAGGACAGCCTGCGTACCATACTCCGATCAGCTAAGCCGGATACCGCCGGGGTCAGGGCCTTATTTGAGTTATCACTTTTACTGAAAAGAAGTGACCTTGATGAGAAGATCATGCAATACGCCTCTGAATACCTTTCTTTTTCACAAAAGGAGAATTATCAATGGGGTGTTGGTGCTTCTTATTATGTAAAAGGTTTTTGTGCGTTCGCCAAAAGAAATTATGAGCAGGCATTGGATGATATTTCCAATGCTGAACGGATATTGAAAGAGTCCGGGGATAAAAAAAATACAGGCATATGTACCTATCTCCGGGCGAATATTCTTTTTGATATGGGAGACTATCCAGGTTCGGTAGAAAATTGCACCAGGGCCCTGGAAGCCTGGGAGGCTATTGGGTATAAAACACTGACAGGCGAATGCAACAACGACCTTGCCCTATCGTATGCACGCCTGGGTAATTACAGTAAAGCGATCGAGTATGCCTATAAAGCCCTGCAGGTTTCCGAAGCTTCAGATGACAAAGCAATCATGGCACAATCTCTTCATTTGATCGGGGCATACTACTATCGTTTTGGCGAATACGAAAGCGCAATGAAGAATTTCAGGATGGCAACAACTATTTACCTGGAGCTTGGGAATAAATTTGATTTCGCCCGAAATAATAACATGATCGGTGAAGTGTTACTGGACCAGGGCCACAGTTCCGAAGCTTATCAGCAATTTTATCAATCATTAAAGATATACGAAGGGCAGGGTGCGCCACCCTGGGGGGTGCCCTGGGGTTATTCCAACCTCGGAAGTGTTTATGAAAAACAAGGGGATTCAGCCAGCGCAGCAGGGGCGGGAATAGTAGCCACCAACAAGTATCAGGAGGCTTTAAACCGCTATACAATTTCCTTAAAAAAATTTGAAGAAATCAAAGACCCCGCAGGTACTGCAGAACAAACAATATTCATCGGGAAAATTTATTTCAAACTGGGGCAGATTTCGGTGGCTAAGAAATATCTCCTGGACGGATTGAAGCTGTCGGGAAAATTCGGGGAAAAGCAAAACCTGACACCCTGTTACTTGTATCTTTCGCAGATCGATAGTGCGGAAGGGAATGCGTGGAAAGCCTATGAGCATTATAAATTATATGCACTGTACCGCGACAGCATGTTTAACAGGGAGAGTTCAAACAAACTTTCCATCTATAAAGTGCAATACGAGTTTGAGAAAAAGGAACAGGAGCTAAAATTACTGACCGCGGAAAATAAATTGCAATCTGTTTTGGTGGATAAGCAAAACCAGCGAAAGAAATTTGCCTGGATAATTGCAGCGCTCATTTTATGTGCCGCCGTTGTTGTTTTCTATCGATACCGTCGCTTGCTCAGGATAAAGGCAGAACAAAAATTACTAAAGGAACGCCTGACCATCAGCCAGGACCTGCACGATCATGTGGGCTCTACACTCAGCAGTATTTCCGTTTACAGTAAAGTAGCTCAACTGCAGGGAGAGGAGAATAAGAAAGAGGAAATGAATGAGCTGCTTGGGCGGATCCGCACTACTTCCAATACCATGATCACTGAAATGAATGATATCGTATGGGCCATCAATCCCGGGAATGATACGATGGAAAAGATCATCCGGCGAATGGAAGCCTATGCTCAACCATTGTTGGAAGCAAGGAATATGGCATTCCATTTTCAATACGATGAATCCCTGTTTACTGAAGCGATGGAAATGGAAAAGCGGAAGAACTTTTACCTTATTTTCAAAGAAGCTGTCAACAACGCCGTCAAATATTCGGCTTCGCCGCAGGTAAATGCCCGTCTTTACCGGGAGAACGGGAGCCTGGTATTGGAAATAAAAGATACAGGGATTGGTTTTAACCTGGATGCTGTTTCCGCCTCCACATCACTCTCGGGTAACGGCCTCCGTAATATGCAACAAAGGGCCAAAGCTATCCATAGCGACCTGGTCATCGAAAGCACTCCCGGCTACGGAACCCTGGTCCGGCTTAACTGCCCCGCCTGATCGTCCCCTTATCCGGTGATGGTTTGGTATGAATATCCCCCTATTCGGTGATTGTCCCGCCTGGTTGCAAAGAATAGTTTCGGGATAATATATCAGGGCAGGGTAATCATCCATTATTAAATCCAAATGAACTATTTTGAAGCAGGAAATAGTATGACTCTCCGTATCGCCATATTTGATGATAACAAAGACCTCCGGGATAGCATTAGCCTGTTGTTGCAAACAGAAAAGGAATTTGAAGTAGTTGGTGCTTTCAGCCATGTACTGAATTGTCTGGATGAAGTGAAAGCCTGCCGGCCGGACATCGTATTGATGGATATTGAAATGCCGGCCATGACAGGGATTGAAGCCGTGGGACAGATCAAAGAGGCTTTTCCGGGAGTAATGGTGATGATGCAGACAGTATTTGAAGATGATGAGCGGGTATTTCAATCGATCTGTGCCGGCGCATCGGGTTATATTCTCAAGAACACGGTAGATGAAAAATTGATCGATGCGATCAAGGAAATGGTAAATGGCGGATCGCCTATGAGCCCTTCCATTGCCAGGAAGGTTCTCGGCAAAATGCAACAGGTTGCCGCAATCATTAAACCCGGTCCCATCCCGGATTATGACCTCACGCCCCGGGAAAAAGAAGTACTGGCCTGCCTGGTAAACGGACTGAGTTATAAAATGATAGCCGCCCAGTTATTTATCAGCTATGAAACGGTCCGGAGCCATATCAAACATGTGTATGAAAAACTCCACGTGGCTTCCGTAACCGAAGCGGTGAATAAAGCACTGAAGGAACGGATCGTGTAAGTTCGGCCGGGATGCAGGTATTTTTTATCGGGGGCTTCCTTACTTATTTTTGCAGTATGAATGATTTCCTTGAACAGGTCTGGCTGGATAATACGGTTAAAAATTATTTTATCGTCGCAGGTGTTATCCTGTTTGTTATTATCCTGAAAAAATTCATCTCCCGTTACCTTGCAGGCCTGCTCTTTAAGCTGGTGAATAAGAGATGGAAAGGTGTCGACCGGAAGTCGTTTATCAATCTCCTGATCCAGCCCCTTGGTTTTTTCCTCCTGATCCTGGTATCCATTATCAGTTTGCATAAACTGAATTTCCCCGCAGCCCTGAATGTTGAGATCTATGAATATAGTGTAAAGCATATCCTGCATGCTATTGGTACCATTGTCCTGATCATTTCCTTTATCCGGTTATTGCTCCGGGTCATCGATTTCATTGCTATCATACTTGGCAAAAGGGCAGATCTTACCCCGGACCAGTCGGACAACCAGCTGATCGTTTTCTTCCGGGATTTTTTCAAAATAGTCCTGGGTATCGTAGGGGTGGTGATGGTATTGAACTATGTCTTTGATGTAAATGTAGGTAGTATCATTACGGGTCTGAGCATCGTTGGTGCCGCCATTGCCCTTGCACTCCGGGAAAGCCTCGAAAACCTGATCGCTTCATTTATCATTTTCTTTGATAAACCTTTTACTACCGGCGACCTGGTTAAAGTACAAGCCTTAACCGGCACCGTAGAAAAGATCGGGTTGCGGAGTACACGGATACGTTCGGAACATAAGACCCTGGTCAGCGTTCCCAACAAGCAAATGGTGGATAGCGTGGTGGATAATCTTTCCCTGCGAACACAGAGAAGAGGTGATCTGAAGCTCGAACTGGATCTGCAAACCAAATCCACCAGGCTGGAACCGCTGCTAACTGCTGTGAAGAAAATAATAACAAGAACAGAGATCGAAGAGAGTTCGGTGTTGCTGTCGGAGATAACCGCTAATGCCTTTATTGTACAGGCAGAGTATTATACAGCGCCCCTGACCATCAAAGAATTTAATGTTATCCGGCAGGAAGTAAATTTGCAGGTGCTCAGGCTGCTGGAAGAATGGGGAATTGAATTAGCAGGCCCGGCTAAGGAAATACGGGTTGTTGGCACCACTAATAGCCAGCCCGGATAGTTATGCCGCCTTTACAACGGGATTATTTACATTTAATGAATAATACTGCTGCTTGAAACACTTACTCCCCGGTATATTCCTGTTGACTCAAGTCGTAGTTCTGTCGCAGCGGCCAGAACTTTATTTCAGGAAAATAACAACGAGCAACGGTCTCTCCCACAATAAAGTAAACTGTATCATACAGGACAAGCGTGGATTTATCTGGTTTGGAACCGATGACGGACTTAACCGGTATGATGGGAATAATTTTTTGATCTTCCGCAATACGCCGGGTTCGGCAGAAGGAGTCTCCGGCAATATTATCAATGATATATGGGAGGATGAAGCAGAGATAATATGGATCGCCACCGGTGATGGGGGATTGACCCGCTACGACTACCGCTTTCCGACGGGTAAGCAATTCCGGCATTTCAAAAACAGTCCCGGGGATAAATCCTCGATACCATTGAATATTATCAATGCCCTTGCGCAGGATAAAAAAGGATTTCTATGGCTTGCTACCAGCGGGAAACGGGTGATCCGTTTGAACAAGCAAACAGAAAAGTTTGATGAACCTGTGGCCACCGGCACTTCTACAGCTACGGCCCTTTGTATCGATCACAAAGAAAATCTCTGGGTAGGCCGGCAAGGTGGAGGGTTGCTGAAAGTAAATACCCAAACACTGCAACTTGATTTTGACGAGCGTTACACGAATCTCTATGCAAAGCTGCCGCATGTGGTAGTTACATCTGTATTTATGGACCATGAAAAAAATATCTGGTATGGTTCCTGGGACCGGGTGCTGTACCGGTTCAATGCAG
Organism: Chitinophagaceae bacterium; assembly: GCA_031406595.1. GTDB lineage: Bacteria > Bacteroidota > Bacteroidia > Chitinophagales > Chitinophagaceae > JJ008. The sequence goes on from JANOHQ010000401.1 coordinate 14,404, forward strand.
CTACAGAAAAAGAAGAGTCCTTTCAACGGTCGGCTGCTGCGCTATCTTTTGATAATGACCAGGTGGATGACATGGCCGAAGATGAACTACAACGGCTTTGGATGGCGGGACGATACAAAGGGTTACATGTCTACGATAAAAATCAGGACTGTTTTTATAACTACCGGTTCAACCCGGGATTGGACGGCACGATCGCTGACAATAAAGTGAATTGTGTTTTTATTGACAAGGATAAGAACCTGTGGCTGGGCACAGATAAAGGCATTTGTGTAAGTAAACTCAACCAGCAGTTTACACAACAGTTCCTGCCGGGTTCGCTCAGTGGTAATCCCCCTGTTACTATTTATGATTTTTTCAGGGGTAAGGATGGAACCACCTGGGTGGCCGCCAGCAATGGTATTTATGCCAAAAGAACAGGCGGGGAAGACTTTGATCATATGCCCGTACATTTCAGGGGGCAAAACCTTGCTGTTACAAAATTCTATAAAGATGGTGATGGCACTATGTATGTTGGAACGGATTATTCGCTGTTCCGGTATAATGACGCCAGGCGGGACCTGGAGTTGTTGCCCAATACGGAGAAAGATAAGGTGATGGATCATATCATTGAATCCAGGGTCGTGTCGATGATCCGGGATACGGTGAACGGCAACCCTGTTTTGCTCGTGAGTCCGTATGGGCATTTTCTAACTTATTATGATCTGCGCGAAAAAAATTGGGTAAGCCGCCTGGATAGCTCGAAGAACATCGTTGCCTCCTTCAATCTCCTCGATAACCTGATCCGTAAGTTTTACCGGAGCAGGGATGGTACGGTTTGGATGGCCACCGTAAAAGAAGGATTGGGTGTATGGGAGAAGAAACCTTCGCAGCTGGTAACCTATTACAAGAACGACCCCGTCAATACAACGAGTCTGGCCAATAATCATGTATTTGATATCGCCGATGATGGAAAAGGATCTTTATGGGTGACCACTTTCGGAGGAGGGTTGCAGCATTTCAATGTCGCGGAAAAAATTTTTAGCCATATCCGGTCCTCGGCCAATTTATTGGAAGGAGTGCAGACCGATGCGAAAGGAAATGTCTGGATGATAAGTGGGGGAAACCTGCATCGTTATTCACCGTCCGGCAACAGTTACATGTCTTATGAATTACCTGATATCGAAAAATCAGGTGGTGTGAAAGGATATATTTATAAGGACGATGAAGGATCAATGTATGTGGGGGGTGTCAATTATTTCATTTCTTTTAAACCTGAAGAGATCAAAGACAACCCTCAGCAACCGGGTGTAATATTCACGGATTTCAAGATCTTCAATAACTCGTTCAGCCACCTGCTTTTCCAAAAGAAGATAAAGCTAAAGCATAACCAGAATTTTTTTACCATTGAGTTTGCTTCACCCTTTTATTCAGGTAGTGAGAAGATTCATTACAGTTATATGCTGGAAGGAGTGGATCAGGATTGGGTGGATGCCGGCACCAGGAATTTCGCAAGCTACCAGAATGCCGGGAGCGGCAATTTTACTTTTAAAGTACGGGCATCCGTTGGTAACGGTAAATGGACCCCCGCCGTTTTTTCGATCCGGGTAGAGATCGTTCCACCGTTTTGGAGAAGATGGTGGTTCTATGCGATCTGTGTGATCCTGGTCACCGCTGTTTTGTATGCTATCTATCGCTACCGGGTCAATGAATTGGTGAAACGGCAGGCCATCCGGAATAAAATCGCACAGGACCTGCACGACAACCTGGGGTCTACACTCAGCAGCATTTCGGTTTATAGCGAAGTGGCAAGGATACACGGAGAAAAAAATGAAAAAGAAAACCTGAATGACCTGCTGGAAAAGATCAGTACCACTTCCACAGAAATGGTTACAGAGATGAATGATATTGTGTGGGCGATCAATCCCCGCAATGACAGTATGGATAAAATAGTACAACGGATGGAATCCTTTGCAAAACCACTTGCTGCAGCACGGAACATTGCGTTTGACCTGCAGTATGACAGATCCGTTCTTTCTGTACAATTGGACATGGACAAAAGAAAGAATTTTTACCTCGTCTTTAAAGAAGCGGTCAACAATGCCATTAAATACTCCGCGGCTTCAAAACTCTCCGCACAAGTGATTGTTAAAGACAGCCAGCTTGTCTTAAAGGTCATCGACAATGGGAAAGGCTTCATTGTAGAAAAAGAAATAACAGATGAGCATGCTTCGGGTAACGGTATCAGGAATATGAGAAACCGTACAACCCAGATGAATGGCAGCCTGGAAATAAACAGCCAGCCAGGTACTGGCACCAGCATCTGGCTGTCCATTCCACTTGGGTAAGCTGTAAAACGACACCATGCCGCCGGCAACTCCCCTTTTTGGGTTACGAAAACCCACTTATTAGAGTATTGTTCTGCAAAGACCTACAGGCTAGTTTAGCCTACTCAATTAATTTTTATGAAAAAGATAGCGGCTTCACTGATCGGTCTCCTCTTCTGTACAATTCTGTTTGCGCAAAATGTGGGTATTGGTAATAATGCTCCCACGCAAAAGTTGGATATAACAGGAAATCTCAGGGTTAGTGGTGCTATTATGCCGGGTGGTACAGCGGGAACCTCCGGCCAGGTATTAACAAGCAATGGCGCAGGAGCTGCACCCACCTGGGAAGACCTGGCCGCTACAGGCGGTGGAAAGTTCTGGATCTTTCCGGCAAATAACAGCCGGTCAACCGGTAGTTTTACGGGTCGTGGGGGATGGAATCTAAGCGCTGCCGCCAACGAAACAACACAGGAAGATTCCCTGGATTTTGGCACTACTAATGTATCTGGATCAGATTTTACGATCAGCAATCCTGGCCTTACTGGTAATTTTATTACCGTGAACAGGACCGGGCTTTATCATTTTGAAGGATCGATCCGCTATTTTGTTACCTGTGATCTGAGTGTAACTATGCTGCCCAGAATTACACTTGACTTTTTGGCAAACCAACCAAGTACAACCGATCTGAATTTGACCTTAATGGAAGATCGAATGGAAAAAACGGGAGGGACTGAAACAGGAAGCGGCGCTACTAATCACAATTTCACAGCTAAGTTCCAGCTCAACATACACCTCCAGGCAGGCACAACCTGTACTTTTAAAACAGGTTTCAACCTGCTTCGTTTTCCCGGTGGGGAGAACCTTATAGCGATGGGGGTAACACAGGGCGGATATATCAGCGGTCATTTCATTGCAGAATAATTTTTTTATTGCCAATTCAAATTTGAAGGAGGGGTGCAATCAAAAAATCGGAAATAACATACCGGGTTTTTAAGGAGAAAAGTGAAATGATTTACTAATCATGAGCTTTTCTCCTTTTTTATTTTTTGGTTACGCAATATCCCCGCTTTTGGTGATTGTTATGCTTTGCTGCGGCGGCTAAGTTTGCAGCATAAATTTTAAACATTAAATCAAACAAGTATGAAAAAGATGACGATTATCGTTTTATCAATTGTATTCCTGACCGCCTGTAAGAAGGATATTAAACAAACCCGCCGGTTTAAGGTTGATTTTTATTCTTCCGTGAACCAGGCTTCACCGAATTTAACCTGTACGTTGCCGGGAGTTCCTTTTGCGATCGCCAACAGCGGATATTTTTTACATGGCACCGGCTCGCACCTGGGCAGTATCAATTCTGCCAGTAGTATGGGACAGGATGGATTCTGCAATTTAGGCACCAATTTCATACTCACTACCAAAACCTCGGGCCAGATCGTTGCAGCAAATGGTGATAAGATAACATATACGGGTGATGATGCTATCGACCTGAACAATGTAATAGTAAACGGGGGAACAACAGCGCCCATTACCGGTTTGTGGACCATTACCGGCGGTACAGGAAGATTTACCGGTGCAACAGGTTCTTTTACAATTACGGGTACCGTTAATGTTGCAGCAGAAGGCGGCCCTGTATTCAGCGTTACCGGCGAAGGCACTATCACATACTGATGCTACTTCTGAAGCCCTGAGCATGATCTGTTAATTACAGGGAATCACAAAAACATCATAGAGCCGGATCCCGTTTCGTGTTTAGCGAAGCGGGATTTTTTTATGCATTACAACGGCAGATCGTTCTTTTGGTTACCCGCTATCCCCAGTTTCGGTGATTGCCCGGCATTACTATCGTGGCTACTTTGCCGGTCTAAAATTTAATATGAAATCAATTCTCTTTGTTACCAGCTTTTTGCTTTGTATGGAAACTGCACGTGCCCAGAATGTAGGAATAGGTGTATCCATTCCCACTCAAAAACTGGATGTAACCGGAAACCTGAAACTAAGTGGTGCATTCATGCCCGGAGGAGTGGCTGGCGCAGCAGGACAGGTCCTGGTAAGCAACGGCACCGATAATGCTCCAACATGGCAGAACGTAGTAGCAAGCGGCAGCAGTAAATTCTTAGTAACGATAAACGATAACTCCAATACAAACAGCAGGGTAGGTTACAGTACAACCAGTGGTGGCGGAGGGCAGAATGATTCGATTGACCTGGTAACAACAAGGTATAATATCGGGGCAGACTTTACTATTAACTCAGCCGGGTTTACGAACAACACTATACTCATCAATACAAACGGAATATATCACCTGGAAGGATTTGTCAGGTGTGTTATCGGGCATACCATTGCCGGTCTCACCCCTACTGCCAGTATCACATTAAAGTATGACGAGCCCCCGGCAGGAGGTGTTATCATCTCTGTACCGCTGGCAGACCGGGTGGTACTGCCGCAAACAGGTAGCGGTAGTTCTTTTAACTACAACGCCGGCTTTCGGTTTAGTATCGATATCTATTTTACAGCGGGCACCACGATCACATTAGACGCAGCGTTTGGAAGCTTAACAGGTTATTATCCATTTACGTTCATAAGTGCAGGTGCTGGAAACACCAGCTACTTCTCTGGTTACAGGATATCAGATTGAAATGAATAAATCTATCATCTTTATTTTACTTTT
>JANOHQ010000138.1:0-14370 GCA_031406595.1 Chitinophagaceae bacterium
AAGGTTTGAAAAAAAAGACGGTTTTGAAAAAAAGTATGAAGGGATGGACTGGAAAAGCATCCGTCTCGTTTATAAAATGAAAGATGGTAAGTATTACTTAGTGGGCGTAGTCCACGATGAGTGGTCTACCTGATCAATGAATTCCCGATATATCCTCCCAGTTCCATCAACCAGGCAATGCCAAGGTGTACCAGTAAACCACCAAGTATGGATCTTGTATTATACACTACAATACCCAGGAGCAAACCACCGAAATAGGAACTGACGCATTCACCCAATGGTTTCCCGAAATGGATGGCACAATAAAAGCAGGCCATAGGTAAAATAGCATCTTTACCGGCCCATTTAATAAAGGCAAGAACGAGAAATCCCCGGAAGAAAAGTTCGATGCCGATAAAATCAGTTCCGTAGGCGAGTTCAAATAATAGCTTATGAATCCAGGACATTTCCTCTTCCTTGTACACGGCTGCGATCGACTGTAATTTCGGATAGACCTCCAGGAAATCCTGTTGCGTCGATGCAGCAGCTATCAGTGGGATCATGCCCAGCAGCATCAGCAGGTAGGGTCTCCATTCAAGGTTCCTTGTTGTCAGCCCGTAAAATGGCTGACCTCTGTCAAAACGCCACCAGTAGAGTAACAGTATGCCGCCGGTGACCAGTAATAGTAAAGGCCAGTATAAAACATGGTTCCAGTAATTATTCCAGTTAGCATTCGTGGAAAGAGGAATGGATATATCGAGGCAAAGTTTTAATGAAAAAATAAGCGGGGCAGAGAAAAGCAGGAAGAGGAATTTTTTATTCCTGGAAAATGAAGCGGGACGAAAATACCCTGTGATTAGCCAGGGTAACAGGAAGGCCACCAGGAAGACTGCATACCAGTAAAGAAGTTTAATCGCAAAAGAATTATTTTTTCGGATCTCTCCATCCAGCCCGTACCGGTAGTTGATAAACACAAGAACAGCAGTGAATAAGGTGATTGCGGAAAGGATCCCTTTATTCGTGCTGGTGAAATAGCGACGTATATATTCAAGAATGCTTTTCATTGACGGCTCAAAATAAAATATTTTAACCGTCTTTAAACTTTCTATCTCCAATCACTTCCAAATTGACGTTAATAATTTATGAAACCTAAAAGTATAGCCATGAAAACTTTTTCAATTAACCGGATCACGATCACTGCTATTGCAGTGTTATTCTCCACATTTATTTTTACATCCTGCCAGAAAGAAAGCAGCCTGAACACTTCAGCTGAAGTAACAGAAGCGGAAGCGGCCGAGTTGTCGGACGAAAGTCTGCAAGCTGAAGCCGGCTTTGATGATGCCGAGGACATTGCCATGACCGCTGCCGAAGAAGAAGGTAATGCAGGTGGTTTTGGTGTTGAAGGACGCACCGCTTCCACAGGCCGTATCTATCTGCCTGCCTTCCTGGAATTGAGAGCCAGGATCGGCGACTGTGCTACCATCACCGTAACTCCTAACGACAGTACTTACCCGAAAACCGTGACCATCGATTTTGGCAACGGTTGTATCGGCCTGGATGGAAAGTTCAGGAGCGGTAAACTGGTATTGCATTTTACAGCTCCTGTCCGCAGACCGGGTTCTGTTGTCACCCTCACCTTTGTCAATTTTCATGTGAATCGCAAACACATTGAAGGCACCAAGATCTTCAAAAACCTTTCAGAACCTCCCATGCACAAATGGAGTGTTGAAGTGGTCAATGGAAAAGTGACATTCCCGAACGGAAGAGGGTATTCGTATGATGGTATTAAAACCGTAACACAGATCGCCGGTATGCTGACAGGTATCATCCGGGATGATGTGTACAAGATCACAGGACGTTCTAAAACTGTGTTCAATAATGGCACTACGGTCAACCTCAATACCGAGGATCCCCTGATTAAAAAAATGAATTGTCCCTGGCTCAGTGAAGGGACCCTGAAAATAAAGATCAATAGCAGGGTGTTATTCCTCGATTTCGGTTTCCCGAATAACGGCGATTGCGATAACAAAGCATTGCTGACCTGGAACAACGGGAACAACCAGCGGGTGATCCTGTTATAAAGATTCTCTTCCTATAGTCAGGGAGTGAAGAAGGCCCCTCGTCACAAGCGGGGGGCTTTTCCATTCATACGAGAGGAACACGAAGAACACAAAGAATCACGAAGTTCACTACGTTGTGCTCGTTTGTGCCCCCAAACAAACCCCGCAATGGCAAACCGAAAATGGTCTTTACAGCAAGTCCTTCTTCCATGTTCTCGCCGTATTTACTTCCGCCGACATTGCAATAAAGCTGCATCCTTCCTAAGGATTCACCGAATAATTATCAAGAAACCCGGAACCTCTTTTCTTGTGCTTATTCAAAACAGACTTGACGTGCTTTTGATGAAGCATGATTAAAATTAATCAATCAGGGTTGTTGGAAGAAAAGGAGGCTACTCAAAATGAACCGCGATCAGCGTTGATATCTGCTGTAATTTGATCAGCGGGCTGCCGGGAGGCGCTTTTTCCTGTATGTATTTGATCACACCCAGTCCTGGTTTAAAGAAAACCTGGTCTTTCCGGAAATTGCGGGCGTTCTTTTCAAAGTAGATACAGTTATCAAAACTGCCGTAAGTTGTTACGACCGGTGTTTGCAACCTCAGCGAACGGCCATTGGCTGCCGCGTCTTCAAAACTAGCGAGGTATTTCAGCGAATCACCGGGGAAAAGTGAATAGTCTTTTTTCACGTCTTTGATCCCGGGCATGAATAAACGGTCGCTGATAATAAAGAATGCCGAATCATTGGCGTAAAGTGTCGCGGGAAGGCCCACATTCAAATTGCTTTCCCACCATATCAAACCATCAGGTGATCTTTTATTCGAGCGGTACCGCAGTGTGTCCATTTGAACCTTTACAAAAGCACCATTATTGAAAATAGAATCTTCGTATACCCAGAAATTCTTATTGCTCAGGGGCACCATGCCGCAATGCTTGCTGGTACAGGTATAGTCTACAACAGAATCTGCTGAATAAGAGCGGCCTGAGGGGTTCTCGGTCTGTAACTCACAAGGGGTAGTGGGTTCAGGCTGCGGGGCGAAGGAGTCTTTCCTGCACGCAGAAAAGAGGATGCTTCCAATTAGTAAGGGAAAAATTAGTTTGCTCAAGGTTTATGATCCATCGTCCAGATGGGAGAACAAAATAGAAACTAGATTTTACAATTCATAACTTTTACTAAGTAATTTTCCGATAATGCTGCACCGTATTTTATGCAATGGCTTTAAAACCAGTAACGTTATCAATGACAGTTGAAATAAAAAAAACCGGAAAATAATTTCCGGCTCGTTCTTTTTAGTGATAAATATGATAAATATCATTGAAATACCTGGCGAAAGAAGGCTTTCATATCCTTCCAGGAGGCTGAATCGGCATCCGCATCGTACCTGATCGGCAATTTGAATTTTTCCCCGGTGGCTGTCGCGTCAGGATTGGTAAATGCATGGGTCGCCCCCTCATATACTTTTAGCGAATAGCCGGCACCGATAGAGTCCATTTGCTTTTTGAACTGGTCTACTTCTGCCTGGGGTACAAATTCGTCTGCCCCGCCATGACAAACCAGCACCCTGGCTTTGAGCAGGTCTTTATTGGCGGGTACCACATTCAGGTTCCCGTGAAAACTTACAACGCCCAGGAGCTCTTCACCCAATTTCGCAAGATTCAATACCATGGCACCGCCAAAACAGTAGCCGATGGCGCCAACTTTGGCCGTATCTGCCTGGCTAAATTCTTTTAATTTATTGTATGCGGCGGCGTAAACCGGTTTAACCGATCCGGGGTTTGTGTAATAAGGACCCGACAGCTCTCCGGCAATCTTTGGGTCGCTACCCATCTTACCATCTCCGTACATATCGATCGCCATGGCGATATAGCCCAGTTTGGCCAGCTCCCTTGCCCGCATTTTTGCATAATCGTTCAGTCCCCACCATTCGTGAATCACAAAAACCATGGGCCGCTTGCCTTCTATATTTTCGTCGTATACAACAAAATTGGTCCGGGTAGAACTATCGAGCTGGTAGGTAACGGTCTGTTCCTTTAGTTTTGGTTCTTTCATTTCAGGCTCCTTTTTTTTATCCTCGTTTTTGCAGGAAGTGAACAGGCTGATAAATAAAACAAATGGCAATATTCGTATTAATTTCATGGTTTTGATTTTTAGTGTTCAGGAATGAGGAAAATAAAGGTCAGATAATTTATTTATATTATTTCTGTTTGTTCAGCCATTTCAGGGCCGCCTGTATTTTTTTATCGCTGAACAGGTTGTCAAAATTCTCTTCCGCTTTAATGAGGATATCCGGCACAAGCCCTGACCGGTATTCTTTTCCTTTCCGGTCAGCATAGTAACCTTTTGAAAGGTTAAGTGAAGCGTCATTTCCAACCGGCATCCATTGATTATTAGTGACCAATCCACCCGTGGTGTCACCGATCTGCACAGTACAGGGCCGTTGTTTGAAAGCTGTTACTATGATCTCTCCTGAGCTTACCGTATAAAAGCTGGTCAACACTACCAGGGGAGCTTTTGTTTGTTCCTCCATGCAGTGAGCCCCGCTCGCGGTATTAGCATAGGTATTGTAGTAAACATCACCGCTCTTTATGCTCCACCATTGTTTCGCATGGTCGCCAATCACTGAAGTGCCTGCAAATTTTATATCGCCGATCAAAAAGCTCAATGCTGCGATCATCGGGTACATCGACCCGCCCATATTGGCCCGTACATCGATGATCCATCCTTTCACCGGGCGATTGATATTTTTACAGATAGTATCTCTCCATTGTTTGATGATATTGCTCACGGATGCTGCATCATTTCCATAGAATCCCGGGATGCAGATATAACCATACTGATCTTTTAAAATACGGGCTTCCATTCTGCCCAACCGCGGTTGTAATTGTCCGTAGGTTTTTGTCAATTCTTCCTCACGGCCATCGGGCATTGGTTTATACCAGGCATATTGCTGGTTCTCAAAAAACACCTGGCTATGAAAATCATTCATTTGCCGGAATAACCAGCGAAAGGCCTTGAACTGGTTGGCGGAGGAACTGGCGGTGTCAACCTGTTGATAAAACCGGCGAGTAATAGTATCCCAGCCAACATTGTTCCTGTACATACTTTGCTCGCGGATAAGGCGGAAGATCGTATCGGCTTTTTGCCGTGAATACTGCAATGAGTTTTGTTGCGCAGAAGCAAACTGCGATAGAAAGATGAAAGCAAGAAAAAAAATACGACAAGACATGAACAATTCGTTTTTTATTGGGTGGGTTTTGTGTCCACCACTTCGATCTCGAACACGAGAATACTATTTGGCGGGATCTTAGCGGCCCTTGTTCGTATCGAATAAGCCAGGTCGGAAGGGATCACCAATTGTATTTTTCCACCCACTTTGCAAAGCGGTAAGCCGATCTGCCAACCCCTGATCAGTCTCTTTAACGGGAAAGTGGCAGGTTTATCTTTTGTCTGGTCAAATACCAGGCCGTTGCTGAACAGGTATCCTTTATAATAGGCAACAACCGTATCGTTCAAAGAAACCTGCTGGCCTGTTCCTTCTTTCAGCATGGAGTAATAAACACCATCCAGGTTTTTTACCGCATCTGTTTTGCCGGCATTGATGGAATCCATGATGATCTTACTATCAATTTGTCGCTGTGCCACACTATCCGCATGTCCGAAATAGTTGATAACAGGAGGGGGAGGCGTTCCATCTTTCATGTATTTCCAGGAACCGGTGCTGCGCTGGCACCATACATCGTTTATAATAAACGTGCCTGTAGTTTTTTTATGTGCTTTTAAAAATACAGACGGTTCCAGAAGACGGTCCTGGTAAAAAGGATGCCTGTAGCTGCCAATCAGTTTCCATTTATTTTCATCGGGAAGAAAGATATATGCCGAATAAAGACAGATCTTATCTGCGGAGTCTGCGGCCATCGCAACCATCAGTTTGTATGTTTTTCCTGTTTCCCAGGGATATTCGAAATACATTCCGGCATATTTATTATTTTTCACTCCCTGGCCCAGTGCGACGACCCTGCTGAGTTCATGTACCTCGAAACTGATATTTCTTTTTCCTTTGTACTCGGAAAAATAAAGGGATCCCAAATTGGTACTGATCCCCGCAACAAACCGTTTCGAAAGATTCATATCCATTACCTGTATCTCTGCCATGAATTGCATGGCTTTCACGCTATCGGGAAGTGTATAGCGAATGGTGGAATCCCGGTCTCTTGCTTTTACAGAAAGACATAGCAATAAAGCGATTGGAAGTAGTCCCTTCTTCATGGAAAATTATTTGTATAAATCTACAATTAAAATACTGATCATCGCTTTGCGGGTTTATGGTATTGACCCGTCCGGAATAAAGCACTAACTTACCTTGAAAATAAGCGTCATGAAAAATAACCTGCCGGGAATAACCACCCTCTTTTTTATGTTGTTGATCCAACCTGCTTTTTCACAAGCTACACGGACCTGGGTCTCCGGTGTGGGCGATGATGTAAATCCCTGCAGCCGGACAGCTCCCTGTAAAACACTGGCGGGAGCGATCAGTAAAACTGCCATCGGCGGTGAGATCAATGTACTGGACCCGGGTGGATTTGGTGCAGTGACCATTACCAAATCTATTACGATCGATGGGGGCGGTGTCATCGGTTCGATCATTTCCAGCGGTATAAACGGGATCATCATCAATGCACCGGATGCATCGGTGACGATCCGGAATTTTTCCATCAATGGTGCGGGTGCAACATTAGGGACCAACGGTATCAGGGTTGTTGCCGTTAAAAAACTGAATGTTCAAAATTGTATAGTGACAAATTTTTCCGGCAAAGGCATTGATATGAGTTCGACTTCGACAGCTGATATTGTACTCAATAATGTAACGATCACTAATGTAAGTGAAGGCATTGGTATTACAGGTACAACAAGTTCAACCGGCTCTTCGGGTTTTACAACGATAGATGGATGCCGTATCCAATCTGTACAGAATACCGGCATCAATATTGGCAGTGGAAAAGCAATGATCAGTAAATCGGTGGTCTCAGGTTGCGGTACCGGCATCGCTGCAAAAAGCGGAACGGAAGTTCATATCACGGGAAATACAATTACCAATAATAGCACAGCTTTGCAAGGGCCGGGTACGCTCACTTCATCAGGCAATAATGCTATTGTAAAAAACAATTCGCAGGGTGCAACAGCGACTGTGGTGAATCAGCAATAATATGACAGAATGTGTTTAGTGATATTGAATGATCGTTATTTGTATTAAATGATGTGCAATAAGGCCTGGTATGCCTGAAAAGCTTCAACATTTACAAAATAAAAATCCATTACTGGTCTTATAAACGTACCTTACAGGTCAACATCGTAGTTCTTTATTGTGCTCAGTCCCCCGCTGTTTTAATGTTAGTAATCATTTTGTTCTTTTTGTGTCACTGGTACCTGGCGATCTTTTCTCAAACTTTTCTCCAACACCGTTACGCATCTCATGCTGCCTTCAGTATGAGTAAATTCTGGGAACGCTTTTTTTACATATTGGCTTATATCGGCCAGGGTTCTTCGTATGTAAGCCCGAGAGTATATGCGATCATGCACCGCATGCATCACGCCTATACGGATACGGAAAAAGACCCCCATTCACCCAAGTACGATGATAATCTCTGGATCATGATGTGGCGCAGCCGCAACTTTACCTCCGGGGTATTTAATAATAAGATCGAGATCGAAGAAAGATTCTTAAAGAATCTTCCAGACTGGCCGGCGCTGGACCGGGTCGCTCACAACTGGCTTTCCCGTGTGGGGTGGATTGCTTTTTATATCACTTTTTATATCCTGTTTGCGCCTTCGGCCTGGTGGTATCTGCTGATCCCGATCCATATCGTAATGTTACCGCTCCACGGTGCCGTGATCAACTGGTTTGCGCATAAGTATGGCACTGTTAATTTTAAGCTGAACAATACCTCCAAAAATTTATATCCCATGGATATTTTCCTGATGGGAGAAGCCTATCATAACAATCATCACAAAACTCCTTCCGCGATCAATTTTGGGAAACGCTGGTATGAATTTGACCCTACGTATCCTATTATCCGCTTCTTAAGCTGGGTAAAAGTGATCAAAGTGAATAAGATCAATAAGAGCAGTAACGTGGAATTAGAATATTAGAATAGATAAATAGTTAGATATTTTGCCAGGAGCCATAAGTATATACTTGTGGCTTTTGTTTTCTGTATCCTGCACGTCCCCGCTGGCTTTAGAAGAGTGTAAAAAAAATTTGCGTAGTCAAATAACTACACATATATTTGTAGTCAAATAGCTACGCAATGAATTTAAGACGAGATCCATTTCAAGCCATAGCAGATCCCACAAGAAGGGCTATACTCATGTTGGTAGCCTCGCACTCGATGACAGCCGGTGCGATAGCCTCAAACTTTGATACCGCCAGGCCAACTGTTTCCAAACACCTGCAAATACTTACAGAGTGCGAGCTGCTTGAACAAAAGCAGCAGGGCAGGGAAATTTCCTATCATATCAATGCGAAAAAAATGAAAGAAGTTGCCGACTTTATTGAACCATTCCGCAAAATGTGGGATGACAGGTTTGATAAATTAGAAACCATAATGAAAAAATACAAACCTGCAGGCCGGTAGGCAGGTCAAAATAAACGGATACTATGGAACGAAAAACAAAGATCAGGGCCGAAGATGGCAAGCAGGACATGGTGATCACAAGGGAATTTGATTTGCCACTGGAGTTACTTTTTAAGGCATATGTAGAGCCTGAGATCGTGGAGCAATGGATGGGAACAAAAGTGCTTAAACTCGAGAATAAAAACCATGGCAGCTGGCAATTTGAAACATCAGATCCAAAGGGAAACGTGGTATTCCAGGCCAATGGGGTGATCCATGAATTTGTTCCGAACCACAAGATCACCCGTACATTTAAAATGGAGAATTCACCTTTTGATGTCCAGCTTGAGTTCCTGGAATTTGAACATCTTACTGACGACACCAGCAAACTCACTATGCATATCGTATACAGGTCCGTTGCACTCAGAGACCAAATGCTGGCCCTGCCCTTTGCCCAGGGACTTAACATGGCCCATAACCGGCTACAGGATATTTTGCGAAAATTAAAATAACAGACTATGACAAAGAGAAATAGAATCATATATTGGATCGCTACGATCTGGCTCGCATTAGGAATGCTATCAACCGGGATCGTGCAGCTACTCAATATGAAAGAGGAAGTAGATTTTATTTTAGACCTGGGCTATCCTCTCTATTTTCTAACCTTACTGGGTGTTTGGAAAATACTGGGAGTTGTAACGTTGCTCCTGCCTGCCGGCAGGCAGGTATTCCTAAATTTACTAAAGGAATGGGCTTATGCCGGCTTTTTCTTTGCCATGTCCGGAGCGGTATTTTCGCATATCGCAATGGGTAATTCTGCGAAGGAAATATTTCCCCCCTTGCTACTGCTGATCCTGACTGTAGTATCCTGGTATTTCAGACCTGCCGACAGAAAACTTATTTCAGTTAATCAATAAATGAGTAAAATGAAAAAGGGATTGTCACCCAAGCAACGGGAAGAGCTACTCAACACATTAAAAGGCCGTTTTGAGAAAAATATGAACCGCCATAAAGGTATTGAATGGGCTAAAGTACTGGCAAAGCTGGTAGCCAGTGCTGAAAAACTGTGGTCCCTCGATCAAATGGAAAGTAGTGGCGGAGAACCAGATGTTGTTGGTCATGATAAAAAGACAGGCGAATACATTTTTTATGATTGTTCAGCAGAAAGCCCCAAAGGCCGCAGAAGTATTTGTTACGACCATGAAGCGCTGGAGTCAAGGAAAGAACATAAACCGGAGAATAGCGCTACCGAAATGGCGGCTGACATGGGCATTGCACTCTTAACGGAAGAACAATACCAGGAACTCCAGAAATTGGGGAATTTCGATACCAAAACATCGAGCTGGATAGTAACACCCGCCGATATCAGGAAACTTGGGGGCGCTCTCTTTTGTGATAAACGCTACAATACTGTCTTTTTATATCACAATGGTGCCGAATCTTATTATGCTGCCCGGGGATTCCGCGGGTCGCTAAGAGTTTAATCCCGATAGTCCTGAGCATGTCGAAGGATCGGGATTGCATATACCGCGAATGGGAATGTTGACCAGTAAATAAATAACATGAATTCTAAAGTTGATTTTTATTTTAATAAAGCCAAATGGCAGAAAGAACTGGAGCAATTGAGAGCGATCGTTCTTGATTGCGGACTCACCGAAGAATTAAAATGGGGTTGTCCCTGTTACGCCTTAGGGAAAAGCAACATTGTGTTGATACATGTGTTTAAAGAATACTGTGCGCTGTTGTTTTTTAAAGGCGCCCTGTTACATGACGCTGATGGTATTCTTGTGCAACAAACAAAGAATGTGCAGGCAGCAAGACAGATACGTTTCACCTATGTTAGTGAAATAGTGAAGATGAAAAAAAATCTGAAAGCATATATCTATGAAGCTATTGAAGTGGAAAAAGCCGGTTTGAAACTGACTTTAAAAAAGACCACAGAATTCAGCATTCCTGAAGAATTTCAAAATAAATTAGATAAGACCCCGGCCTTAAAAAAAGCTTTTGATGGATTGACACCGGGACGGCAAAGAGGATATATCCTGTATTTTTCTGCACCCAAACAATCCACAACCCGGGTGTCAAGGATAGAAAAATATAAGCGGCAAATCCTGAATGGAAAAGGATTAAATGATCAGTAAAATTAATCGAACTTTAAAATAGTGGCTCAGGTTGCATCTTTTGCGTGAGATGGAGTCCTTCGCAAGTCCAATATAATCCACAACACCACGAAGCTGAGTATGGCTGCGAAAAAACACCATACGGAGATCACAAACCCATTGTAGAACATGACCGCGAACAGGTAGGAGAGCAGGAATACAATACCCAGCCATTGCATTTTTTTGTTGCCCGCCAGGAATGGTGTAATGATCGTTGCCGCAATATAGAGCACCGTGAACGCCATGATAAGATTCTTCACCAGTTGAGGTATGGCGAATTCATAATGAAGATGATGTCTCAATACCCCCGTATCGGATACCGGGCAGCTAAAACAAAAAGGAGTTACCACTTTAACGGGATAGAGGGAAAGGATGACGCCGACTCCCACTGTTACGATGGCCCCAATGGCTACGAACCCTTTGATGATCTTTTTTCGTTTGCCATCCTTCTCCATCAGCCAGATGCTGAAAGGGATCCAGAAGGGCCATACAGCCATGGCAAAAAATAAAAAGGTATAGGTCAGCAGGGATTGGATAGATGCCAGGTCAGCATTTTTCAATGATAGCCAGAGCAGACCCTCAGAAAACTGCTGCGCAGCAAAGATCAATGGTATGCTGGCAAATACTTTCTGTGGTTTTGTTTTCGCTTTTGTTACCGCCACGATGCCGACCACACCGAGTACTGCGGCAGCTCCAAAACTTGCGGTAGCGGAAAAACACATTGGGATGATCTTTGATTAGGGGGTAAGATAGGGTATGTTTTTGGTAGGTGATTAAGAATCGCTGCAAGCGATAGAATAATACCGCGAGACTTATAGTCCCGCGGAAGGGGTACTGACATTCCTGTCTTTATTCTATCACAGCCAGCTTCAGCTTATACCTTGTAATAGCGCCGAAATATTCTTCCATTTTCAGTACTTCATGGGTTTTTTTATTCAGCCACCAGGTACTGTTGCCCCGGTTGTTGGCGTATTCGGTGTAAAGCTTATAACAATCTACCCATTCGCCACTATGGGTCTTTATCTTTTCACTGCCGGTAACAGTATAATTATACCAGGCCGGGCCCTGTTTGCTGCCGGGATGATAGAAATTGACAACAAAGGTCTTTCCTTCCTTCAGGGGCAACAAAGGAAAAGTTTCAAGATCGAGTTCCCAGTTGAAAGAAGGTTCAGTGATCGTTATTTTAAAATCTTTTTTCCCTGCATCTGCTACGGAATCGGCTGTTACAATCTCTGTGCTGTGAAAATTATAGGCTTCTTTTCCGGTCTTCGGATTGACAGTAGTGTGGTAAACAGGCAGGAAATCTCTTTCATTCACTACACTTAACAGTTTCCTGCTGTTAAAACCGGTATCACTGGTCGTCCATTGCTGGCGTATTACGATCGCATTGTTGCCATTCCAACTTTCACGTGTGGTTGTTCTTTCCCAGAGCCAGATATTTTTCTTTGCTCCATCTTTTTTGATATAGACCAGCCATTGTTGGGTACCGGTAGGCAGGTATTTTAGTTCTAGTTGACCGGCACGGATGGTGTCGGTATTGTTTTGTGCTGAAAGAAATGTGCTTACTATCAGGAGTAGCGGGAGGAGAAGGCTTGGCATTGTTTTTTGTTTAGGGAATAAAATTATTGCCCGGAACTACTCCGCGATGCCGCGCAATCGTCAAATGGCAGGAAAAATGGATGAAGTGCAGCGAGATGCTGGCTTCAAAGAAATCGAACCACTTTGAAACGACCCAATTGCTTTCAGACTCTCAACCATAAACTATCCTTCGATAAACTCAGGACCCATAAACCATAAACTTTCCCTACTTTTGCGCCATGACTATCGAAAAATTGAATGATATGCGGTTCCGCATTGCCGGGATAAGGAGGTTTCTTTGACGTCGAAAACCGACGATATAAAATCGAAGAAGACAAGCAGCTTTCGTTAAGTCCCGGTTTCTGGGATGACAACAAAAGGGCTACCGAAATTCTCAAGAACGCTAAAGTAAATGAGTATTGGGTCAAACTCTATGAAGCTGTAGAAGGCGCCGTGGAGGATTTTGCCGTGCTATTTGAATTCTGGAAAGGAGGCGATGCCACCGAAGAGGAAACCAAAGAAGCATACGAAAAAGCTATTAACCTGCTCGATGAAGCTGAGTTCAAAGCCACACTGAACGAACCAGAAGATGAATTGCCTGCCGTATTGCAGATCAACAGCGGCGCAGGTGGTACCGAAAGCCAGGACTGGGCCGAAATGCTTGCCCGGATGTACCGCATGTATGGCGAGAAACAGGGCTGGAAAGTGACCGAGATGGACTGGCAGTGGGGTGATGGGGCAGGTATCAAGACCTGTACATTGCAATTCGAAGGCCCTTTTGCTTACGGTTTTTTAAAAGCCGAAAGCGGGGTACACCGCCTGGTGCGGATATCCCCATTCGACAGCAATGCCCGCCGACATACATCTTTTGTAAGTGTGTATGTGTACCCGATGGTGGATGACACCATTCATATCGACATCAATCCCGCCGATGTAAAAATGGAAACATCGAGAAGTGGTGGCGCGGGCGGACAGAATGTAAACAAAGTAGAAACGAAAGTGCAGTTGACGCATATTCCTTCCGGTATCGTGGTCGTTTGCCAGCAGGACAGGAGCCAGTTGGGGAACCGCGAACTGGCGATGCAGATGCTGAGAAGCCGTTTGTACGAACAGGAATTGCAGAAACGAAATGCGGCGAAGGACGCTACCAATGCAAAAAAGAAAAAGATCGAGTGGGGCAGCCAGATCAGGAGTTATGTTTTCCATCCTTATAAAATGATCAAGGATCACCGCACAGATTATGAAGTGGGGAATATACAGCCGGTGATGGATGGAGAGCTGGATGGGTTTATTAAGGCGTATTTGATGAGTGAGAAAGAAACAGAATCTCAGTGAACAGATAAAAGAGGATAGATAATAGTGATTGTCTCAACGATAAAATAAACAGTATGTCAATCGGAACATTTTCTTACCCCATGCCGGTGAATGAACCGGTCCTTTCTTATGCTCCCAACAGTCCTGAAAAGAAAAGACTAAAGGAAGTACTCGCTGAATTGAAAAAACAAGAAGCCGATGTGCCGATGTACATCGGTAATAAAGAAGTAAGAACGGGAAAGAAAGTGGCGATGCGTCCCCCGCATGAAACTAAACATGTGTTGGGCTATTTCCATGCCGGTGAAGAAAAACATGTACAACAGGCGATCGATGCAGCACTCGCGGCCAAACAAAGCTGGGAGAATACGAGCTGGGAGAATCGTGCAGGGATCTTCCTGAAAGCTGCTGACCTGATGGCGACAAAATACCGTCCTTACATGAATGCAACGACCATGCTCGGACAAAGCAAGAACGCTTTCCAGGCAGAGATCGATGCGGCCTGTGAACTGATCGACTTCTTACGTTTCAATGTGCATTTTTTGTCGGATATATATCAGCAACAACCGATCAGCAGCCCCGGGATGCATAACCGGATGGAGTATCGACCGCTGGAGGGGTTTGTACTGGCCGTAACGCCTTTCAATTTTACCGCGATCGGTGGTAATCTTCCT
>JANOHQ010000435.1:0-4717 GCA_031406595.1 Chitinophagaceae bacterium
CCGCAGCGAGCTCGCAAAATCCGATTTTGAATTCATCATTGCCGCTACCAATAAGAACATTATGATGGTGGAAGGCGAGGCGAATGAGTGCCAGGAAGAAGACCTGGTCAAAGCTATTGAAGTTGGCCATGAAGCGATCAAAATACAGGTAAAAGCACAGGAAGAACTGAGAGGGTTGAAAGGAATTACCGCCAAAAGAGAATATGCAAAGCCCCTGCACAATGAAGCGCTGCGGGAAAATGTAAATGCTTTTGCAAAAGCGAAAATATACGAAGTGGCGAAAGGCGCTTTAGCCAAACATGACCGGTCAGACAAATTTGCTGCTATCCAGGAAGAACTGATGGACCACCTGAGAAAAGAATATATCAAAGAAGAAGGTGGAAGCCTGCCGGATGATGTAAAAAAATGGGCTAAAACCTATTATGCCGACCTGCAGTATTACGTGATCCGGGATATGATCCTGAATGATAAAGTGCGTCTTGATGGCCGGAAGCTGGATGAGGTCCGCGGACTGAATATGGAAGTGGATGTACTCCCTTCACCACATGGTGCTGCTTTGTTTACAAGGGGTGAAACACAATCGCTTACAACGGTTACCTTAGGAACTCCCTTAGATTCAACATTGCTCGAAAGCGCTGCTGTTTCTGATTATTCTAAATTCTATTTACACTATAATTTCCCTCCTTTCTCTACCGGTGAAGTGAAGATGATGAGAGGCGTTGGCCGCCGGGAAGTGGGACATGGTAACCTGGCCATGCGTTCATTAAAAAAGATGATGCCGGGTGGTGATTTCCCGTATACGGTTCGTGTGGTAAGTGATATCCTTGAATCAAATGGTTCGTCTTCAATGGCAACGGTTTGTGCCGGTTCATTGGCATTGATGGATGCGGGTGTTGCCATTCCTAAACACGTTTCTGGTGTAGCGATGGGATTGATCAGCAAGGAAGGACAGTTCGCTGTACTGACCGATATCCTGGGTGATGAAGATCATCTTGGTGATATGGACTTTAAAGTAACCGGAACCCGTGAAGGTATCTGCGGTGTACAGATGGATATCAAAGTAGACGGGTTAAGTATGGATGTGATGCGTAAAGCGCTTGCACAGGCTAAAGAAGGACGGTTGCATATCCTCGATGCGATGTACGAAGCGATGCCTGCCGCCCGCAGCGATGTGAAGCCACATGCACCACGAATGGTGAAACTGTTCATCGATAAAGAATTCATCGGCGCTGTCATCGGGCCAGGTGGTAAAGTGATACAGGAAATTCAACGGGAGACTGCCACCACGATCAACCTTGAGGAAAAGAACAATATGGGTGAGATCAGCATCTTTGGTACGAAGAAAGAAGGTGTTGACAAAGCTGTTTCCTGGATCAAAGGTATTACGGCTGTTCCATCAGTAGGTGATGTGTACGAGGCAACGGTGAAATCGATCATGCCATTCGGTGCATTTGTTGAATTCATGCCCGGTAAACAAGGTCTGGTGCATATCAGCGAAGTAAGCTGGAAACGCCTGGAAACACTGGAAGGATTGGTACACGAAGGAGATATCATGAAAGTGAAGCTGATCGGAACAGATCCTAAATCCGGTAAATTTAAATTGTCGAGAAAGATCCTGATGCCAAAACCTGACGGACAGGGGCAGGGTGGACAACAAGCAAGACAGGAGGAAACACCACCACAAGGGAATAATTAAATCCGAAATCCGCCAGCTGGCGGAGCTTTGGACTCTGATAATATCAATAGCCTCATCATTGTGAGGCTATTTTTTTAGTATAGAACCTGATGAATAATTTTATTTGCATAGCTTTTGATGATCTTGCCTCCGGGCAACAGGAAATTCTCATTGCGCAGCTTGCAGAAGTCGCTTATGACGGGTTTGAGCAAAAGGATAAAATACTCAAGGCATTTATTCCGGCGAAGGACTTTGATGAAAACGTTTTAAATGAAATAGCGAAAAGCCATGGGTTTCCCTTCACTAAATCCGTCATCAAAGAAACCAACTGGAACGCCGCCTGGGAATCCAGTTTTCAACCGGTCGTAGTCGATGACTTCGTCGCCATCCGGGCCGATTTTCATGAACCCGTAAAAGGAGTGGAACAGGAGATCATCATCACCCCGAAGATGAGCTTTGGAACCGGTCACCATGCCACCACTTATTTGATGATACAACAAATGCGGCAAATTGATTTCACCGGTAAAACCGTTTTCGATTTTGGTACAGGCACGGGTGTATTGTCCATCCTGGCAGAAAAGCTCGGTGCTGCTGCGGTAACGGCCGTGGATAATGATGACTGGAGTATCGAAAACACGGTGGAGAACCTTCAAAGAAATAGCTGTTCAAAAGTGAACGTCATCAAAGCAGATAGTATCATCCCTGGTCAACAGTATGATATCATTCTCGCCAATATCAACAAAAATGTAATACAGGGAAATTTTTCCTCATTGGCAGGTCAATTATCCCCCAATGGTACCATTTTGCTGAGTGGCTTGCTGAAAGAGGATGAAAATGATATTTTAATGACTGCCAGTAATTTCCCGCTGGTATTCATCGTAAAACAAACGAGGAACAACTGGATCGCATTACGGTTTACCCGTTAATCCCCTGTTGATTTCTGATTAATTTAGTGTTACTACTTTCATTTTTGTCTTATTTTTGCTGTTCTGCTAAACTTGAAGTTTCGCAGAATGCTTCAAGTTTCGCATACCATTATGAACGAGATTTTATTAATAGTTCTCGCATACCTGATTGGCAGCATTCCTACATCCGTGTGGGTCAGCCAGCATTTTTTTGATATAGACATCCGCGACTACGGCAGTGGTAATGCCGGCGCTACCAATACCTATCGGGTGCTGGGCCCTAAATGGGGAACGATCGTAATGATCGCCGACATGCTCAAAGGTATCCTCGCGGTGAAACTGGCTTTTCTTCTTCCGGAGTATGCAGACAGCGAGACCAATCTTCAAAACCTGCAGACTGGACTGGGTCTGGCAGCAGTGGTAGGACATATCTTCCCGATATGGGCCGACTTTCGCGGTGGTAAAGGCGTGGCAACCTTGTTCGGCCTGGTATTAGGAATATCTCCCTGGACAGCGTTGGGCTGTGTCGGCATTTTTATCGCCGTGCTTTATCTTACAAGATTTGTTTCATTAAGCTCGATACTGGCAAGTATTGCCTTTCCCATTTTTATCCTGGTGATCTTTAACGTTGACAACCCTGCTTACCGGATCTTCGCGATCGCGGTGGCACTGATGGTGTTGCTCACGCACCAGAAGAATATCGGGCGACTCCTGAAAGGCAACGAAAGCAAAGTGCCTATCCTCAAAAGCCGGGATCGACGCCGCCAGCGTCGCCGCGATGCAGCCAGCCAGCAGGACTAATCCGGAAAAATTGTACCTTAAAACAGGAAAAATCATTTTACCAGGCTCAACTTGGTATAATGATTGAATATTATCAGTAAAATAAAAACTCATGTTACAAAAAATCACTTCGGTTTTTGTCCTTGCGGCTTTTTTGGTATCCTGTTCCAAGAACGCATTGACCAATAAAAGCCAGCTAACCCTGCTGCCGGAATCTGAATTGCAGTCGATGGCAACCCAGCAATACCAGCAATTTTTGTCGAGCAATAAAGTTGTTCAATCCAGCAACAACCGTGATGCAGAGATGATCCGGCGGGTCGGTCAACGTGTTACCCGTGCTGTGGAAGCGCATTATGCAGAAATAGGCAAGACGGACGCATTGAAAGGATTCAACTGGGAATATAACCTGATAGATGATAAAGCTGCAAATGCCTGGTGTATGCCAGGTGGTAAGATCGTCATCTATACTGGTATCCTGCCTATTACACAAAATGAAGCCGCCCTCGCAGCAGTTATGGGACATGAAGTCTCACATGCATTGTTGCAGCATGGTAATCAACGGATGAGCCAGGGGCTTTTGCAGCAATTAGGAGGGGTCGCATTATCCGTTGCAGTGGCCAACAAACCGGCAGAAACCCAAAATCTTTTCCTCGGCGCTTATGGAGCAGGTACACAGGTTGGTATCTTATTACCTTTTTCCCGTAACCATGAACTGGAAGCAGATCGTTATGGACTCATTTTTACGGCACGTGCCGGATATAATCCCCAGGAAGCGATAGGGCTCTGGGAAAGAATGGAAAAAGCAAGTAATGGCCAAAAACCCCCGGAATTTCTCAGCACTCACCCTACAGAGGGACGGAGGATCGCCCAGTTGAAAAAGTATATGCCGGAAGCCTTACAGTATTATAAACCAATGGGTAAATAATTGAATATAAGGACGTATTTCTTACTACTATCCCGTCTAAATGCACTCCAGACGGGATTTTTCTTTGGTTTTATGCAGAAACTACCCCGTAAAATCCTTACCTTTGCCATCCCTGCTATGAGAACTCTGTCATTTTACGCCCCCGAACCGGGATAAACTGGCGGAAACAATTAAATTTCTTCTAAGTATGTCACAAACTGTTTTTGAAAAGTTACAACTGGCAGACGAAAAGAATCTTTTAATCCAGGGTTTGCCTTCATCTATCGAGAAACAATTCAACAAACTTTCCTTCGCCAAAAACATGACTCCGCTGCTGAAAAGCCGGAAGATTGATTTTGCGTTGGTATTCGCTGTCAGCGAAAACCAGTTGAACGGGATCTTAAAGGATGTAATGCCTTCTCTGAAAGACGGGTCGAAATTCTGGGTCGCCTA
>JANOHQ010000438.1:0-7900 GCA_031406595.1 Chitinophagaceae bacterium
GGGCCTTTATTCCTGTATTCCTGTGTAGGACAACCGTAAGGTTTAATCATTCTTCACTTTCCTTTCGCCGTCATCGATCTTTACTTTCTTGTCACCATTTTTAATTTTGACATCACCGTCACTTTCTACCTTCATTTTGTAGTCATCGTCTTTGTACTTTACCTCGTCACTCAGTTTCAATTTTTCATCTCCGTCAAATACGTATTTATTATCCTCGTATACAACATGTCCGTTGATCACTTCCCCTGTCTTTCCATAGATCGTGTCATTTTTCTTTGTGTCAACATAAATATAGACAGGCTCCTTTGTTGCTTCATTGACCATAAAGCCGGTCTTATCGTCTTTCTCTATTTCGATGGTTTTCCCGGTGGACAGGTCCATATACCGGCCCTTGGATTCGGAGCAACCCCAGACCATGGCACACATTACACCTGCGGATGATACTAATGCAATTAACTTCTTCATATTTTATCGTTTCTTTATGAAGGCCAATTATCAAGCCACTATGTTATTCAGACAAGAATAAATATTTTCGCCTGCCGGGAAAACAATAACCGGGGAGAATATTCCACAAACCAGCCTTTGTAAAAGAACCATTATGCATTTAGCCAAGCACCTGCAGACTTTTTTTATAAGTTTATTTTTACTCTCGTCTGCGGTACAATCACAGGATATTCCCGTTTCGATCAGGATCATCAACCAAAAAAATGAAGGGATAGGCTATGCATCCATTACAGTAAGCAACAGGCTCGACAGTACACAACGAATGACAAAGGTTGCCGACAGCAGTGGCAAAGCCGTATTCAATCTTGTAAAGGGCAACCAGTATGCGGTGTCCGTAACTGCCGTGGGTTACCAGCTGATTGAAAAAGGTATCAATATCACCGGTAACAAATCTGTTTTTAGTTTTACTGCTGAACCATTTGGCAAAATCCTGGAAACGGCTGTTGTGACCTCCAAAAAACCTCTGATGAAACAGGAGGATGACAAATTGATCATTGATCCCACCAACCTGGTAGACGCTTCTACCAACGGCTATGAAGTGATCGAGAAAACGCCGGGCTTGTTTGTAGACCAGGACGGTAATATTTATATCAGCAGCATGACACCAGCCACGGTACAGATCAATGGACGGGACATGAAGATGAGTGCTGCGGATATCGCCACCATGCTCAAAAATCTTCCGCCTAATTCCATTTCACAGATCGAGATCATAAAAACACCCTCGGCAAAATATGAAGCTTCTTCCAGCGGTGGTGTAGTGAACGTGGTGTTGAAGAAAGGGGTTAAGATCGGGCTGACAGGGAGTATCAATGGCGGTTTTCAACAAGGAGTGTATGGCAATCAATTTATCGGGCTCAGCCTGAATAATAACACTGGTAAAAAAACATCGTATCTCAATTTGAATGTGGGCAAACGCAACAGTTACGAAAGGCTTACTACCGATAGGTTTTTTGCCGTGGATTCCGTACTCAGCCAGGATGCGCTTACCAAATACCCTGCTGCTAATTTTTATAGCTCTTTTGGTACTACCTGGGAACTGGGAAAGAAATGGGATATCACCTACGATGGTAATATCAGTTATAACGACTACCGGAATCGTTCGGAAAACAAGAACCGTATCCGGAAGACCAGTAATGATGCTTTGTTGAGCAACAGTCTTAACAGTGTTCATAATAACGGTCACTCACTATCATTGGGCAGCGGATTTGAATCAAAATACAAAATAGACAGTCTTGGATCAGAGTGGACCAATGATACCTATTTTACCCACCAGACCAGCAAGTCGAACCAGCTTTTTGCCACGGATTACTATTTACCTGCCTTCCCTCCTTCATCCGGCGATGGCAGCGCTTCCAGCAACCGGGATTATTTTACCGCCCGTACAGATCTTAAATTAAAAATGAAAGATAGGTTCACTTTTGAGGGAGGGTTACAGGCAACGCTTCACCATTTTCAAAATGTCACCAATTATTTCAGGGAGATAAATGGTATTCGTACAAAAGATGCCAGCCGTACAAACACGTTCAGGTACAATGAAAATATCAACTCCCTTTATCTCCAGGGTGCAAAAACATTGGGAAAAGATTTCGTGGTTAAATTCGGAACCCGCCTGGAGAATACGAATATCAAGGGAAGGCAATTCATCCCCGGTGATACCTCTTTCGCCATTCACAGAACTGACCTTTTCCCATACATATATCTTAGCAAGAACCTGATGAAGATCGCCGGTTATGATCTCCGTGCCTATCTCGTTTACCGTCGCAGTATCCGTCGTCCTTCATACGACCAGTTGAACCCTTTCCGTCGTTACGTGGATGAGTTCATGACAGAAACCGGCAATCCTTCTCTTCGTCCGCAGTTCACTCAGAATTATGAGGCGAATATAAGTGTGGATGAAAGACCGATCCTGGCGATCGGGGTCAACGATACAAAAGATATTTTCACCAACGTGATCTACCAGTCGGATACCAGTAATAAACAGGCATTCCGGACCTATGATAACCTGGGGAAAAACAAGGAGTGGTATTTCAGGGCCCTGGGTGCTTTACCGCCCGGCGGCCGCTATTTCTTTGTGCTCGGCGCCCAATACAATCATAATTTCTACCAGGGTATTTACGAGAACAAGCCACTCTCTTTTAAAAAAGGAACATGGACCTTTTTTACGTACCAGACGTTTAAAGTAGACAAACGATCTGTTATCACCCTGAACGGGTTCCTGCGTTTAAAAGGCCAGCAGCAATTTTATGAACTCACCACATTTGGTGCGCTAAATGCCAGTATCAACCGAAGATTTTTTAAAGAAAAACTGGTGGTCACCGCCAGTCTCAGTGATATGTTTGCCACCAATAAGAACAACTTCACGATGAACCAGGGATCAGTGATGGCAAATGGCTACCGCCAGTCCGACACCCGTCGCTTTGGCATCAACCTCCGCTACAGCTTTGGCATCCGTAAAAAAGAGGACAACAGTAACCAGTTCAACACCGAACCTCCTGTTATCAATTAATAATAACCTAACAAAATAAAACCTGTCATTTGACCGGGATGCCTTATCTTTGCCCTGTTAATTTGAGCGATAGAGCAATTTTGTAAGTGAACGATTTTTTCTGCTACGCATTTCTGCTAATAGTTAGTCTTCTTTACCCCTTGCATTTATTCTCAAGCATTTTTAAAAGTTAATTTTTTATTTTACATGAACATTTATGTTTCAAACCTGAGCTTCGCCGTTGTGGATGAAGACCTGAAAAGTTATTTTGCCGAGTACGGAGAAGTTACTTCTGCAAAAGTTATTATGGACAAATACACAAACCGTAGCAAAGGCTTTGGTTTCGTGGAAATGAGCGACGATGCTGCTGCCCAGAAAGCGATAGCTGAACTGGATGGCGCTACTGTTGATGGTCGTTCTATCAAAGTAAACGTTGCAAGACCTAAAGAAGAAAGGCCTGCACGTCCTGCTTATTCGAATTCAAACTCGAATTCAAATTCGAACTCGAGCAACAACCGCTGGTAATAAGCAACTCCATTAATGATAAAGCCCTTCCCGTACACACGGGAAGGGCTTATTATTTACGCCTACTTCAGCCCATAAAAAAATCCCGTCGTTAAACGGGATCTGTTTATTTTTTCCTTAACGGTTATGCTCTTTGTTTTGCTTTGACCGCCGGTTTTTTTGCGGCTGTCTTGCTTTTGCCCTTCTTCAATGCTGCGTCGAGAGCTGCGCTGATGTTGGCATAAGTGGGTTTCAATCCAAGGGGAACATCATTGATAAAGAAAGCCGGGAGTTCTTTTACACCGCGGTTATGCCCTTCCTTAATATCATCCTGCACCTGCCATCCATATACACCGTTCACCAGTTCATCCAGAAACTTCTTGTTCTTTACACCCGCTTCTTTGGAATGCAGTTTCAAACTGGTTGTTCCAAGTGTGCGACGGTTTGCAAACAATACGTTGTGCATCTCCCAGAATTTCCCTTCCTGCCCCGCAGCCACAGCAGACTCGCTCGCTTTGAGACTACGCTGGTGGATCAGGGTGAGCGGGAAGTGCCGGAACTGGAATCTTATTTTTCCATCATATTCTTCCAGCAATTGCTTTACGATCTCATTGGCCTTGGCGCAGTCCTCGCTTTCATATTCGCCAAATTCAATAAGTGTAACCGGAGCGTCTTTCTTTCCGACGAAAATCTCTTTCGGTTCAATAATAATTACATCATCTTTCTTAAATGCCATTTTAATTCTCCTTTTTTCGGTTCATTGCCTGACTGGTTCTGAGCCTGTATTAATCATTAACAAATTCCCCGCCATTTAGTTGAGTGAAAAGCAGTTATGCCAATCCGGCATAACCCCGAACCGGCTGAAGATAATATTTTTCTGCACCCTGCCAAATCCAGCTATAAGTAATTTCCTAACACGAAAGTACCATTTCTGATTATCAGCCAGTTAGCTCGCCAAATGAAACGATAAAACTGCAAACCTGTCATTGAAACAGCTCAGGATAACCCAATTCGGGCTGGAGATAACGCAATTCAGGCTGGATAGAGGGTTGGGTATCATGCAATATTTTCTTGCAAAACTATTGACTATTAGTCGATTAGTGGTACTCCGGCTGGGCTGGCCATGCGGGTAAGACGTATAAGTTGGGTTGCACAACCCATTTTGCCGGCTTAGTTTTACTCCATCAAAGCAATTCTTGCTTGTCATTAACCGGTAATTACCGGGATCCGTTTTACAAACTGCACTTGCCCTGCATTGCCCCCTTTTCTAACGTTTGCCGCCTGTATGATCGATTGTGATCCGTATGAACATAAACATTGTTCATTAACCCTTAAAATATAAAACATGAAAAAGAACTTTTTATCCAACCGACTCATCACTTTTGTATTCTTTGCAGCCTTTTCGCTGTCCGCTGTCGCCGCTGACCCAAATCCCGGAGATACCGCAGTACCCGTAGAAATGAAATTTGCCGGATTTATCAATGAGCAACCAGTTTTCCATCTCAATTTTTCCGGTAACACTGAACAAAATGATTTCATCATCACAGTCCTTGATGAATCCGGCAGTGTATTGTACAGGGAGACTGCCCGCGGTGAGCAATTCACAAAAAGATTCCAGCTCAACACTGATGAGATCGGTGATCAAAGCCTGCGTTTCGAGATCTACTGTGCAGACAACAAGCGTTCTGTTAGCTTTGAAGTGAACAGGCATACCCGTTTTGTACAGGATATAGCGATCAGGAAAACCAAATGATAAAGCTGTTACCGGTCAACCCGGTTGATTAACGAAAACCTCCTGCCGTGAACAGGAGGTTTTTTTATATCTTAATTCAGCAAGAACCGGGTCGGTGGGCTAAAAACCTGGGTCTATTTTTACACCATGAACCAGGATTATTACAAAATAGAGTCGGCTATAAAATTTATCCGCGAGAATTTCAAAGAACAGCCCGACCTGGATAAAGTGGCCAAACAGGTGCATCTCAGTCCTTTTCATTTTCAACGGATGTTCAAAACATGGGCAGGGATCAGCCCTAAGAAATTTCTGCAGTATACCAGTATCGAACATGCGAAGCATTTGCTTACAAAGAATCTATCGCTGGCCGATACCAGTTTTGAAACCGGGTTGTCCGGAACCAGCCGCCTGCATGACCTGTTTATCAGCATTGAAGGGATGACACCGGGTGAGTATAAAAATGGAGGAGATAGCCTCACTATTTATTATAGTCATGCCAGCTCTCCTTTTGGCGACATACTGATTGCCTCCACCAGCAGGGGCATCTGCCATTTATCTTTTACTAAAAAAAACGACCGCGGTATTGAGCCGCTTCAATCCGTCTTCCCCAATGCACGGTTTGTACAAAAAACAGATTTCTTCCAGCAGGATGCATTGACCATCTTCACCAATGACTGGAATAACCTGCCGCAGGTGAAATTGCATTTGAAAGGAACACCCTTCCAGTTAAAAGTATGGCAATCGCTGTTGCAGATACCTTTTGCAGCCGCAGGTTCTTATGGTGCTATTGCTGCATCGATCCACCAACCCGGTTCATCAAGGGCTGTAGGTACTGCGATTGGCAATAATCCAGTTGCGTACCTGATCCCCTGTCACAGGGTCATCCGATCAACGGGTGTTACCGGTGATTATCACTGGGGCAGCAACAGGAAAACGGCCATACTGGGATGGGAAGCTGCGCAGCAGTTCGGAGAATAACAAATCCGCAAGTAACGGGTTGCTATCCTGCAACGTTTACAACATTTTTACAAAAAATTATATAATGAAAACATTCATCCTGATTCATGGGTCGTGGCATAATGCATGGAACTGGCACCGGGTGATCCCGTTACTGGAGAAAGCGGGTCATCGTACCATCGCTGTCGACCTGCCGGGAATGGGCAGGGATAAAACACCTGTCCGGGAAGTGACGATGCAAACTACTGTCGGGAAACTCTGCCGGTTAATTGACACTGTCGAAGGACAAGTAATATTAGTGGGTCACAGCAAAAATGGTATTATGATCTCACAGGCGGCAGAATGGCGCCCGGGTAAGATCGAAAAGCTGGTTTACCTGGCTGCCTATCTTATTCCCAACGGAAAGACGCAACGGGAATACTCCTTGCAGGACACAGAAGGGCTGCTCAGACCCTATGTTACCCAATTCCCTGAACTCAAAGCGCATGTATTGGACCCGGTGATCTACAAAGAAGGATTATACCACGATTGCGATGAAACGATCATTGAGATGGCAAAGCTTTTATTAAGCCATGAACCAGTAGAATCCGGTATTACTCCCTTGCAATTAACAGAAGAGAATTTTGGCCTTGTTCCCCGGTATTATATTGAATGTTCACAGGATAAAGCCGTTACTCCTTTTATACAGCAAAAGATGTACACGGAAACTCCCTGCAAAAAAGTGTACCGCATGGATACCAGCCATTCGCCTTTCTTCAGCCAGCCGGGTAAATTAGTGGATATTCTATGCGAGATAGCTGCTGATTCCCTTATCCTCCCGCCGCTTTCAACGCATTTTTAAAAGCTTCCACTACATAGGATGCATTCCTTACCAGCAGGGTTTCGTTTACCGTTATCAATGCCTGGTTCTTATCATCAGGACGGGGTATCCTGATCATATATTGTTTGGTTAACACTTCGTTTAATTTTTTTAGGTCAATATTTCCGGGGAGTTGCAGGGAATAAATATTAGTGCCGCCATCCAGCGGGCTAACTTTTACACCGGGAATCGCGTTCAGGGCCGCAAACACTTCCTCCGCTCTTTTTATCGAGTCTGCCAATCGCTGTTCTATTCCGTCCAGCCGGCTTAAAGCCATGGCGGCATTGGTCCAGTTTCCATACATTGAGCCGCCATGGATCTTCACCAGGTGCGGCATTTTATCCATGATCTTCTTTTCCCCGCAAAGAACAGCCCCCGCCGATGCGCCGAGATATTTGTAGAGGGAAATATAAACAGTATCAAAATAAGATGAGTACTCCTTTATGCTGGTACCCGACCAGGCTGCTGCCATATAGATCCTGGCCCCGTCGAGATGGAGTTTGATATTATTGCTGCGACAATATTCGCTTATCCTCCGGATCTCCGCAATGGGTATCATTCTTCCATCCGTTCGACGTACCGGGTTCTCTATCGATACCGCGCCGACACCACTCGCAAATACTTCCTGTTCCTTTAATGATTCAACTCCCTGTTTCAGCATTTCAGCCGTAAAATAAGTTTCTCCTTTTGCAAGGGGCATCAATCTTTTTTGAAAAACGGATTGCGCAGCATCTGCTTCATCCCGGTACACATGACTGGTATCCTGGACAAATATCTTGGTGTTCTCCCCGCTGAGTACCGCGATCGCCAATTGATTGGCCATGGTGCCGCTGGGCATAAATACTGCTTTCTCCTTTCC